>JBKHAJ010000136.1:0-9395 GCA_046542935.1 Spirochaetia bacterium | reverse complement strand
TCATCGAAGCGGTCAAGAGGCAGCTCGATAAGCTCATTTTCGTCAACAGCCTCGATTACTACACCGCGTCACAGGTAGAATACGCGGAAATGCTCCTCCCCCGGACCCCCGGGGATTTCGATAAGCGGATATTTTTCTGCAACAGCGGGAGCGAGACCATCGATACAGCTATAAAAATGGCCAAGTGGCACACCCGGAGGGGCTACGGAATCGGATTCATAAACGGCTTTCACGGAAGAACCATGGGGGCGGTAAGCTTCACCACCACGGGGCTCACCGCTCGGAGGGGTTTCTTTCCCCTCTATCCGATAGGACATTTCACCCCCTACCCCAATTGCTACAGGTGCCTCTTCAACCGGGAGTATCCCTCCTGTAATGTCGCCTGTCTCGATTATCTGACCGATATTATCTTCAAGAAGATCGTCCCCCCCGACGAGACCGCTTTTATCCTCTTCGAACCGGTTCAGGGGGCCGGGGGTTATATCGTTCCGCCTCAGGAGTTCTTTACCCGGCTCACCGAAATTGCCCGAGAGCACGGAATACTCTTAATCGCGGACGAGGTGCAGACCGGTTTCGGCAGAACCGGCAAGATGTTCGCGTGCGAACACTTCGGGATGGTCCCCGACATCATTACCATGTCCAAGACCTTCGCCAACGGTTTCCCCGCAGGGGCCGCGGTGGCCAGGGCGGAAGTCATGGACTGGGTGGATAATGCCCATGAAGGGACCTTGAACGGCGGTCCGGTGATCATGGAAGCGGCAAAGGCGGTATTGAACGTAATCGACGAAGAACAGCTCCTCGAGCGCTCAACCGAGCTCGGATCCTACATGCGGGACCAGCTCCTCTCCATGCTGGAAAGACATCCCCTGATAGGAGATGTCCGCGGCTTAGGGATCATGATCGGTATCGAGCTCGTCCGGGACGCGAAGAAAACCCCCGCTAAAGAGGAACGGGACCGGCTTCTCTCGTCCGCCTTCTCCAAGGGGCTCCTTCTCCTCGGAGCCGGTGAGTCTTCGATCCGGCTGGCTCCGCCTATGGTAATTACCCGTGAACAGATAGATACGGGGCTCACCATTCTCGAGGATTGTCTCAAGGAGCTCGAAAAAAAATGAAGCAAAACGAGCTCTTGGTCGTAGCCCTCGGGGGAAACGCCATCAAACAGGCACACGAAAGGGGAACCACCGAGGAGCAGTTTCAGAACATAGACGCCACAGCGCGGCAGTTGGCCCGGCTGGTCCGGCTCGGATACGGATTAGCGGTAACCCACGGAAACGGCCCACAGGCGGGGGCCCTTCTGATCCAGCAGGAGGAAAGCGGGTCCCTCGTCCCGGCTCAGAGCTTAGCGGTGTGCGGCGCGATGACCCAGGGACAAATAGGCTGGATGCTTCAGAACCGTATTCGGTTCCATCTCGGTTCGGCGGGTATCGAGCGTCCCTGCGCGAGCTTAGTTACTCAGGTGGTAGTCGACGAAAACGACCCCGATTTCGCCGATCCCTCCAAACCGGTGGGGCCCTTCTACACCCGAGAGGAGGCCGCCGGTCTTGCCGAGACCAAGGGTTATACGGTACGGGAAGTCAAGCCGGGAGATGAAAAGGGTTGGAGGCGGGTGGTCCCCTCTCCCTCGCCTAAGGAAATAGTCGAAGCGGACCTCATCCGGTCCCTCGTGTCCTCCGGGGTCATCCTCATCGCCTCCGGCGGAGGCGGGGTCCCGGTCAGGCGAATCGGAAACGGTGACCTCAGGGGAGTCGACGCGGTCATCGACAAAGACCGGGCGGGCTTTCTCCTTGCCCGGACGATCGACGCCGACCGGTTCATTATCCTTACCGATGTGGAGACGGTCTATCTCAACATAGACACCCCTGAGCGTACCCCCGTGCATGCCCTGACGGTCGATCAGGCCGCCGGTTATATGACCGAGGGCCACTTCCTCGAGGGGTCCATGGGACCGAAAGTCGAATCCTGCCTTGACTTTACCCGCGTCTGCGGGAGAGAATCGATCATCACCTCCCTCCACACCCTGGAGGAGGCGCTCGAGGGGAGAACGGGTACCCGTTTTCTTCCCTGATCTCAATACAATCGGAAGGGGCCATGGACACTACTATTCGGATTCTCGAGCTCGCAGTCGCGGAACAGAAAAGGGGCGGGAGCTGCGTTATCGTAACCGTCGTCGAGACCGGCGGAGACTCGCCCGCAAAATCCGGATTCAAGCTTCTCGTGACATCGGGAGGCGAGCTTCACGGTACCGTGGGGGGCGGCGCGCTGGAGCACACGGCGGTCGAGCATGCTAAGGAGCTCTTGAGCACAGCAAAAAGCGAGGTCGTTGATTACGACTTGGCATCACTGGGAATGAAATGCGGAGGACAGGTTACCCTCTTCTACGAATACCTGTCGGCGGGGAAGCTGATCGTTCTTTTCGGCGGCGGCCATGTCGCCGAATCCTTGGCGCCGATCCTGGAAACGGCCGGTTTCAACGCGGTCGTCTACGATCCCAGGGAAGAGATCGTAAAGAAACATCGCACGAAAAACCGTACGGCTTTCCTCGGCGAATATGCCGATATTTCCGGCGTCTTTGAGTATCTCGGTTCGGGATATTGCTTTATCGCGACCCACGGGCACGCCCATGACACCGACGTTCTGAGGCAGGTCCTCATGTCGGGCAAACCGATGAACTACATCGGAATGATCGGATCGAAAAACAAGATACGCGCCGCCTTGAAAACTCTCGCCGACGAGGATATCACCATTCCACCGTGTTTGTACGCCCCCGTCGGCCTGAACATCGGGGGAGACACCGCCGGGGAGATTGCCGTTTCCATTGCAGCGGAAATTCTCGCGGCGGACTATGGGAAAGAGGCTCCCCATATGAGGGATACGCTGTAGTCAGCTCTCCCGTTCGGGATGCGCAGCGAACGTATTATCACCGTATCCCTTAGAGCGTGCCGCGAGGTAGATCTGCTCACCCTGCGCGAGGACGGTAAACAGCACCGCTTCGATAAAAATCTTCAGGCCCTTGAATGGTGTTCCCCTGAAGCCCCCCCGCATGCGGACCGTATACCATACGACCCGAACCTTTTCTCCCACCGACGCGAGAGAATTGAGGGCCACCGTAAAGGCGAATCCCAGGCCGCCCAGTCCCGCCTTCCGGAAGAGCAATTCGATCTTTCTCGGTGAGATCCGGCGTCTCAAGAACTCGACAAGGAGGAGAAAGACGAAAGCCTTCCCGGCAAAGACAAAACCGTCCGTAAGGGGCACCGCGGGTGCCGCGAAACCGATAACGACCGGAGCGGCCACTACAAGCCAAAACCTCAAGGCGGTTATGCACCGGGGGAAAGTCGGCACGCTCGCAAAAAGGATGAGAACACCCCCAACGGTAGTAAACGAGAAAACCCCGGTGAGGACCGCATTACTCCCGAAGAGGAGTATCCACACTGCGGTACGGAATCTATCACACGTTTTCATTTTGATTAAACCGATCCTTGAGAGTTCTCCCGATACCCCTCCCGGCAAGCCCCGCTGCCAAGCCCACCGCCGCACGTATCAGAAAGAACAGACCGAGAATGATCAGGATCCTCTCCTCTCCGATACCGAAAAACTCCGACCCGGAACGGGCCGTCGCCGCGGCCACCTGAAGGATTCGCCTCCCATAGAGGAGGCGGAGCATGATAAACCGGTGAAAGAGATTCCAACTGACCGCAGATAATCCCGCAACCATGAATTGAAGCGGACGCAACCGGTTCCGGGGCAGAAAACAGAGCTCCATGAGAACTCCTTGAATGAGGATCGCCAGAAAAGGACCAACCTTTACCCCGCCGAAGCTCAGCAGTTTGAGGAGAGCGGCTACGATGCTGATGAATAAAACGGTGCCGCGGTTCTCGATGAGGACCTTACCGGCCAGAGCGAGGATAACCCCTATCGCCGAGAGAAGCACACCGGTAAGGAAGGTGTCCGCCAAGGGAGGGAAAATCATGTGGAGGATCGAACCGAGGGTCAGCTCCACGCCCCCCCATACCGCACCGAGAAGCCCGATGGTAATCCAGTTCCTCAAAGTCCAGTCCTTAAGAGTGCGGTTCATCAATTATCCCTCTCGGTAAATCGTGTCGAATAATCACCGGCGATGCGTCCCCTCTCCATACGGACTACACGATCGGCGTACCTGCAGACGAGTTTGTCGTCATGGGTAATGACGAGGACCGCCGCATCCTTTTCGACAAAGTCCCTGAGACAGGAAAAGACGGCCTCTATATGCGCCCAGTCCGCTCCGAGAGCAGGCTCATCCAGAATAATCAAGTCCGGTTCGGACGCGAGGAGGGCGGCCAAAATCGTTCTGTGCTGTTCTCCCATGCTGAGGCTTCGCGGAACCCGTGCGGTAAGATCCCTGAGATCGAGCTTGTCGATCAGTTCCGGGACACCACCTCTTCCGCCGGTTCCGCCGTAGAAGGCATTGCGGGTTTCTTCATCGACACTGCCGCAGATAAGCTGATCCGATACGCACTGAAACATCATGACCCTGCGAAGGCCGCGTGCGTAGCGCAGTTTACCCCGGGATTTCCGCTTGGCTCCTGCCAAGACCATACCGAGGGTACTCTTGCCCGAGCCGTTATCGCCTATAAGGGCCGTAATTTCACCGGGAAAAAGATCGATATCGATGTCCCGGAGAATCCTTTTTCCTCCGTAGCCGGCGCGGATTTTACGGGATCGTACAACCGGTTCCCGTGCATCTCCCTTCCGGAGCGGGGGATTACCGGCACCCCTTACGTCCGGCAGGGTAACCCTCACGTCCTCCCATTTCCATGGATACCTGACCCCGTAGGTTCTGAGCTCATCCGCATACGATCGGACTTCGCCGTGGGAGCATGAGAGCACCTGCCTTCCGCCGGAAAGCAGGATAAAGCGGTCGCACCGGTCCATGAACGGTTCCGTGCGGTGATCGAAAATGATAACCGTGATCCTCGCATCGAGGCTTGCCAGAGCCCTGCGAAGAGCATCGATCCCCTCCCGGTCCAGATATCCCGTCGGCTCGTCGAGGATCAAAACATCCGGCTGTGAAGCAAGAGCCGCCGCCAGACACACCCTCTTCCTTTCTCCCGCTGAAAGAGAGAAGACATCCCTGTCGATGCAGCCGGCGGCCCCGAAGGCTTCCAGTGCTCCCAGGACCTCAGCCCGGCCGGCGGAGGCCGAAAGTAGAGAAGAGTGCACTTCCTCATAGACGGTGGTGTGAAACATCTGCAGGAAGGGGTTCTGGAAAACGATACTCGTCGAACCTTCCAGGAATCGGAGCCTTCCCCTGGTCCGGGCCCCCGGTATCTCGTGGGTCAAACCCGCGAGGGAGAGGGCAAGGCTCGACTTTCCGGCCCCCGAGGGACCCGAAATAACATACCGCTTTCCTTCTCCGAATTCGGCGGATATGTCGGACAGCAGGGTTCGGCCTCCCACTTCCAGGGTGAAGCTCGAGAGCTCCGCTACTATCCTTTCGGTTCCGCCCGATAATGTTCTGTTACACAATCCTTGCATGATAATCTTCGTCGGTATCGATGTCGTAGAGGATGTTCTCGTCATTCACCGGCACTCTGACCGACGGAAACCTCGCGAGCACTTTCTCGAGACTCGAATCAGCATGCTCGTTGAGAATCACTTTTCCGACCGTGTCATCGAGAAGTACCGGATGGCCGCTCTTCCCACGGTATTCGGGAAGGATCACAGGCGCCTGCCGCGCGCGAAGAAGCTCTTTATAAGTTTCAGGAAAAATACCGGGCATATCGCCGGGAAGTACAAAAAAGCGCTTCGAGGTTACCGCCGACACGCCGGTGGAGACCGAGGTGAACATACCCCGCCGGTAGTCGCCGTTCCTGCGGATGATAACCTCAGGATGGTCGGCGAACATCGTCTCCATTTCACCAGCCCTGAAACCGGTTACCAGGATTACCCTGCGTACTACCGAAAGAGCACGGCTGACCGCTGTTTCGATGACCGTCGAGTTTCCGTAGGGAAGCACCATCTTCCAGCGCCCCATCCGCGAAGAGAGACCCGCCGCAAGGATAACGCAATCGCAGCCGGACCTACCCATTGGTGGTGATACCCCTGCCTCCGTCTACCGGTAAGACCGCCCCCGTTATCCACGAGCTCGCCTCATCGGCCAAGAACAGCGCCGCCTCAGCTATATCGACGGGTCTACCGTTCCTTTTCAGGGGATGGAGATTCCTGAACCGTTCATATGCCTCTTCGGCCTGCTTAGGAGAAAACATCTCTCTGCCGAGTTCGGTATCCTCCACTAAGCCCGGAGCGAGACAGTTGACCCGGATGTTGTGCTCCGCGGCCTCTAAGGCCATCACTCCGGAGATCATCTGCAAAGCCGCCTTCGAGGCGCAGTAGACGGCGCTTCCGGCAAAAGGCCGGTTGCCCGATATGGAGGAGATATTGATAACCGATCCTCCCCCCTTCTTCATGAGATCAAGCACATGGGCGAAGAGTCTTAAAGGACCGTAGGCGTTGACGCCCATGAGCAGATTCCACAGCTCTCTATCCGATTCGGCGAGCGATTTGAAGAGCATGATTCCCGCCGCGTTGACGAGTATCTCGAGTTTTCCGAAACGGACCTCGGCCTCAGCGGCGAGACGAGCGAGATCATCCTCCCGGGTCACATCGCAGGAAACGGCCAGGCAGTCCCCTCCTTGTGACCTGATATATCCTGCGACATCCTCCACCACCTCGGTACGCCTGCCGCATACGATGAGGGAGGCTCCGTCCCGGGCGAATCGTTCGGCGATTGCCCGTCCGATTCCCGTTCCGCCGCCGGTAATGATAGCCGTCTTTCCCTCTAAACTCATGGTCCCTCTCGATTAGAGAATCGTCGCGATCATGAGGGCCTTGATAGTATGCTTGCGGTTTTCCGCCTCGTCCCATGCTCTTGATTGAGGCCCGTCGATGACATCGGCGGTAACCTCGTTTCCCTTGACCGCGGGAAGACAGTGCATAAAGATGGTCTCCGCCTTTCCGGTCTTCTTCATGAGCCCGCTGTTGACTTGATAGGGTCCTAGGATTTTCCGGCGCTCCTCCATCTTTGCCTCCTCCCCCATGGAAGCCCATACGTCGGTGTAGATGACATCCGCACCTTCGACAGCAGTGTCCGGGTCCTCGACGATCTTGATACCTCCCCCCGATTCGGAGGCGTATCCCCTGCAGGTCTCGACGATGTCCTCAGGAGGAGCGAGGTCTTCGGGACATGCCACTGTAAAATTGACTCCCATCTTGGCGCACCCTATCATCAGACTGACGGCGACGTTGTTCCGCCCGTCCCCGACAAAACAGAGATTGCGCCCCTCGAGTCCGCCGAAGCTCTCTTCCACCGTCATCAAGTCGGCTAAGGCTTGGGTGGGATGAAATTCATCGGTAAGTCCGTTGTAAACCGGGACACCGGAGTGCTCGGCTAAGGTTTCCACCATTTTCTGACTGAATCCCCTGAACTGGACGGCATCAAACATTCTTCCCAAAACTCGTGCGGTATCCTCGATCGATTCCTTGGCCCCGAGCTGGATATCGCCGGTGGACAGGAAGACCGGATGTCCCCCCTCCTCCCCGAAGGCCGTCTCGAAGGCGCAGCGGGTTCGGGTGGACCTTTTCTCGAAGATGAGAGCTAAGGTAAAGCCTTGGAATCTCTGATAGCGCTTCTTCTTAAGCCGCTCTTCTTTCACGCGACCTGCTATGTCCAGGAGCTCCCGAATCTCCGCGGGGCTGTAATCCTTGAGGGTCAGCAACGATCTTCCTTTGAACGAGCTCATGTTCTCTCCTTTCAGGCGGGGTTCATTTGTTTATAGGGGAATGATCGGCATTAGTCAACAATTTGTTCTATCCATTATTTTTCGCCGGAGGATGAAAAATCGCGAACGAGATTTATAAGCTTTTCGAAAAACACGTTCCGTTCTTCCCCGGTAGCTTCCGGACGGAGAACTCCGAAATCGACCCGTATTACCTCACGGGCCGTATTGAGGCCGGTTCTCTTACGGATGCTCGAGCCGTCGACAAAAAGATCGATGTAGGGTTTTCCGCTTTCAGTGATCGTCTCCGCATCGGTTCGAGCGGGAACATCATCCTCTTCTCCCTCCCGGGCAAAACGCTGGAACTCTCTCAGGCTCGAATGTTTGACCTTATCGAAAACTTCCTCCCGATGCTCTCCGTGGTTAGCGAGAGCCTTGTCGAGATAGACCAGCTTCTTGAGTCCGTCCTCTTCCCGAAAGGCGATATTTTCCAGATCCTCGGAGTGCAGGATAAGCATTCTTCCGATCTTAGCATATTCTTTAGCCGTCTTGTAGTTGACCGGAAGCCGCTCGAGCTCGAGATATTCGAGAAAGCTCTCCGCCCCGGCCTGGGTATAGAGCCGCTTACGATCGATGTTAGCCAGCGCCTTGCATAATGCCCCTTTAGAAAGGGTAATACCGTCGAGAGTCTCCCGGATGCCCTTTTCGATTTCGGATAGTTCTTCGGAATCGATATAATCGAGGGAAACCCTGGCCGGATCATTCCCGGTAAGGGCGGAACGGACCGCAGTGAAGGGGGAGTCTTTTCGCTTCAAGTCCGCTATACGGCTATTGAGTTCCTCGAGCCGCCTAACCAACGTGGAGGGGACTTTTCTCTTTTCTTCCCCTGATTCATCCATACACCTATTCTAATCTTATCTAACCAACCGGAGCAAGGTGTGCGGCGTCTCGAGACCGCAGACTTCTCAAAAAACAAGGATTGCAATTACTAGAAAAACCGGAAGGGTCACAAGGCTCGCCGCGTAGGTATGGAACATACCGTTTCCTATGTGGAGCTCCTGCTCCCGGGTACCGTAGGCCCGGGCTACGATGAGGTTGTTCGTTGCCGGGGGCACCGCGGCTTGGAGTACGAAGACGATCTTGATCCCCGCAGCAATGGCCGGGGGAAGGTTATCGAGGGGAAGAAAAAGAAGTGCGGTTAAGACTATAGCGGGATAGGCTATCATCTTGACGGTTATGAACTTAACGAATTCAAGGGAAAAGAATATGCCCGCCTTAGGGATTGTCGCGAGTATTCCTCCCATCAAAACGAGAATGAGATTGATGGCGATGTCGCCGGTTACCGAAAACGCCTTTCTTACCATAACCGGCACGTAATCGTAGAGTCCGAAGGCGGCAATCAATACTCCCGCGGCAAGCCCGATCAGAGGCATATTGATACGGAAACGAAAACCCTTCTCCGTGGAGCTCAACAACGACACGGTCACTCCCCAGAATATGATATTGAAGGCGAAGAAGAAAAAGAACAGATACACGATGAGGGCGTCGGGTGCTATGGACTCGATAATAGGGAGGGGGATGTAGCCGGAGTTCTGAACGGCAAAGAGGATAATCAGATCGTTGGGGCGCTCGCTGGGAATCAGT
>JBKHAJ010000135.1:0-9414 GCA_046542935.1 Spirochaetia bacterium | reverse complement strand
GGCGGGGAAATCCCGAAGAAAAAGAAATTCAAGGCCGTTCAGACCGGCGGACCCTCCGGGGGTTGTCTCCCCGAAAGCATGCTCGACCTCCCGGTGGACTTCGACGAGCTGACCAAGGCGGGAAGCATGATGGGCTCCGGCGGGATGATCGTCTTAGACGAGGACTCCTGCATGGTGGAGTTCGCCCGATACTTTATCGACTTTTTGAAGGGAGAATCCTGCGGGAAATGCGTCCCCTGCCGCGAGGGGACCCTTCGTATGCTCGAGATCCTCTCCGGGATATGTGAGGGCAGAGGGACCATGGAGGACCTCGATACCTTAGAAGAGATCGGGGAGTATCTGAAGGACACCGCCCTCTGTGCCTTAGGTTCCACAGCGGCGAATCCGGTTTTAACGACACTCAACTACTTTCGGGACGAGTATATCGCCCATATCGAGGAGAAGTACTGTCCCGCCGGGGTGTGTAAGAACCTGTTCCGGTACGAAATCGACCCGGATACGTGTACCGGGTGCGAGGCCTGCAGGAAGAAATGTCCCGTCGAGGCCATTTCCGGGGAAAAGAAGGAAGTCCACGTCATCGATCTCGATACGTGCACTCAGTGTGGGATCTGCTACGACACCTGCAGGTTCGGCGCAATCAAGAAGGCCCGGGTCAAAGAGGTTGCACTATGAGCGTCACCATTAAACTCAATGGAATAGATATACAGGCTGAAGAGGGACAGACCGTATTAGAGGTCGCTAAGGCTCAAGGGTTAGGGATTCCCACCCTCTGTCACCATACCGCCTTGGAGCCCTACGGCGCGTGCCGGCTGTGCATCGTCGAGGCCAAGATGGGCAAGCGGACGAAGATGATCACCTCGTGCAACTACGAGGTGTGGGACGGCTTGGAAATTCAAACCGATTCCGAACGGGTCCACCGGAGCCGAAAGATGACGGTAAAGCTGTTGTTGTCCCGATGCCCCGAAGCGGAGGTGCTTCAGCGCCTTGCCAAGCTCTATAAGATAGATGAAACGGGATTCTCGAAGAAGGACGACGACTGCATCCTCTGCGGATTGTGCGTCCGGATATGCCGGGAGCGGATGGGAATCGGGGTTGCCGATTTCGTCGGCCGGGGCGCCGAAATGCGGGTGGACACCCCCTACCACCGGGGAAGCGATGTGTGCATGTCCTGCGGGGCCTGCGAAAGCGTCTGCCCCACCAATTCGATCCGGCTGAAGACTGTGTATAGACAGGAGCCTCGAAAGCAGCTGAGCGAGTTCGAGGTAGGCCTTAAGAGGCGGCCCAGCGTTTACATCCCCTTTCCCCAGGCATTACCCAACGTTCCGGTCATCGACCGGGACAACTGCGCGCACTTCCTGAACGACGCCTGCGGAATCTGTTCAGACGCCTGTCCCGCCGAGGCCATCGATTACACCCAACAGGACGAGGAGGTCGAGGTCGATGCCGGAGCGGTCATCCTTTCGCCCGGGTTCTGTCTCTACGACGCCGAAAAGAAGCCGGAGTACGGCTACGAGAGCTTTCCCAACGTGGTCACCAGCCTTCAGTTCGAGCGGATCTTATCGGCCAGCGGCCCCTACCAGGGGCATGTCCTGCGTCCAGGAGACATGACAAAGCCGAAACGGGTCGCCTTTATCCAGTGCGTGGGCTCGAGGGACCACGAGAACAGTTTCTGTTCCTCGGTGTGCTGCATGTACGCCATCAAAGAAGCTATCATCGCCAAGGAACACGAGGAGGACCTGATCTGCGAGGTCTTCTACATGGACATCAGGGCCCACGGGAAGGGATTCGACGCCTACTACGAGCGCGCCAAGGAGCTCGGGATCACCTTTACCCGGTGCCGTCCCTCCAAGGTGGAGCAGTTAGGCATTGACGGAAATCTCCGTATCGGGTACGTCGACGAGGACGATCAGGAGTACCGGAGCAAGGATTTCGAGATGGTGGTCCTCTCCGCGGGTCTCCAGCCGCCGAAGGCGGCGAGGGAGCTTGCGGGTAAGTTCGGCATCACTTTAGACAAGAAGGGATTCGCCCAAACCCTTCCCTTTCAGTCGGTGTCCACCACCCGGGAAGGTATCTTCGCCTGCGGGCCCTTCGCCGAGCCGAAGGACATTCCCGAGACGGTCATCGAGGCTTCGAGCGCCGCCTCGCGGGCGATGGTACAGCTCGCTTCGGTCCGGGGGACCGAAGTGCGTGAAGAGGTGCTTCCCCCCGAGCGGGACATCACCGGAGAACCTCCGCGGATCGGGGTGTTCGTGTGCCACTGCGGGAAGAACATCGGCGGGATCGTCAACGTTCCTGAGGTAGCCGAATACGCCAAAAACCTGCCCAACGTGGTTTTTGCTATGGACAACCTGTACACCTGCTCCTCCGATGCCCAGGAGGTGATCAAGGAGCACATAAAGGAGCACGAGCTCAACCGGGTCATCGTCGCGTCCTGTTCGCCGAGGACCCACGAGCCGCTGTTCCAGCAGACCCTGAAAGAAGCGGGGCTGAACGCCCATCTCTTCGAGATGGCCAACATCCGGGACCAATGCTCCTGGGTCCATATGCACGAAAAGGAAGCCGCCACCTACAAGTCCAAGGACTTGGTAAGGATGGCGGTGGCCAAGGCCAATCTGATCGAGCCTTTAAAACCGATCCCCCTCCAGGTCCGTCAGGAGGCTTTAGTCGTCGGCGGCGGGGTAGCCGGAATGACCGGAGCCCTGGCCTTAGCGGACCAAGGATTTCAAGTGTATCTAATCGAAAAGTCGGACCGCCTCGGGGGCAACGCCCTTTTCGTAGAGAACACGCTGACGGGAGAAAAAGTGGGCCCCTTCGTGGACGGTCTCGTCGAGGGTGTAAAAAACCATCCTAAGATAGAGCTCTTTTTAAACTCTCAGCTGAGCCATGTGGACGGGTTCATCGGAAATTTCGTGAGCACCCTCGCGATAGGGGGAAACGGGAGCGGCCCCTCCGAGCGGGAGATCGAACACGGGGTTATATTGGTTGCAACAGGCGGGAAGGAGAGCATCCCCGGAGAGTATCTCTACGGAAAATCGGACAAGGTCATGACCCTCTTGGAACTCAATCGTGAAATTACCAAGGGGAATTTCGAGCCTCCGGAGACGACGGTGTTTATCCAGTGCGTGGGCTCCCGGGAGCCGGACCACCCCTACTGCAGCAGGATCTGCTGTGCCGGTGCCGTCAAAAACGCCTTGGGGATAAAGAGGGAACGTCCGGACGCCCAAGTCTTCGTGCTGTACCGGGATATCCGGACCTACGGCTTCAAAGAGGAGTACTACAATCAGGCCCGGGAGCTCGGAGTCACTTTCGTCCGGTACGACACGGACCGGAAACCCGAGGTAACCGAAAAGAACGGCGAGCTGAGCGTAACGGTGGGCGACCCGGTCCTTCAGGCGGAGCTGGTCATCAAGCCGGACCTGCTGGTGTTGAGCTCCCGGATCGATCCGAATCCGGACAACGAGGTGCTGTCCCAATTCTTCAAGGTCCCCTTGACCGCGGAGAAATTTTTCTTAGAGGCCCACGTAAAATTGAAGCCGGTGGAGTTTGCCACCGACGGAATATACGTGGCGGGGCTCGCCCACTATCCGAAAGACTTGGAAGAGGTGGCCTCCCAGG
Organism: Spirochaetia bacterium; assembly: GCA_046542935.1. Taxonomy (GTDB): domain Bacteria; phylum Spirochaetota; class Spirochaetia; order SPDA01; family CAZSGZ01; genus JBKHAJ01. Next base: position 5,799 of record JBKHAJ010000135.1, on the reverse strand, counting down.
CGATGGCCGCCGCGAGCCGGGCCGCAACGGTCTTGAGCAGCGAAAGCCTCGAGGCGGCGGGGCTGGTCTCCTACGTCAACGAGGCGCGATGCAGCGCCTGCGGGGCCTGCGTGACCGTCTGCGCATACAATGCAATCGAAATCGATGAGGAGAGGGGAGTTGCCGTTATCAACGAAGCGTTGTGCAAGGGGTGCGGCGCCTGCGCGGCCACGTGCCGGGGATCGGCGATAAATCTTAGAGGGTTCAAGGACGAACAGATCCTGAATGTCCTCAACACGGTAATATAGAACGGAGCTTCTGATGAGTGATAATTGGGAACCGAAAATCGTAGCCTTTCTCTGCAACTGGTGTTCCTACGCCGGGGCCGACCTGGCCGGGGTAAGCCGGCTGCAGTACGGGCCGAACATACGGATAATACGGGTACCCTGCTCAGGCAGGATCAATCCCCTGTATATCCTGAAAGCGCTGCAGAACGGCGCCGACGGGGTTCTCGTCTCGGGGTGCCATCCCGGGGACTGCCACTACATAAGCGGCAATCTCGTGGCGAGGCGGAAGTTTTCCCTGGTCAAGAGGATGATCGAATACATCGGGATCGAGCCGGAGCGGGTCCAGTTCTCCTGGGTATCCGCGTCGGAGGGAAACCGGTTTGCCGCTCTCATCAATCAGGTCATCGATGATGTGAAGAAGGTCGGTCCCGCGAAGAAGCTCAAGAAGGAACTCGCATAGATGGAACAATACGGCGAAATACTACGGGAAACGGCACGGGAACTCTTTAACCGGGATAAAATCGACCTCTTTATCGGTTTTTGTAAAGGGAGTGAACCCTTTACCTCGAGACCTTGCTTCGTAAGCGCTCCGAAGGAGGAGGCAGCTGAAGGGCAGGGGGGAGGAGCCCCGGCGGAGACGGTCAGCGAAATAGCCGGCGCCGACGACCGGATGGGTTCCGCGGCCCGGGCTACCGTGGAGGATCTGACCTTCGATAGTTTCTCGGCGAACAACCTCGCGGTGTATCTCCCCAAGCTTTACGAGAAAGATCCGTTTGTCCGGAAGGGGCAGGAAAAGCCGGTCCCCCGGGTCGGTATCGCGGTAAAAGGATGCGATATGCGTTCGGTCATGGCGCTGGTACGGGAACTCCAGGTACCCCGGGACAAAGTGGTCTTGGTCGGTGTCCCCTGTACGGGAATGGTGGACCGAAGGAAGGCCCAAAGGATTCTCGACGAAAAAAGCTCTCCGGTCCGGGAAGTCTCCGTGGAGGGGGAAACGGTGAAAGCGGTTTTAGCGGACGGTTCGGCCGCCGAGATCCCCCGCGAAGAGGTTCTCCAGGATGCCTGCCTCGAATGCGTTTATCCCTTTCCCGAGGGAGCGGATATCCTCCTCGAGGGAACGGCGCGGACGCCTTCGGAATCTCCCAGGAAGAAGGTCGAAGATTTCGAGGACCTGAGTCCCGAGGAACGGTGGAAATACCTCGAATCCGAGATATCCCGGTGCATCCGGTGCAACGCCTGCAGGCAGGTATGTCCGACCTGCTATTGTAAAGTGTGTTTCGCGGAGCAGAACGATATGAAATGGATCGGTGTGAGCACCGACTTCAGCGATACGATGATGTTCCACCTGACTCGAATCTTCCATCAGGCCGGAAGGTGCGTGGAGTGCGACGCCTGCTACCGTGCCTGCCCGATGAACATAGACCTGCGGACCCTTACCAAGAAGATGGCCAAGGATGTTCAGGAGCTCTTCGGATACTGCCCCGACTTCGATCCGGAGGCGACCCCGCCGCTTTCTACCTTTACGGAAAAAGACGCGGAGGAATTCATAACCGATCCGGATAAGCGGAGCTGAGAGGCTGTAAGGAAAGATATGGAACGTGGAATCTTAAAAAAAGAATCACTTAATCGATTGTTCGATACCGCGGCCCGGGAGCGCCGGGTCGTCGTCCCGGTCCTCGAGGAACGGACCGGGGAATACACCCTCGGGGAGTATGTCCCGGAGGCTTCCAGCGGATCCGGAGATAAAAACCTCCCGCCGGGGCCGGGATACATTACCCCCCGGTTGAGCGCGAAGGGGGTCTTTTTTCCTCAGACGGAAATCCTTTGCCGCTACGAGGACGGAGTCCTGACCGAAGAGACCCTTCCCGACGAAAAGATCCTTCTCTTCGGGATCCGCCCGTGCGACGCCAGGGCGATCGCCGAGCTCGACGAGATATTCGCGGCCTCGAACAGCCGCTTCGAGGATCCTTACTATCTGAAGCGGAGGGAAAACTCGGTGGTAGTCGCCCTCGCCTGTATGGGAAATGAGGCCGGACAGGCGGCCCCCGCCCGGACCTGCTTCTGCACCTCCGTGGGCGGAGATCCCGCGGGGAGGGAAGGAAGCGACGTGATCGCCTACGATCTCGGCGAACGGTACCTTTTTACGGCGGTCACCGGGAAGGGGAGTGAGTTTCTAGATGCCAACTCCGGGATCTTCGAGAAGGCCGACGATAAAGAGCTCGACGAGGCCGCCGAAGCCGCGGAGAAAGTCGTAGAGGCCGCGCGGGAAAGCATGGAGACGATCGACCTCGAGTCCATCAAGGAACGCCTCGACGAGTCCTTCGATTCGGAGGTCTGGAAGGAGATAACCGAGCGGTGCATCGGGTGCGGGGCCTGCACCTATCTGTGTCCGACGTGCCACTGTTTCGATATAACCGACGAGGACAACGGTCACGGAAAAGGACGGAGGATCCGGACCTGGGACTCCTGCCAGTACCCCCAGTTTACCCTTCACGCCTCGGGGCACAATCCTCGAAATGTCAAAACTCAGCGGATGCGCCAGAGGGTGATGCACAAGTTCTCCTATGCCGTGGAGAACAACGGGAATATCTACTGCGTCGGCTGCGGCAGATGCGTGGCACGCTGTCCGGTCAATCTCGATATCCGGGAGGTGTTGAAAATCTTTACCCCGGTAGTCCAAGAGTAGGAGAGAAGATGAGTACTGAGATACATCACGAAGAACATTCCCATCATCATCATGGGCAAAACCCCTATATACCCTATCCGGTGACCCTTGACGAGGTTGTTATCGAGAATCCGGCGAAGGACTTAAAGAGTTTCAAGCTGGTCTTCGACAAGGAGGAGGACCGGAAGCGATTTTCCTATCTCCCGGGGCAGTTCGCCGAGGTGAGCCTCTTCGGGATGGGTGAATCCCCCTTCGGGATCGCCTCGTCTCCCACCGAGGAGGACTACCTTCTGTTCACCGTCAAGAAGACCGGAACGGTCACCGAGGAGCTCCACCGGTCGAAACCGGGACGAAAGCTCGGGGTCAGGGGACCCCTGGGGAATTCCTTCCCCTGGGACCGCCTCGAGGGGAAGGACATCGTCATCGTCTCCGGCGGATTCGCCTTTACAACACTCAGGTCGGCCGTCACCTATGTGCTCCATCCCGACAACCGGAAAAAGTTCGGGAAGATTACCGCCGTCTACGGGGCCCGGACCCCGGGGGATCTCTTGTATTCGGATACCCTGGAGGAGTGGCGAAAGAGCAGTGATATCGACCTGACACTCACCGTCGACCGGGAACCGGAGGAAGAATGGGACGGGAGGGTCGGCCTGGTGCCGAATATCTTGAAAGAAGTAAACCCCTCATCGAAAAACGCCTTGGCCTTAGTCTGCGGCCCGCCTATCATGATCCGGTTCACCATTCCCGTTCTCCTGGAGCTCGAGTTCGAGAAGGATGATATTATCCTGTCTCTGGAAAACCGGATGAAGTGCGGAATCGGAAAGTGCGGACGGTGTAATGTCGGGTCCAAGTACGTCTGCGTGGACGGGCCGGTTTTCACCTACTCGGAGCTCGAAGAACTGCCGCCGGAGTACTAAAAATATTTGACCCGGCGGCCGATATGCTTTAGGATTTTGTCATGCCGAACAAAACGACCGCTGTAACGGAACCGGAAGTCGATCTCGAACCTGCTCGAAGAATTCTCAGGGCCTTCCGCGAAGATCTAGACCCCTCCACCGGAGGGATCGAGACCCGGCTTATCCCCCTCCTTCAGGAAATCCAGGAGACCTACAATTATCTCCCCCGCACCGTTCTTGACTTGATGGTGCGGGAGACGGGGATCCCCGCGAGCAGGGTCCATGGGGTCATCACCTTCTACGCCCAGTTCTCGACGACACCGAGGGGCAGGCACACCATCCGCTGCTGCCAGGGGACCGCCTGCCACGTCAAGGGAAGCGAACGGATAAGCGAGCGGATTCGGGAGGAGCTTAAAGTAGAGGACGGAGAGACCACGGAGGATATGCGTTTTACCTTCGAGAACGTCGCCTGTCTGGGCACCTGCTTTCTCGCGCCGGTGATGATGGTCGACGGCGATTATTATGGGAATTTGACCTCCGATCGAGTTCCGGAGATTCTCGAGAAATATACGTAATAAAAACCTAACCGAAAGGATTGCCTATGGCGCCTGAAAAGCGATCATCGATCTTACCCCTCTCAAATCCGATCGCGCTGGAGGATTTCCGTGCCGACCTCCGCTCGAGGCGGGCCAAAGGCAGGGTCCTTGTCTGTTCCACCGGATGCAGGGCCAGGGGGGCCCTCGATATCAGCGCCGCTTTCACACGGGAGCTCGAGCGGACGGGGCTCACCGGCCGAACCGAGGTGGTCGAGACCGGCTGTCACGGACAGTGTTCCCTGGCCCCCTTGGTGGTGATCGAGCCGGAGAACACCCTCTACGGCAAGGTGACCGTTGAGGATGTTCCGGAGATCGTGGAAGCGTTAGGGGCGGGAACGATAGTCGAGCGGCTCTGCGTGCCCGAAGGGGACGGGATCGTACCGAGACTTTACGACACCCCCTTTTATCGGGGACAGCGGAAGGAGGTCCTCGCTAACTGCGGTCGGGTCGATCCGAAGGAGATCGAGAGCGGACTCGTCGCCGGTGACTACGCCGCGGCGGCGAAGGCTTTTGCCGAAATGGCTCCCGAAGAGATCATCGACGAGATGAAAAAAGCCGGCCTCAAAGGTCGGGGCGGGGCGGGGTTTCCCGCCGGGCTCAAGTGGGAGTTCGCCCGGAAGGCCCCGGGAAAGGAGAAGTACCTGGTCTGCAACGCCGACGAGGGTGACCCCGGCGCCTTCATGGACCGGGCCCTCTTGGAGGGGACGCCTCATCAGGTGATCGAGGGTATGCTCATTGCGGCCTACGCCATAGGCGCCTCTCACGGGTTCATCTATGTCCGGGCGGAGTATCCCATCGCCGTGGAGCACGTCAAGCGCGCCCTGATCCAGGCGAGGGAGTACGGTCTCCTGGGAGACAATATCCTCGGAAGCGGCTTTTCTTTCGATATTGATCTTCGAATGGGGGCGGGGGCCTTCGTCTGCGGGGAAGAGACCGCCTTGATCGCGTCTCTCGAGGGGCAGAGGGGAATGCCGAGACCGCGTCCTCCCTTTCCCGCCGGAAGCGGATACCTCGGAAAACCTACCAACATCAACAACGTGGAAACCCTTGCCAATGTGCCCCTGATCATCCGTAACGGAAGCGGCTGGTACTCCGCTATCGGGACCGAAAACAGCCCGGGGACTAAAATATTCGCCCTCGCCGGGAAGGTCCAGAACACCGGCTTGGTCGAGGTCCCCATGGGCACCACCTTGAGAGAGATCGTCTACGATATCGGGGGCGGCATCGAGGGGGACAAGCCCTTCAAGGCCGCTCAGATGGGGGGACCCTCCGGGGGATGCGTCCCGGCGGACTACCTGGATATGCCCATCGATTACGAAACGGTCAAGGAGGCGGGGGCTATAGTCGGCTCGGGGGGCGCATCGTCATGGACGAAG
>JBKHAJ010000134.1:0-9467 GCA_046542935.1 Spirochaetia bacterium | reverse complement strand
CCGTCGTCATCCGCATCAACTACGTTGGCGATGGACCAGGTGGTGCTTCCCGCATCAGCAATCCAGTCCGCTTCGGACTGTACAAAAACGGTAAAGTCGAACATATCGGTGTCGTAGACGACCGCGAGACCGTCGTATTCGCTGTCGTAGTCGTTGCTCAGTGTTGTGGGAGCAAGTACGTCGCCCGCTATTACCGCGCCGAGTCCTGCACTGTCGACCGCGTCGTCGACACCAAGGATATCGATGTAGACCGGGCCCATGTAGAGCCGAGCGCTGATGTCGGGAGTAGTAACGGTCAAACCGTCGTCTCCGTCTACAACGATGCTGAAATCTTCAAGCTTGATCCAGCCGTAGACGGTTCCGTCTCCGCCCTTCTCTTCAGTGGCTTCTTCTACAAGAGTAATTTCGATGTTGGCTTCGGTTTCATTTGCAAAACCGGTTGCCATGAGGTCGAGGTCGACCCCGAAGGTCAAGGTAGCGCTACCGGTGAGAGTGGGTTCCAGGGTTACCTGCGCGAAACCCGCTGCCGCGATAGCTGCAACTAGTACGAGTACAAGTGCTAGTTTTTTCATTATCACTTCCTCCTATTGGTGTAGGGATCAGGTCAACGACCCGATATGGTTCCCCATCTATTATATTGCTTAGGGCAGTATATCAACCCCATTTTTTTCTGTCAAGAAATTATTTCTTCCGTAAGTCTCCTTTCTCCGGCACATAGTAACTAATACAGCCGAAAAATGAGGAAAGTCAACTACGAAGTTTATATTTTTAGAATTTCTCATGAACTCTTTACGCATCACTAACAAAGGACACGAAGTTTTTACGGCGCCCGCTCCTCCCATAATCGGCGCCTTATACAATAAATATTATCGCTAATCAGCCGCAGTTTGTCAATTTTTTTCGTCTTACGCCGTCATCCGGCAGAACTGTGTGTCTTTTTGGCACGCCAAGAAAGCCCTCCCGAACTTGTGAGTCATAATGACCCATAGCACGTCGAGCCTCGAGCCCGATCCGTCCGCCGGAAAAATAGTAAATCATTACAGAATAAAGAATTAAAAGATTTCCCATCATTGGCACAATTCTTGCTTTATTAACTACAGATAAGATAAATACCATGAGGAGGTATACAATGAAAACTTTAGTACGATACAGGCCGGGCAATCTCGACCTTTTCAAGGACTTCGACGCCGTGATGAACTCATTCTTCGGCGATGATCTCGGACTCGATACGCGGACACCCGCCGTGGACATCCGTGAAGAGGATGAAAAATACGTCCTCGAAGCCGAGCTCGCGGGACTCTCCGAAAAGGACATCGACATCGACGTCGAAAACGACATGCTCACTATCTCGTCCGAAAAGAAAGACGAGAAGGAAGAAAAAAAGGACGGCTACATTCTCAAAGAAAGGCACAGCTCCTCGTTTCGCAGAAGCTTTATGCTTCCGAAGGAGGTGGACGCCGAAAAGATCAACGCGACCGTGTCCAACGGAGTTCTTTCCCTCGACATGCCCAAACGTCCCGAGGCGAAGCCCAGGAAGATTGCCGTCAAGTCGAAATAACCGCGCCGCGGGATAAACATAACGGACCGCCGGAGCTCGAAAGGCTCCGGCGGTTTTTGTTTGCCCTCCCGGGAGAGCTTGCGGCATTCGACTCATCATTCTATAGTAATTTGTGATAATGAAAACGATCTGCGTAACCGGGTCCACCAGCAACGTGGGGAAAACATACCTCATCGAACGACTCCTCGAGAAACTCGGCGGCGGATGGGGGGTGTGCAAGGTCACCATTTGCCACGAGAAGGGGACCCACACCTGTCCGCGGGGGCGGGAAGAGCACTGCGGAGTGTGCTCGAGCCTCCGGCCGGAAGACGATTACCTCTTGGTCCGGGAGGCCGCAGTTCTCCGGGAAGAGGGAAAGGACACCCGCAGGTACTTTGATGCCGGCGCGGACACGGTTATCTGGGTTAAAACCCGGGAGGAATACCTCGAGCGGGCCGTAACGGAGGCGGCCGGCCGCCTAGCCGCGTGCCGGGGGATCATCTTCGAGGGAAACCACGCCCTCGCGGTCCTCGAGCCGGACTTGAGCGTCATGGTGTTAGGCAACCCGGTCCGGTACAAGCCCTCGGCCCGGGCGATTCTCGACAAGAGCGACATGACCGGTAACTCCGGCGACGCGGAGCTTATCGAGCGTATCACCGCGGCGGTCGGAGGCGCCCCCTGATGCCCCGCTGCCCCGGCCGAGCCGCGGCGGTCCTGTCGGGGGGAGCGGGGACGCGGATCGGCGGACGGGAGAAGGGTCTTCTCCCCTGCGGCGGTATCACCTTCATCGAGAAGAAGATAGCTGATATCGAGGTGGTCTTTTCTTCTATATTCATAGTGACCGCGAAACCTGAACTGTACCGCTTTCTCGAGAAAAGAGTCCGGGTGGTCGAGGACTTCGTGGAGGGCGGAGGCGCCCTGGGAGGGATCTACACCGCCCTCCGCGCGGCCGAAGCGGAGGGCGGGGACCTTCCGGGAGCGGTCTTCATCACCACCTCGGACACCCCCTTTCTCGTCCCGGAGCTGGCCCGGGTCCTCTTCGACGAAGCGGCGAAGGGCGGTTTCGACGTGTTCATCCCCCGGTGGAAAGGGATGATCGAGCCCCTGTGCGGGGTGTATACACTCCGGTGCATTCCCGCGATCGAGGAAATTTTACCGAGGCGGAAGATCCGCCTCTTCTACCCCCGGGTCCGGACCGGATATCTACCGGAAGAAAAGATCCGGGAAATCGACCCGGAGGGAAAATCGTTCATCAACATCAACACAGAAGAGGACTACATCAGGTACATCGGCGCGGTGCTATAGGTCCGCGCCCTGGGTAACGAAGACGCTTATCCCCTCGGTGTCGAACCGCTCCTGGAGGACTCCCACTATGTCTTTGAGCTTCCGCGCCTCGTCGAGGCCGCAGTAGACGACCATCACGAAGTTTTCCTCCGGCCACACGTGGTCCCCCCTGCGGGGACCGGAACGGCCGATCCCCTGGGCTTCGGGGAAAACGGTCCGGTACGGACCGGCCCCCTCCCCCTTCAAGAGATCTTCCAGGTCCTCCTGAATGGACCGGTTGCCGATTATCTCCACGCGATAGGTGCTCATTGCCGGGCCTCCTTCGTATCGGCGATTTCGCCGCGTATTTCTTCGATTGTCGTTCCTCCCGCTTTGAGCTTCCGCCCCTTGATCCTGTCGGAGAGGCCGTTGAAAGCCGCGTAGAGGACCGGGATCAGGAAGAGGGTGAGTATGGTACTCACCGTAAGTCCTCCGACCACAGCTTTGGCGATCGGGGAGATGAGACTCGCCCCCTCTCCCTCCATAAAGCCCACCGGAAGAAGGGCGAGGATGGTGGTGAGGCTGGTCATCAAAATCGGCCTGAGCCGGTTGCCCCCCGCCTCGACGCAGGCATCGTAGAGCCCTAGGCCCCGCTTCCGCATGAGGTTGGTATAATCCACCAAAACGATGCCGTTGTTCACGACGATCCCGATCAATACCACCATCCCCACCGCGGTAAAGAGGCTTAGGTTTTCACCGGTAAGGAAGTGGATCCCGATTACCCCGATCAGGGTCAAAGGCATGGTGAAGAAGATGATAAAGGGATCTAAAAACGACTCGAACTGGCTTGCCATGACCCCGAAAACGAGGAGGACCGCCACGATCAGGATCGCCGCGAAAACGGTCCCGTAGGTGATAAGGTCTTCGTAGTCCCCGCCGTACTCGATAATGAGCCCCTCCCGGGCGGGGATTTCAGAGGCGATCAAGTTCTGGATCACCGGCATGACCCGGGTGATGTCCGCCCCCGGACGGATGCCGCCCTCGACAGTCACGATCCTGGATTGATTCTCCCGGGAGATGTCCACCGGGCCGGTTGTCTTTTTAATACTCGCGAAGCTGCTCAAGGGTACCCGCCGGCCGAAGCTCGATACCACGAAAATCCTGTCGAGATCGGGAATCCGGTCCTTGCTTGCCTCGTCTAAGGTCAGGAGAATGTCGTACTCCTTCCCCTCTTCCCGGTACCTGCCCGCGGTCACCCCCTCGAGGTTGGCCTGGATCTCCTTTCCGATGGAGGCGATATTGAGCCCCAAATCGTAGGCCCGCTGCCGGTCGACATCGATTTCGAGCTGAGGAAGACCCTCGGAGAGATTGAGGACCGGTTCCGTCACTTCGGGTACCCGTTCCTCCAGGAGGCTTACGATCTTCTCACCGGTGTCCCGGGAGACCTCGAGATCGTCCGAGCGAAGCTTGATCGCGATGGGCGACCCGGCACCGAAGTTCATTCCTCCCCCTCCGAAGCTGAACTCCGCCGCGGGAAAATCTCCGAAATAGCCTCGGAGTATATCTTTTATCCGGTCGGAATCCTCCACCCGCTCTTCGAAGGGGGGCAGATTGACGGTGATACTTCCCATATAGGATCGGTCCATGCCGAAAAAGCCCCCTCCGGAGCCCGCATCGAGGAGGATGTCATCGTAGGCGGTAATCTCCCGCCGAAGGATGAGCTCGAACTGCTTGAGCACCGCCTCGGTTACCTCGAGGCGGGTCCCGATGGGCATCTCCACGTTGACCGTCACCGAGTCCTGCTCCTGCGAAGGCATGAGCTCGAAGCCGATCGAGGGGATCAGCATGAGGCTTCCGGCGAAGATGACTATAAGGACGATGACGGTAATCAGCTTGTGCCTCAAGACGAACCGGAGGGACCGCTTGTATCCGTTATCCAGGCCCCGGAAGATCCGCTCCATGAAGCCGTCAATGGCCCGCAAGAAGCCCTTCAGGGGCTTCTGCCGCCTCGAGGTCAGGGGAACGTACTTGCTCGCGAGAACCGGGATCAGCACCGCCGCCACTAACAGCGAGATCAGAAGCGATATGACCACCGTAAAGGCGAGGCCCGATATCATCTCGCCGATAAAATCGAGGCGGTTCCGGAATACCACCATCGGAAGAAAGACCGAGACGGTGGTCAGTGTCGACGCCGTAATCGCCGTGGTCATCTCCTGGCTTCCGAGAATCGCCGAGGCATGGAGCTTGGCCCCCTTCTCCCGGTACCGGTAGATGTTTTCTATAATGACGATACTGTTATCCACGAGCATCCCCACCCCGAGGGCGAGTCCGGTCAGGGTCATCAAGTTCAGGGTCAGGTCGAAGAAGTACATGAACATGAGGGTCAACACCAGGGAGACCGGAATGGCCACCGCCACCAACAGGGTGGATTTGATGCTCCGGAGGAACACGAAGAGGATGATGACGGCCAAGATCCCCCCGAGTATCGCCGAGGAGCTCACCGATTCGAGGGAGTCCTTGACGATCTCGGTGGTGTTTGATCGGACCACCAGATCGACCCCGGAGGGAAGGCTCTTTTCGATTTCCGCCATCTCGGCGATCACCGTGTCCGCCACCTGCACCGAGTTGGTGCCGCTCTGTTTTTGAACGATGACGAAGACCCCCGGCTCGCCGTTGACGTATACGAGGCTGTCCGGGTCCCGGTACCCCTCGTAGACATCGGCGATGTCCCTGAGGCGGACGGCGACCATGGCGCTGTCCGGTTTCTGCGGTGTCGGCGGGGAACCCTTATAGGCGACGACCGTGTTCTTAAGCTCGTCCACCGCGGTGAATTCCCCGGAGGTCCGCACGAGATACTTGATGTTTCCCTCGGTGATGTTTCCCGCGGAGACCTGCATGTTGTTGCCCCGGATTATATTCTGGATCTGGGTCAGATTGAGGTCGTACGCCTCGAGGCGGTTCTGGGGGACATCCACACGGATCACCTTCTCCCGGCCGCCGTCGACGCTGGCTAAGGCCACCCCGTCGATCTGTTCGATCCGGGGAGCGATGGTGTCCACGGCGAGCTGCCGCAGGTCCTCGGGACTCCGGTTGGCCGTCACCTGGAGATAGAGTATCGGCAGGAGGGCCGGATCAAACTTGAAAATCATCGGTGAGGTGACCTCGTCGGGAAGGGCGTCCCGGACGAACTCGAGCTTGTCGCGTACATCGTTGGACGCCTCGGACATGTCGGTCCCGTAGGTGAACTCGATCATAACCTGGGACGACCCCTCGGTCGACGTCGATGATATCCGGTCGATATTGCTCACATTGCTCAACGCCGATTCCATGGGCCTCGTTACGGTCTGCTCCACCTCTTCGGGGCCCGCTCCGGAGTAGTTCGCGAACACCACGAGGATCGGGGGCTCGATGTCCGGGAACAGGTCGATGGCCATGTCGGTGGCCACGTACAGCCCGAACCCGACTAAGAGGGCGAAGATGATGAGGAAGGTTGTAGGCCGATTGACGACTCTTCGGGATAAACTCATGCGCTCCTCCTACAGGATCGGATCGTCCGATTCGATGAGGTCGACCGTCTCAATGACCTTCACCCTCGCTCCGTCTTCGAGGAGGGTCTGCCCCTGATAGACGACCATCTCGCCGGCGGAAATACCCGAACGCACCTCGAGCTTGTCGTCGATCTCGATGCCCCGCTCGATTTCCCGCTGCTGTACGGTATCGCCGGTCACCACGAAGACGTAGGGGACTCCGAACCGCTCGACCACGCATCCGGCGGGGATCTTGACGATCCCCTGCTTGCCTTCGGTGATGATCTTCACATCCGCGTACATCCCCGCCTTGATCTTCCTGTCCCGGTCGACAAGGCGCATCTTCGTCTCCAGGGTCCGGGTGGTCGGATCGACCACCGGGGCCACCTCGGTAATCCGCGCCCGGTACTCTTCGCCGGGAAAGGCGGTGAAGGTGACCGCTGCGGTGAGTCCCGCTGCGATCCGGGAGATGTACTTCTCCGAGATGTAGACCACCAGTTCGAGATCGCCTGTTTTCGCGATCCGGGCGACAGGAGTCGTGGGGGCCGCTTGCGAGCCGATCTGCACGGGAACGGCGGTCACCGTCCCCGAGATGGGCGCCTTAACCGGCGAGGCCACGAAAGTCTGCCCGGGCCTGCTCGGATCGATCTCGGCAATCACCTGGTCCTTTTCCACGTATCTGCCCACGGCGGTCAAGATTCGAAGCACCTCCCCGGAGGTGGTGGGAAAGGCGTCGACCTCGGCCGCCGCCTTCACATCTCCGTTGACCTCGAAGTAGTCGTAGATCTCCCCTTCTACCGCCGGGGTTACATTGACAGCGAAGGCCGTCTCCTCCTGCACGGCGCCCTCGGCACCGGACCTGCCGGATGCGGCCGGACCCCTCCCCTCGGCACCGGACCTGCCGCCGAAGGGACTTCCTCCGCCGCAGCCGGACAGGAGGACCATCGCGGTGAACCCTAAACCGAAACATAGGAGCATTGCTTTCGTATAGCGTGTTTTTTTTCTTTTCATGATTTTTCTCCTTATTCCAGCCCGCCGCCGGCGAGATACTCCAGGTCCAGCATGCCGCTCAGATAGGTGTAGCGGGCGTCCAGAAGATCGTAACGTGCCTGATCGAGCTCCTGTTCAGCGTTCTTGACCTCCAGGAGCTCCATGGTCCCCGCGGCGTACGCCTCCTCCGCCAGTTCATAGGCCTCCTCGGCGACCTCCACGGTGAGCTCCTTAGCCCGGATCGAAGAGACCGCCTGCTCGAGCTCACGTACGGTACTGCGCACCTGCATCTCCACCCCGAGGCGGGCCTCCGCCTTGGACAGAGCGAGCTGTTCGATCTGATTTTCCGTCTCCGCTATCCGGACCCGCGTCGACGAGGCGGGCAGAAGGGGATCGATGGCCTGGCTGACCGTGAAAGTGAGGGCCCCGCTCTGCTGCTTCCAGTCGTTAGCCACGTCGGCGAAGACGGGATCGGTAAAAGGATTCCCCTGAAATGCGGGATCGAAGCTCCAGGAGATGCTGAAGGACGGATACATAGCGCTCCGCGCGAGCTTGACCGCCTGCTCCACCGTGTAGATCTGTGCCTGCATTTCCTGAAGATCGAGGTTCCCTTCAATAGCCTTCCGGAGCATTTCGTCCCCTTCCACGGTCCCGCCGGAGGTGACTATCTCCCCCTCGAGCACGATATCCCGCTCGAGATCGACTCCTAGGCTCATCTTGAGGGCCAGTTTCGCCGCATCGATCCCGTTTTCGAGCTGCTCCAAGCCGGGCTTCGAGTTCTCGTAGGCGACTCGGGCGGTCAGGAGCTGATACCGGGGAATGAGGCCGTTCTCGTAGTTTACCCGGGCCTGCTCGTAGCGCTCGAGGGCGTTTTCGATTCCCGCGGAGGTCACCTCCCGCTGTTCTTCTAAGAGGAGTATCTGATAGAACTGCTTCTTCACGTCCCGCTCGAGGCCCAACTTCGCCTTGGCCATGGTGACTCTCCCTGCCCGGTATTCGAGGCGGGTCTGCTTGATGTTCTGAAAAAGCGACGCGACAATCGTCAGCTGGGCCTGAAAACGGGCCGACAGGATCCACCGGGAGGGGTCGGACGGCGTATATCCCGGTATACCGAGATCCGCCATAGGGTCTTCGGGCTTCACATTAAGCCGGGTCAGATTGACCGACGCGTTCATCTGGGGAAGAAACCCGTTCCAGGACGTGTTTTTCTTTTTCTCTTTGATGTCCAGGACGGTTTCCTCCCTCGCCAGGGTAAGATTGTTCTCTAAGGCCGTGGAGACCGCGGTATCGACGTCCAGGACCAGCGGTGATTCCTCAGCGAAAACACCACCCGCCGGTACGAGAACGCCCGCGGTGATCACGAGAGCCGTAAGGATTGAAATACTTCGTGTTTTCATATCGATTCTCCTTGTTTCCGTGTAAGAGCGAAGCCTCCAAGCCCGCGGCCGATGTAGCGGTACAGGGGCTCCAAGATTTCGAAGGGGGACTCCTCCCCCAGCCGGTCCCACGATCTGTGGAGATGCCGGGACACGAGGAAATAGACGTAAGCCAACAGCTGAACCGGCTCGAGGAGCCGTACATCCTCGAAATTCCATCCGGTATTCCGAATGAGCCTTTCCAGCTCCAGGATGCTTTTCCGAACGGCCTTTTCGGGAACCCCGAGACTAAAGTTCTGATAGAGGGTCCAATGAAGAACGGTCAAAAGTTCCGGACGCATGACGGCGTAAGAGCATACTAAAACCTGATAGATCCAGATCCTCTCCTTAGGATCAACGCTGTTCGCCATCTTGATTTCGAGGAGATTCAAAAAGGTTTCGTTTTCTCTGAGCATGGTTTCTTCGAGGAGGGACTCCTTGTTCTTGAAAAAGTAATACATACTGCTCTTGTCCATGTTCATCTCCCTCGCAATCTTCTCGAGGGAGGCCTTTTCATAGCCCTGAGCGGTAATGACCCGTTCGATGGCCTCGAAGATCGCCGGGGGGGCGGGAACCTCCTGGGGCCTCAGCCACACCTGTTCGAGGAGCTCTTTAAGCCTGTCCGGTCCCGGGATTCCGCCGCTGAAGACTCCCGAAAGAGTAACCGTCCTGACGGTGGGGAGGATCCTCTCCGCCTCGGTGATCACGGCTGTGGGCTTTTCTCCGCAGGTATAG
>JBKHAJ010000133.1:0-9566 GCA_046542935.1 Spirochaetia bacterium | reverse complement strand
GAGCCCTCTGCAGTCGATCCAGATCAGATAAGACCCTTCGGGCTTCGCGGCTTTGAGGGGTTCCAATCTCCGTTCGATATAATCGAGAAGCCAGTCGATGTTGGCTTCGATGTAGCCGAGGGCCTCGTCGAGCCAGTCCCTGCCGGACCGGTACGCGGTCTCTAAGGCGAGGATACTCATGAGATTCATGATGCTCAGGTGATGCCTCCTGAGGCTTCGGTTGAAACGCCGTCTCAGCTTGTCGTCGGGGACGACCGTGGCCGAAACGGTGAGTCCCGGGATATTGAAGCTCTTCGTCGGAGCCACGCAGACGATCGACCCCCCTCCCCGGCCTTCGGGGAGGTCCGCAAGGGGTATGTGACGGCTGCCCGGAAAGACCAAATCGCAGTGGATCTCGTCGGAGACGATCAGGCAGCCGTACCGGTCGCATAGCTCGGCCATCCGGCTGAGCTCCCCTTCCGTCCACACCCGTCCCACCGGATTATGGGGACTGCATAGGACGAAGAGCCTCGCCCCGGCGCTGAGCTGCCGCTCGAAATCGTCGAAATCTATCGAGTAGCGGCCGTCCTCCTCTCGGAGGGGGTTGGTCAGCAGGGTACGCCGGTTGTGCTGTATTACCGAAAAGAAGGGATGATACACCGGGGTCTGGATCAAAATCGGGTCGCCCGGTTCGGTAAACTCCTCTATGGCGAGGCTTATCGATGCCATGACTCCGGTGCCGAAACTGATCCGCTCCGGTTCGATCTTCCAAGCGTGATTATCCCGAAACCAGGCGCATACCGCCTCGTATGCCGAATCGGGGACATAGGTGTAGCCGAAGATCCCGTGGCGGGCCCGGTCGACGAGGGCTTTTGATATCTCCGGCGGAGAGGGGAAGTCCATGTCCGCAACCCACAGGGGGAGCAGGTCGTTTCGGCCGAAGAGGTGTTGCATGTTGTCCCATTTGAAGGTATAGGTTCCCCTCCGGTCGGGAGGAGAGTCGAAGTCATACGCAGCCATTGTTCAAAGCTATCGGAAACAAAGGGGCGCGGCAAGGGCCGAAGCTATCCGTCCCGGCTTCTCCTCATCTGCGGTATCCGGTATAGTAGGGAAAAACAGCATCAGTGAGTACAAGGAGACAGGGATGAACAACCTTCGAGCAGCCGCGGTTCAGTTTCAGCACCGGCAGGAGATGGCTCAAGTCCCGAAGGCCTTCTCTCTACGGGCCCATCGCGGCGGCGACGGGAACCGAAAAAGACACCCGGTTCGTCCGGTTCGACAGGAGTTGAAGATGTACATAATAAGCGGAATACAGCAGTTGGGGATAGGTGTTGCCGACATGGAGGAGGCTTGGGCGTGGTACCGTCGGTACTTCGGAATGGACGTGCCGGTGCTCCAGGAGGCCGGTGAGGCTCCCTACATGACCCGCTATACCGGAGACAAGGTCCAGTCCCGAACCGCTGCTTTGGCGGTGAATCTCCAGGGAGGAGGGGGGTTCGAGATATGGCAGTATACCAGCAGAGATACCCGGAAGCCCGACTTCGAAATCCAGCTCGGAGATTTGGGGATTTTCGCGGGGACTATGAAGAGTCCGGACCCCGAGGCCGCTTACGATCTCTTCGCCCGGGAAGGGGTGGAGCTCTTAGGGCCGCTGTCGGAGGACCCGTCGGGAAGGAAGCAGTTTTTTTTGCGGGACCCCTTCGGAAACATCTTTCAAATAGTCGAGTCGGATAATTGGTTCTCCAAGCCCGTACGCCCTACCGGGGGGCCCTCGGGGTGCATCATCGGAGTCGGCGATATCGACGCCGCCATGCCGGTCTATAGGGATATCCTGGGGTACGACGAGGTCGTGTACGACGAAGAGGGAACTTTCGACGATCTCGCACCCCTCCCGGGGGGTACCGGTAAGTTCCGGCGGTGTCTCCTGACCCACTCGAAACCGCGCAGGGGTCCCTTTTCCAAGCTCCTCGGGAAGAGCACCGTCGAGCTCGTAACCGCCTTAGACCGGAAACCGAAGAAGATTTTCCGGGGCCGGTTCTGGGGAGACGCGGGATTTATTCATCTCTGTTTCGATGTACACGGTATGCGGGAGCTCGGAGAGCACTGTTCATCTCTGGGTTTTCCCTTCACCGCCGACAGCCGGGACAGCTTCGACATGGGGGAGGCGAGCGGTCATTTCGCCTATATCGAGGACCCCGACGGGACCCTGATCGAGTTCGTGGAGACCCACAAGATACCCATCATGAAGAAGTGGAACTGGTATCTCGATCTGACGAAGCGTGACCCCGAAACGAGCCTTCCCGATTGGATGCTCAAAGCGCTCAAATTCGGCCGGAGGAAAGATTAGGCCGGTTTGAATAAAAAGGCTACTTTTCCCGGGGATGGAGGCCGCACTCTCTGCTTTCGGGGTTCTCCCACCACCAGCGGCCGGCGCGGACGTCCTCGCTTTCCTTGACCGCCCGGGTGCAGGGTCTGCATCCGATGGAAGGGTATCCTTTGTCGTGGAGCTTGTTGTACGGCACCGAGTGCTCCCGGATGTAGGCGTGCATCCGGTCTTCGGTCCAGTCGACCAAGGGGTTTATCTTTACGAGCCCGTTCGCTTCATCGTATTCCACGGGGTGAATGTCGGTGCGGGTCACCGACTGCTCCCTGCGCAGGCCGCAGATCCACGCGTCGAGTTCGGATAGGCGGCGGCGCAGAGGATGGACCTTCCGGAGACGGCAGCAGAGCTTCCGGTTCTCCACACTGTAGTAGAAGAGGTTCGGCCCGTGCTCCTTTACCATCGATTCGATCTCACTCCGGTCGGGGAACAGTACCTCGATCTCAAGCCCGTATTTCCGGGCGGTTTCCTCGATGAGATCATAGGTTTCCTGGAAGAGTCGTCCGGTGTCGAGGGTAAAGACCGGGACCTCCGGGGCGGTGCGGGCGATCATGTCGGTGATGATTTGATCTTCGAGGCCTAAGCTGGTAGCGAAGGCTACCCGCCGGTGCGGGAAGGTCTCCGCCGCCCAGCTCAAGACTTCCTCGGCGGACTTGTCCTCGAGGAAATCCGCGTATTCGTCGATTTTGTCCTTGTGCTTACTTCCCATACACCTTGTTTATCTTTTTCCGGTCGTCGTCGGTCATAGCCAGGTCGAGGTTCATATCGTCCCGCATGTCCTTGAAGGCGGCCACCGTTTGTTCGACGTCCTCTTCGGTATGGCTGGTAGTCGGAATCATCCGGAACATGCAGAGTCCCAAGGGGATGACCGGGTAGATGACCGCGGTCACGAAGATGTCTTTCTTTTCCCTCAGATAGCTTACCAGCTTGGCCCCTACCTTTTCGGTCTCGTCCTCGCCGACGGGAGCGAAGACCGCGCAGATCGGGCTGTCCCCATGTCCCACGTAGTACCCTATGTCCCTGAGGCCCGACTTGAGCTTGTCGGAGATGTTCCACATTTTTTTCCGGTTCTCGTCTCCGTTCTTGACCAGCTCGAATCCCTTCAACAGAGATTTGACGTAGACCATGGGAAGGCTCTTGGCGAAGACCTGACTCCGGGCGTTGTAGCGGATCCATTCGACCACCGCGTGGGTGGATGCCGTGAATCCCCCGATGGAAGCGAAGGACTTGGCGAAGGTGCCGAAGAAGATGTCCACCTTGTCCTGGACGCCTAAATGATCGGCGGTCCCCCGGCCCTGCTCGCCCAAGACGCCGAAGCCGTGGGCGTCGTCGATAAACAATCGTGCATCGTACTGTTCCTTGAGCTCGCAGATTTCTTTGAGTTTCGCGAGGTCTCCGGTCATGCCGTAGGTCCCCTCTGTGACGATCAGGACCCCGCCTTTCCGTTCCTTGTTCACCCGCTTCAAGACTATCTCGAGGCTGTTCATGTCGTTGTGCTTGAAAACCCTAAACTGGGCCGGCGACAGGAGTACACCGTCGACGATGGAGGCGTGGGCGAGCTTGTCCATAATGATCAAATCGTCGGGTCCGGTAAGGGACTGGATGGTTCCCAAGACGCCTAAATACCCGTAGTTGAAGAGAATAGAGTCTTCCTTCCCCGCGAAAGCGGCGAGCTGACGTTCGAGCTCTTTATGGGTCGAGGTATTTCCGCTCATCATTCTCGAACCCATCGGCGCGGATACGCTCCACTCCTTCACCGCGTCGAGGGCTACCTGCTTGATCTCCTCGTTCTCGGCGAGGCCTAGGTAGTTGTTCACCGACCACATCAGTTTTTCTTTGCCGTCGTACTTCATGATCCTGCCCGGCTTGTCGTCGATGACGGGCATGGTGAAGTATTTGTCCCCGGAGGCCCGGAGTTGACCGAAGTACCCCTCGGCGGTCTTGCATTTGTCGAATAAATCCATCTTTATAAGCTCCTTTAGAGTGTTGCCAGTACTTCCCGTACCTTGTTCTCGTTTATATCTTCCTTAGGGATTACCCGGGCGGGCTTCAGGGTAAAGATCCGCTGTTCCCTCTTGATCCTCTCCATTCCGCCGCCGGTGATGTTGAGCATTACGGGAAGCGAGCTGTCGATGTCGCCGGTCTTCACTGCCTTGAAGAGGCTCGCTAAGGCAACGCTCGCCGCGGGGGAGATGTCGATCCCCTCTGTTTCGAGGAATATGTCGGCGGCTTCCTTCGCCTCCCCGTTGGTCACCGCGTAGACGTCCCCACCGGAGTCGAGAAGGGCGTCGTAGAGGCCCCCGGTAAGAGAATAGGGGGGCTTCCGGTTGGAGAGGACCTTGGCGTCGATCATGTCGATCTGCTTAGAGGCGGTTTCCAGGTCGAGTTCCACAAGATCGCGGCTTTTCCGTTTCCAGGAATCGTAGATCAGGAGAAACGGCGCGTTCTGAGAGACGCGAAGGCTCATTTTCCATGAGCCGAACCGTCCGTCCTCGATGAGTCTTTGGTTTGCTTCCCACGCGGCGATCGCTCCGGTTCCGCTTCCTACCGCCTGGAAGTAGTAGGCGGGGATGGTCCCGGTGGTAACGGCCGCGCTCAGGACGGTAGTGGCCATTCCGTCCCGCCGGGCGATGTTTTTGGCCCCGCCTTCCGGGAAGTAGCCGTCGGTACCTGCAATGATATCCGAGAGGTGGATGGCGTCGAAATAGTCGCTACCGCCGCCGGCGGCGATGAGCTTGACGCAGTCGGTAATAGGTTCGGTAAACCACATCGCCTGGAGATTCTTTTCCGGAACCACAATCACAAGGGGGATGTTGTTCGCCGAGCAGACCCGGGCGAAGGCCCGGGCGGTATTTCCCGCGGAGGCGACGACCAGGGTTTTCGGATAGTCCTTCGGAATACGGGCGCACACCGAGTAGGCTTCACACTCCTTGAAACTCCCCGACCGCATATCGGCCCCCTTCTCCGGCCAGTATCCGTTGAAGGTGATGCTGAGGTCCTCGACTCCGGCCCGGGAAGCAAGCTTCTGTGACCGGTAGGTCACCGGCGGGGCTGACGCGTCCAAGGTGCGGCGTATCGGCATCCAATCGGCGAACCTGTACAGTCCCAAGTCTTCCGGTCCGGGGTTGAGCTGCTTTTTTTCGTAGACCGCCCGAAGAAGAGCGGGATTGCCGCAGTTACAGCTCAGGGGCATCTCTTCGTCGGTATAATTCTGTCCGCAGGAAGTGCAGACGACGGAATAGCTGGTTTTCATGATACAAGCTCCTGAACTTAAGTCCTATATGGGATGGAAGATGATCTTGTTTTCCACAAGCCGCTCTTTTATGGCCGCCAGGGCCTCGTCGAGGCCTATATTGTTGGACAGGTGGAGGTCGGCCTTGAGGTCCGTAGTCACCTGATCTCCCACCCAGATGGTTTCGATCCGGTCGGGTGCGACGGCGAACTGCATGAGCTCGAGATCTTCCTGGGTCAATTCCGCCGCGGTAACGATCAGAATCATCCCCGCGTCGAGGAAGAGATGGGCCACTTCCGCGAGACGGCGAATCTGCTCGGTCCGGCCTCCGTGCTCTTCGGTCACGTCGGCGCTGATCCCGCTCAAAATGTTGCTTATCCCGATGAAGTAGACCATCTTACCCTCGGTAAAGAGCTGGTCTTCGAGACGCTCTGCTATATTTTTCTTTCCATCGCTCTCCTGCCCCGTGATAAGAACGAGTGTGGCCCGCTGGCTGTACCTGGCGGCCCTTTTTTTGTGAGGGATGTGGCTCGGCTGCCACATATAGTTGCGCGCGAGAATGTTTTCGCGGGCTATGCTCTGTTCGTCGGCTATAGCCTCACGGACGATTCCTCCTCCCCGAATTTCGTAGTCGTCCACAATGACGAACCTGCTGGTCTGGGGAACATCCTCGACGAGGTCTAAGGCGATGGGCTTTCCAAGTCGGAGAACGCATTCGGCTACGTCGTGGAGCTCGATTTTGTTCTTTTCTCCCTTAGCGTCGAGAGACGAAGCGTCGATTATCCGGATAATCTCTTCGACCTTTGCGGAGACCCTGGCCGTTCCCAATTTAAAGATATACTCCTTATTCATGGTCACCGGGGCCCTCCCGAGCCAGAAGAGGTTGACCTTGACTAAGGAAGCGATCTTGGGCTGAGGATCGATTACCTTGGCGGCGATCTGTCCGCGGGTAACGTAGATCTGCTCTTCCAGTGTAAAACCCGCGGAGTATCCCGCCCGTGCCTCGAGCTGGGGAGGACGGTTGAAAGCCTCGATCGATTTGACCCGGCTCCTCTTTCCCGAGGGATAAAAGACGACCTCGTCTCCGAGCTTCAAGGTCCCCGATTCGATGCTTCCCGCAATAATGCGGCGCTTGTCCCCGAAGCGGGTGAACTTATACACGTCCTGTACCGGCATCCGGAAGGGAAGTTCGCTCCGGTCGGCTTCCTTTTCGAACTTGTCGAGCTGCTCGAGAACCGTTACCCCTTCGTACCAGGGGGTTTTCTCGCTGTGCTCGAAAATATTGACCCCTTCGATCCCGCTAACCGGGATGTAGACGACGTCGAAAATATCTAAGTTTCTCAGGAACCGGGAAAACTTCCGGGTGATCTTCCGGAAAATCACCTTATTATAGTCCACCAGGTCCATCTTGTTGACCAACACGCAGATCTGCTTGATTCCGAGCATAGACAGCATGTATCCGTGGCGGCGGGAGTTCTCCTGGATCCCCTCTTCGGCGTCGATGACCAGGAAGGCCGCCTCCGCCCGGGCGGCTCCCGAAACCATGTTCTTCAGGAATTCGATGTGTCCCGGGGCGTCGATGATGATGTAGTCCCGGAGCATTGTGTGGAAGAAGACCCGGGCGCTGTCGATGGTGATCCCCTGGGACTGCTCGTGCTTCAAGGCGTCTAGGAGAAAGGCGTACTCGAAGGGCTTCGAGTTTTTTTCGCACTGGAGTTTGATCCGCTCGAGCTTCCCCTCCGGAAGGCTGCCGGTGTCCGCGAGGAGGCGCCCGATGACGGTGCTCTTTCCGTGATCGACGTGTCCCGCGATGACGATGTTCATCTGTTTCCGGTTGTTGGTGCTGATCATTACATGGACCCGTCGCGCCTCAATGTTTCCAATCCCCCTCCGTCGTCCTTGTCCTGGGCCCGGCCGGACCGCTCGGCGATGTTCGTGAGCAGCCCGGTCTTGAGCTCGGCGACGATGTCGGCCACGTTCTTCGCGGTAGATTCGATGGGGGTGGTACAGGGGCCGCAACCCAACGACCGGTACCGGGTTCCTTCCCCACAGTCGTAGTAGAGACTTACCGTGGGTATTTTTTCCCGTTCGATGTATTCCCAGATATTGAGCTCGGTCCAGTCGAGGAGGGGGTGGATCCGTAGATGGGTCCCCGGGGCGAAATCGGTCTTGAACTGGTTCCAGAACTCCGGCGGCTGATCATCCACGTCCCATTCGTTCTGCTGATCCCGGGGGGAGAAATACCGCTCTTTCGACCGGGATCCCTCCTCGTCCGCCCGGACCCCGACGATGACCCCGGTAAAAGCCTCCCGGTTCCGGTCCACCTCGTATCTCCCGGTCTTGTGGTTGAACCTGAATCGGTCCCAGGCGCCGCTTAGGGTGTTGCGCAGGGCCTGGGTCTTCAGGAGCTTGCAGCAGGTAATCCGGTCGACGTTTCCGTCGGGATAAGTCTGTTTCTCCTTCAAGGCGGATACGTTCTGCCCGTAGATCATGGTCAGACCCCATTCCTTGGTCAACCGGTCCCGGTATTCGATCATCTCCGGTATCTTGTAGGAGGTATCGATGTGAATTAGGGGGATGGGTACATGCCCGAAGAATGCCTTCCGGGCGAGCCACAGGAGGACGGTGCTGTCCTTCCCGATCGACCAGAGCATCCCTAAATTCTTGAAATTGGCATATGCTTCCCGCAGGATGCGGACACTTATATTCTCTAAATGATCAAGATGATCCATACTATCTCCGTCTCGAGTGCTTTTTCCTACCGGTTTTTCCTACAGATAGTAGGACAAAAAACCCCGTTCTGTCATCCCTCCCGTATAGGTTTTCCGCCGCGCAGCATAAGGGGGAGGAAATCCGGTAATAGCGAGATTTTCGGGTATCATACACCACAATCCGGGGGAATTAAAGGGGTGTTTCTATTCGGAAGACCCGCTCAGAACTGCAACTCTCTTTTAAAGAGGTCCCTATATCGAGAGGTGCTTGATTTAGAGTTTCCCGGACTTTTCGATCTTTTTGAGATCGTCCTCTGCCATCTCCAGATGTTGCGACATCGCTTCAGCCGCCGCAGCCGGATCACCCTTGTTCATTGCCTCGAGAACCGCCCGATGCCCCTGTATAGCCCGGTCGATCCCTCGAAACTTAAGAGTGGCTATCCGTGACTTTTTTAGAAGCTGTGATACCGGGGCGAGCATGACTGCGAAGACGATGTTGTCGCTTGCATCGAGAAGAATGTTGTGGAATTCAACGTCTTTTTCGGCGCAAAGGGTAAGATTATCCTTGTTTTCTTCCATAATCGATAGTGTTTTTTCTAGAGCCTGTAAATGTTCCGGCTGTGCATTCTGAACGGCAAGTTTGACGATCTGAATCTCAAGGCTCTGGCGGGCGATTATCAGGTCGATAAGGGGTTTCTTCGATCTTCGCAGGGTAAGTCCCAAGACTTCAGCCGCGGCCGACGGTGAGGGTGCGGAAACTGTCGGTTTCTTGCCTCTTTTTATCTCGATAAGGCCCTGAGCCTGTGCGGCCCGTAGAGCCTCGCGCAGACTGAATCTGCTTACATTGAGCTGGGCCGCTAAGTCCCTCTCCGCCGGGAGTTCCGTTCCGGGGTTCAGGTTACCGTCTATTATAAAGGACTGCAGGGCGGAGAGTACCTGCTCTATTTTATCGCTGTGTTCAATGGGCGTAATTTTTCCGAAAAGATCAGCCATATGCAATATGGTAAGATATCTACATAAGTATGTCAATAAAAAGCTTGCAAAATACTATGAGGTAGGATATGATAGGAAGATATCCGGATATCTTGTTCTGTAGATATCTATTTTGGGGAAGCTATGGATTTTACCAACAAGGTTGCGATTGTAACTGGAAGTGCAAGCGGTATCGGCAGTGAGACCGCCTTGCTCTTGGGGCGCAGGGGAGCATCGGTAGTACTGGCTGATATTCAAACGGATAAAGGCAACGGGATTCTCGAGCAGCTCC
>JBKHAJ010000132.1:0-9609 GCA_046542935.1 Spirochaetia bacterium | reverse complement strand
TGGAACTCCCGCTTCATCAGCTCCCAGGCCTTAATAGCGTGGTCGTCATCCCACGATCTGATGTCTACGGTGAAATGCACGCCGTCGGGGATAATATTCCGGGAGTTCGGATAATTCTGGATTTCTCCGACCGTCCCCACCATGTTTCCCATGATATGGGCGGTCTTGTTTACGGTCTGGATCATCTCCGCGGCGGAGAGAAGGGCGTCGTTCCTTCCCTGCATCGGAGTGGGGCCCACCTGATTCGCCGTGCCCTGGAGATAGATGTCGTACCAGTGGAGACAGACGATTCCTTTAGGCGCGCCTATGGTCTTTCCGATCCGCTCTAAGACCGGTCCCTGCTCGATATGCATCTCGTAATGGGCATGCACGGGCCAACTCTTACACGGAGCGCTTCCCTTGTACCCGATCCGCTCGAGCTCGTCTCCCTGTCTCTTTCCGTTGATATCGGTGCGGTCATACGCCCACTGCAGTTCGAGCTTTCCGGCCCACACCCCTGAAGAAACCATCGCCGGCGCGAACCGGGATCCTTCTTCATTGGTCCAGTCCACGATAACGACGGGCCTTTCGGTTTCGATCTTGTTTTCGTGGAGGGTCCGCATCACCTCGAGGGCGCTCATGACACCTAGAATTCCGTCGAAACGGCCGCCCTTAGGCTGGCTGTCGATATGGGAACCGCTCATAACGGGAGGAAGATCGTTGTTCTTACCCGGACGTTTGCCGAAGATATTTCCCATCTCGTCTATAGTAACTTCGCAATCGATCTCCTCGAGCCATTTGACGAAGAGGTCCCGCGCTTGCTTGTCCTCGTCTGAGAGGGCAAGCCGCTGAACACCGCCGCCGGGTGTTGCTCCGATCTGAGCCATTTTTTCCAAGCTCTGCTGGAGTCGTTTGCCGTTGATCCGTAACTTCGAAAAATCCATACTTTCCTCCGATTCTCGTAATTTTTTACTTAGTGCCGCGAAACCGGTAAAATACTACCACAGCGATGATGAATTTTCAACAATCTTTGTGGCACGGTGAGGGGAAACCCTGTATAGTTAGAAGAGATGAAGCCGACTTTTCAAAACCTGCCGGAAGAAAAAAAGAGCAAGATTATCGATGCTTGTATTGCGGAATTCGGCGAGTTCGGATACGCGAAGAGCTCGACGGACCGGATAATAAAGCGGGCGGGTATTTCAAAGGGAGGACTCTATGAGTACATCTCCCGGAAGGAAGAGCTCTTCCTGTTTATCGTGGATTACACCTATCGGCAGCTCTACGGATATCTCGAGCAACGGATTCACGAGCAGGGTATTGCCCTTCCGGAAGATATCCTCGAGCGGGTGCGGCTCGTTTCGGAGTTGGCTATAGATTTTTACTTGGATCATCCCCAGTACGTGTATCTTATCGTTAAGACCTATCAGCTCTACGACGAGTCTTTGGAAAAATCTACCAAGACCATTTTTATAGAGCAGTTTCTCCATATTTTCGGAGACGCCGATTTTTCCCGAGTGGAGCATGATAAGGACCGGGTAGTGGACCTCATCATGTGGCTCCTCCTCAAGACGAGATACGATTTTCTCATCGAGCTCAAGTACAATAAGGACCCGGACGAGGTAAAGAGAAATTATCTTAAGAATTGGGATTTCTATCTTTCCATCCTTCGTACGGGAATCTATTCGTGACTGTTTAATTCGGGAAAGGGATTATCGCATTGCCAGCCTAACCGTCCGGTACGTCTATAATGCTCGAGTCTGCGGATCGTCAATTCGGCGAAGATCGGATCCCGGTCCAAGGTAATGCATCGGCGTCCTGTCTTTTCGGCTGCTAAGAGGGTTGTCCCGGAGTGGGCGAAGGAATCGAGGACGATATCGCCGGCACGGGTGCCGCTTAACAGTATTCGTTCGATGGCCGCAAGGGGTTTCTGGGCATACGCACCGGGTACGTTTTCGTGCATTCGGTAGAAGACTTGCTGGATGTCCATCCACACGTTCCCCGCACGTAAAGTATCGCCGAGGCCCCGCTGTGAATTCTCGAGCCGCTTTCCCCCGACATCTTTGTAGTACCCCTTGAGCCGTTTGGGGATTTCAGTATAGATAACGTTGAATTCGGGCTCCCCCCGGGTATAGTACAAGAGTTCCTGCCGCACCCACATCCAATTCTTCTGCGTGCCGTAACCCCGCTGGTTCCTCAAGGTGATGAGATTCCGCGGGGTCAGCTCCGTGAAATCCCTGAGCAGTAACATGAGGTCGGGAAGGGGCTGGAATCCATTTCGAGGATCGGTACCGGTCCAGAGATAAAAATGGCTGTCCTGAGCAAGGACCGAAAGGGTCGATCGGATCCAGTTTCGCGAAAAGTTCAGGTACTCCTCGATACTCGTATAGAAGAGTCCGGGGCTCGCGGACTTCCCTACGGATATGTTGTACGGCGGGTCTTGTACCGCGCAGACGACCTTTTCTTCTCCCGCGATGTTGCGTATCTCCTTCTCGTTTTCCCCGTCGAGACATCCTACCCGATGTCCGGCCTCGGGGTCGGTCCAGATCTCTCCGGGTCTCAATCTGCAATGCTCGAGGATGAGCTTCCTTGAGTCTTCGTCGGAGTCGAGCCGGGAAAAGGGTTCTCGCAGGACACTCATTCCTGAAAATATTTAATGTTTTCCATTTTTTGTCTATACTATAATGAAGTGAAAGACGGTTCTTCAAGCCAGGGAAAGCTTCTCATACTGTGGAATACCGGACAAAAAGATATCCCGCCGCGGCCGGACAATCCCGAGCTCTACGACGAGAGCGACAGGCGACGTTGGTACGATATGGAGTACGCCGGCTGGTCGGTACAAAAGGAAAAACAGCCCTCCCCGCCGGGGGACGGCCCGGAGGGGAAGCGGGTCATCTGTATCGTTCCGGGGACTCATCCGTATATGAATGTGTATCTCGAGGGTGTTCGGAATATCGCGGACCTCGAGGGTATGACCGTGGAGGTTTTATCCGGTAACTGGGATTCACGTAGCCAATCACGACAGGTAGACACGGCTATAGCCTCGCGTCCTGATATGATCATCCTCCTTCCCGAGAATGCCCGTGCCTGCACCGAGTGGTACAAGAGAATCTATAAAGCGGGAATTCCGGTAATCGGTTCGAACCTCCTACCTGAGAACGATGCTTTCCGCTACTTCCTCTGCTGGACCGGTCCCGATGATTGGGGTCAGGGAAGGCTCCTGGCTCGGGATTTTGCCCGGTTCATGAACGGAACCGGGGGATACGGGATCATCTCCCACGTTCCAGGTTCTTCGAATTTTTTTTCACGAAGCTATTCGGTCCTCACCGAGCTGAGTGAGATTGCGCCCGGCATGGAGTGTCTCGATATAGCCTCGACCGACTTGAATGCCGAAGCGACCCGGAGAAAGGTTATCGGCTGGATAGAGCGATTCGGAGACAGACTCACCGGAATTATATCCGCCGACGATAATGTGGTTCAGGCGGGAATCCTCTCCGCCCTCAAGGCCGCCGGCAGAGAGGATATCGTGTGCGCCGCCTACGGGGGAAGCAGCGTTGGCCTCGAGTACGTCAAGCAGGGAAGGCTTAAGGCGGTTGCGTACCAGCGGGGGGATGTGGACGGTATGCTCGCCATGAAGGCGGCGGCGGACTGGTTCAACGGGTTGACCGTGCAGCCTATCCGCTATCTCCCGAAGCATATCGTAACCGAAAGGGATGTAGATGAGTTCCTCGCGGCCCGACGGGAGCTTCCCAGTTTTCGGGTGGATAGTCTGGTGTCCGCAATACTCGCAAACGATATCGAAGGGATTCGGTTTTTCTTCTCCGGGACCCTTGCCAAGCTTCGCAAGGAGAA
The DNA here is from genome assembly GCA_046542935.1 of Spirochaetia bacterium. Lineage (GTDB taxonomy): Bacteria > Spirochaetota > Spirochaetia > SPDA01 > CAZSGZ01 > JBKHAJ01. Next base: position 5,781 of record JBKHAJ010000132.1, on the reverse strand, counting down.
GATCATCTTCATGGAATCGTTCCGCGGCTTCTCGATTCAGGTCCTTACCAAGCTCATGAACATCATCCAGGAGAACCAATTGGACGAAAAGAGCATCTTCGGAAGTTATGAGAAGCTCTTCAAGAATCTTTTTTTGCAGAAGACGATCGAACGGACTCTGGAATGGCTTCAAGAGCTGGCGCTCAGTATCGTCGAGGCATCAATCGAGGGGAAAAACAGGAAGAGCCTTATCGAAAGGATAGTAGATTATGTGAACAAGAATTATACCAGTCCCCTTTCTCTCAAGGTGCTCAGCTACCAGTACGGAATTACCGCGGCGTATTTGGGTCAGCTCTTCAAGAAGCATACGGGAGTCAGTTTTACAAAATATCTGAATAACCTGCGGGTACGAAAGGCCAAGAAGCTCCTGCAGTATACCTCTTTGAAGGCGAACGAGGTCGCCGATGAGGTCGGATACAATGATCCGAATTATTTTTATACCGTTTACAAGAAGTACACGGGACTATATCCGTCGGAGTTTCAAAAGCGGGCCGCGGAAAGTGACCGGAGGGGGTAAGCGGGGGTATCAGATCGAAATCCGAAGGCCGGTGGCGAGGTGTTCGAGACGATCGCCTAAAACTGATTTCAGCACGGCATAGGCCGAATCGGCGGTGCAATGCCCCGTAACGAAACGGGCCTCGGGTGCGAGGGCGAGTAATTCTTCCGCTATCCCGGGCAGACGCGCGTTCTCTGCCGGTGACCCTCGCATGTGAAAACCTCCGACGACCGCGGCTGTCCGCGAGACCGGGAGGTGCCGCTTGACGGTGTCGAGTATGTTGAGAAGCCCGCTATGGGCGCACCCGGTGAGGATGACAAAACCTTCCGCGGTATCGACGGCGGCGGCGATCTCGTGAGAGAAATCGTCCGGCTCGAGTCCTTCGCCGGTTTCCCGGAATAGGCTTCCGTTTCCCTCAGGCGGGGGATAGGGATGCTCCAGGATCGGAAAGACGAAGAACCCCGGCATTATCTCGGTGATTTCGTCGACCGCCTGCACCGTGTCCGGGAAGGCGCGGAGTATCTTCACTGTTTTACCGGAGAGACCTACGTCTTTGTAGCGGGAACCTTTCTTCGACCGAAAGACGCCGTCTGCGCCTTTGCCGTGGAGGATGGGCACACCGGGTGAAATTTTGAGAAAGGCTTCGAGTCCTCCCCCGTGGTCGTAGTGCCCATGAGACAGTACGACGGCGGACGCCGTTTCCGGGCGAATACCGAGCTTCCGTGCGTTTGCGAGGAACTTAGGCGACGCGCCGGTATCAAAGAGAAGTGTACGCTCTCCTTCGCGCAGAAAGAGCGAAAGTCCGTGCTCCCTCGATAGATCGAGGGGATTTTCCGCGGGCAGAGTGTTTTCTATGAGAACATCTATCCTCATAGATTTCAGTATATCACATCATCTGCCGGCCTCGTTTACTTTTTTGGGACCGGACCGTTTTTTTTGAACCATTCTACGGTAGTCCGAAAGGCTTCCTCGTGGCCGTATTTGGGAGTGTAGCCGAAATCCAGGCGGGCCTTATCGCCGGAAAAGGTAAAATCGTTGCAGGTATAACTCACGGCAAAACGACTCACGTCGGGATTGATCTTCTTGAAGGGCCGGATGATCCACGCCCCGGCTTCCGCTAGGCATCCGAGAACGTACATGATTCCCTTCGGAATCCATAGGTTCTTCGGTTTGATCGTGTATCCGGACGCTTCTACCACGGGATCAAGAAACTTGAAGAAATTAGCGGGCGGCGAGTCGGTCAGGAAGTAAACGTTCCCTTCAGTCCCGCTTCCGTCGGTAAGGAGGGCCTTGAGAGCCAGGAGATGGGCGTGAGCTACATTCCCCACGTATACGTGCTGGCACAGCGCTTCGCCGTTTCCGATACGGACGTAGGGTCCCTTTTCGGCAAGATTGAGGAGAGCCGAGATGTGAAAGGGGTCCCGCTCTCCCCAGATCCCGGCGGGACGCAGAACAACTGTGGAAAGGCCGTTCCCGTTTGCTTCTTTTACAATCAGTTCCGCTGCCGCCTTGCTCTCACAGTAAGAGTTGGGAAACCTGGCGGGATAGGGAAGGGATTCGTCCTCGCCGCGAATAGGCTTGCCGGTACAGACGGCGTCGAGGGAGCTGGTGTAGACAAGGACTTTTATGCCTGTATCCCGGCACACGGAAACGGCGTTTCGTACCCCTTCGACGTTGATCGAAAACACCTCCCCCTTGGTATGGGTCCCCCAATCTACGAGGGAGGCAAGATGGATCATCCCGCGGGCTCCCTCCGCGGCCTTTCTAAAGGCGCCGAGGTCGCGGATATCTCCCCGGATATACCTGATCCGTTCATCGCTATAGGGGTTCTCGGGGCAGGTGTCGTAAATCCTGATCTCGTCCGCGGTGACGACCGGATTCTCGCAGGTAAGCTCTTTGATAAGGGCGTGTCCCACGAACCCGGCACCGCCGGTTACGAGAAGTATTGGGATATGCAGCCGGTCCATAGGTGAATATATTAAACATATATTCAATAAACTGTCCATATGGGATAGTATGGGAGAAAGGAGAAAAACGTGGATAAACAGCTGATTATCGTTAGGGGAGGTTCCGAGGAGACATATGACGCTTTCAGTGCCCGTGTCCTCGATACCGTAGGTGAATGCTCCGGAGATGCCGATATCTGCAAAGTAACGCTCACCTGCGCTCCTCCGCCGAAGGGGGGGGTGGTGCCGTATTCGAAGAATAAAATCGCCCTCGTGACCCTCGGCGGCGAAAACGGTATCCGCGCGGGGGCAGATAAGCTCGCCGCGTGCCCCGGATTTACCGGGGCCTTTCGTGTAGAAACCGCCCTTCCCGTGGCGTACACGAGGAACTGGAAGGACGGTGAAAAGACCCCCGGCCTCGGTCTTCTTACCCTGTTCCGCAGGCGGACTGATATCGACTACGCCGATTTTATTGAGCGCTGGCACAACGGCCATTCCCGGCTCTCCCTCGAGATCCATCCCCTCTGGAATTACGTCCGCAATGTCGTCAAGGAGAAGGTCCGGGGAGATGAGAAGTGGTACGACGGCATTGTCGAAGAACACTGCAAAACACGGGAAGATCTGCTGAAAACCACCCGCTTCTTCGGAGGGCTCCTCAAAACTCCCGGCAATATGGTGAGGGTATACCGGGACGTGAAGGGTTTTATCGATTATTCGAGTATCGAAACCTACAGCGTCGAGGAGTATTGGATCAAATCCGGGGCTTAAAATCGGGGGGTTCTCAACGCCCAGGTTGACTAACCCGGGAATAATACGTATATTCCTATAAAACCAATAGGTATTGTGAGTATAGTAAATGAGTACACGATCGAGTTCCATACATGAACTGAAGAAGCGACTCAATGCGGTAATCCTGGTGCACTATTACCAGCCTCGGGAGATACAGGATTTAGGAGATTTCGTTGGAGACAGCCTCGGGCTGTGTATCGAAGCCTCCAAGACCGACGCGGACGTCATCGTCTTCTGCGGGGTCCACTTCATGGCGGAGAGTGCCAAGCTTCTCAACCCGGATAAGCTGGTGCTTCTGCCCGCGTTGGACGCGGGATGTCCTATGGCAAACATGGCTGAGGCGGAGGACCTAAAACGGATGAAGGAGGATCATCCCGGCGCCGTTGTGGTAACTTATGTCAACAGCACCGCCGCGGTCAAAGCACAGAGCGATATTTGCTGCACCTCCTCGAACGCGGTCAGGGTAGTCAACACAATCCCCGAAGACACTGAGATTATCTTCGTGCCGGACCAGAATTTGGGGAGGTATGTCATGGAACAGACCGGCAGGAATCTGATCCTGTGGCCCGGGTATTGTCCGGTGCATCACGAGGGGGTCAATGCGGATGATATTCGGTTGAAGAAGCAGGCACATCCGGATGCCCCGGTCCTGGTGCATCCTGAGTGCACCCCCGAGATAACGGCGATCGCTGATTTCGTGGGGAGTACGTCTCAAATACTGTCTTACGCCGCTGAGTCGGATAAGAGCGGGTTTATCATCGGGACCGAGAAGGGAATTCTCTATCCCCTTCGCGAGAGGAACCCGGACAAGGAGTTCTACCTCGCCTCGGACCGGATGACCTGCTACAACATGAAGAAGATCGACCTCGACATCCTCGCCAAATCGATGGAGGAAAAGATCTTTCCGATCGATATCGATCCGGCGGTTGCCGAGCACGCGGTGAGGCCGATAGAAAAGATGGTCGAGCTCGGATAAGGAAGAGAAAGGAAGAAGGAATGTTTTCGGTATCCACCCAGGTCCGGTATGCACTGCGTGCTCTTCTTTATATTGCGGAGCACAGTGATGAATCCCCGGTCCCTTTGACCCGGATCGCGGAGAATGAGGACATTTCCAAGAAGTACCTGGAGAACATCTTTACTCTGCTGAAAAGGGGAGGCCTCGTGGTAAGCATTCGGGGCCCGGTGGGAGGATACTCTCTGGCCGTCGCTCCGGAGAATCTTCGCCTCTACGATATCGTTTTCGCGGTCGACGGCAGGCCGCGGGTTGTCGACTGCGTGGATGATCCCGAGGCTTGCGCACGGCGGGCTACCTGCGAATCCTGGTCGGTGTGGGACGATTTCCAGGGTGAGATGGATAATTTCTTGAAGAGCAGGACCCTCGAGTCGATTCTCGCCGATGAAAAGAACGAGGTAAAGACATGAGTGAACGCAGAGTCTATATGGATAACAACGCCACTACCCCCCTCCATCCGGTGGTCAAGGAGGCGATGACGGAAGCGCTCGATCTGTATGGAAACGCATCGAGCATGCACGCTTCCGGCCGCGAGGCCAAGGCGGCGCTGGACGAGGCCCGCTCCCGAATCGCCCGACTCGTCGGGGCCGAGGAGAAAGAAATCATTTTCACTTCAGGAGGGTCGGAGGCGAACAATACGATCCTCAAAGGGATAATGACCACGTCGAAGGAACGGAATGAGCTCATCATATCGGCCGTAGAGCATCCGAGTGTTTTAGAGACGGCGGAATATTTAGCTGAAGTAGGGTATTCGGTCTATCGCCTTCGAGTCGACGGGGAGGGGAGGGCGGACATCGACGAGCTCGATAAGCTCTTAGGCGAAAAAACCGCTCTTGTTTCGATCATGCATGGAAATAACGAGATCGGGACCATCCAGGATATTGCGGGAGTCGCGGCGGCGGCCCATGAAGCGGGCGCCTTGGTCCATACCGACGCGGTCCAGACGACGGGAAAGATTCCTTTAGATGTCGGCGAGCTCGATGTCGATTTTTTGAGCTTCTCGTCTCATAAGATGTACGGTCCGAAAGGGGTCGGAGCTCTGTATGTCAGGGCGAAAGCACCCTTCCTCCCCCTCATTCACGGCGGGCATCAGGAGGAGGGAAAGCGGGCCGGGACCCACAACATCTTGGGTATTGTAGGATTCGGGAAAGCCGCCGAGCTCGCCGGGGGGGAGATGCGGGAGGAAGCCGCCCGGCTCGAAAAATTAAAATACGAACTCGAAGAAGGAATTCTCGAATCGATTCCGGATGTCCGAATCAACAGTCCTGAAAAGGGATGCCTGCCGGGAACCCTGGACGCCTCCTTCCTCGGCGCGGAGGGGGAATCGATCCTCCTCTATCTGGATATGGAGGGGATAGAGGTGAGCACCGGTTCCGCCTGCGCCACCGGATCTCTCGAGCCGTCCCATGTCTTGCTAGGGATAGGACTCGACGCCGAGTACGCGCACGGGTCAATCAGATTCAGTCTTGGAAGGGAGAACACCCGTGAGGATGTGGAGT
>JBKHAJ010000131.1:0-9670 GCA_046542935.1 Spirochaetia bacterium | reverse complement strand
CCATCTCGCCGACCACGATAACTTCAAGGTGATGTTCGACAGCTGCCACGCCTACATGTGCGGGGTCTTGGCCTCGAGGCAGATGGGTGAGAAAGAAACCCTCCCCGGAGGAGTGGTTCAGTTCGCCCACATGCTCACCGGGAAGATCGGCCACATCCACCTTATAGACAGCGACGGGACCCTTCACGACGACGAGACCAGCACTCACGCCCCCTTGGGCACCGGCAAGCTCGACTTCGACGCCATCATGCCGGCAATCCTCGAGGCGGGATACGACGACGAGTGGTGGGCCATCGACCTCTGCTTCTGGCCGAACGCCTTGGATGTCACCGAGGACAACAAGAAGTATCTGGACAAGCTGATCGACAAGTACGGGAAATAGTACGGCAAATAGGAGGGACGGTATGGCTGATACGATGAAAGCGCAAGTATTCTACGATAAAGAAAATATGAAATACGAGGATGTCCCGGTTCCCGAGGTGGGGCCCGCGGATGTCTTGGTCGAGGTAAAGAGAGTCGGGATCTGCGGTTCCGATGTCAGTTACTACTACGGTTTGAGCCCGGTGGATACCCCCTCGGGAAAGGGGCCCATCGTCTTAGGCCACGAGTTTACCGGGGTGGTGGCAAAGGTCGGAGCGCTTCCCGCTAAGGACGGGCTCTTCCGGGAGGGGGACCGGGTGGTGGTCAATCCGGTCCAGCACTGTAACGCCTGCTATGCCTGTTACCAGGGAAAGACCCATCAGTGCCGGAATCTGAACGTCCTAGGCGTTTCCGCCGACGGGGCCTTCGCCGATTATGTGGTAAGCCACTACACCGGGCTCTTCAAGCTTCCCGACAATGTCAGCTTCGAAGAAGGCGCCTTTATCGAGCCCATGGCCTGCGCGGTCCAGGGGATGCGGCGCCTCGACATCGAGCCGGGGCAGTTTGTGGCGGTCTTCGGTCCCGGACCGATCGGGATTATGATGATCCAGATGGCCAAGTCTTTAGGGGCGGGTAAAGTAGCCCTCGTGGGGACGAGGGATTACCGCCTCGAAGACGGCAAGGAGTACGGGGCGGATTTCCTCTTCAACGTGGCCGACTCGAGCTCCAAGTACTACGCCAAGGACCTGAAACAGGCAATGATCGATGCCGCGGGACTCCGGCCGGAGCGGGCAATCTGTCCGACCGGGTCGAACGAGGCTTTTGAGACGGCGGTGGATGTGACCGGAGAATCGGCGATCATCGTCCACTTCGGGCTCCCCGACGGGGATGCCGAGTTCAAGATTCCCGCCTTAGAGTTCCACACCATGGACAAACAGATCCGCTCGTCCTGGCTCGCTCCGATGGTATGGCCTGAGACGATCAGGATGCTTCAGGAGGGACTGGTGGACGTCTCGAAGCTCGCTACCCATAAGTACCCCCTAGCGGAGACGGAGCAGGCAATCAAGGACCTCAAGGCCCGGAAGGATGAGGCCATGAAGGTCCTCATCAGTATGGATTAAGGGGGGAACATGTCGAAAGTACGAATAGGAATCGTGGGGCTCGGATTCGGCGCGGAGTTCGTGCCCCTTTATCAAAAACACCCCGACGCCGAGTGCGCGGCTATCTGCCAGCGGAACGAGGAGAGCCTCAATAAGATAGGCGACCAGTTCGGTGTGGAGAAGAGGTATACCGATTACAGGGAGATGCTTAAAAATCCCGATCTCGACGCCATCCACATCGTAACCCCCATCGCCGAACATGCCCGGATGACCGTGGAGGCCTTGAACGCGGGGAAGCACGCCGCTTCCACCGTCCCCATGGCCACCACTACGAAGGAGTGCATGGATATCGTCAGGGCCAAGCGGAAGGCGAAGAAGGTCTACATGATGATGGAGACCGCGGTCTATACCCGGGAGTTCCTCTATGTCAAAGAGCTCTACGATGCCGGCAAGATTGGGGACATCCAGTTCATGCGAGGTTCCCATCAGCAGAACATGGGCCTTCCCGGCTGGCCGGACTACTGGTACGGCTTTCCTCCCATGCACTACGCCACTCACGCTGTCAGCCCCCTGCTGTGGCTGAGCGGAACCGTCGCCGAATCGGTGGTCTGTTTCGGGTCGGGCCGGATCAAGGAGGAGTACATCAAGAAGTATAACTCCCCCTTTGCCGCGGAGTCGGCGCTGGTGGCCTTGAAGGATTCGAATGTCTGCTTCGAGGCGACCCGGTCCCTCTTCGACACCATCAGGCAGTACCGGGAGAGCTTCGATGTCTACGGGACCAAGCTCAGTTTCGAGTGGGAGCAGATCGCCGGGGAGAATCCGGTTCTGTTCTCCGGATATGAAGACGCCGAGCGGGTGGAGGTCCCCGACTACGGTCATCTCTTGCCGAAGGAGATCGCCAAGTACACCCTCCAGGGGGTCTACGACGAGGAACACGAACACACCTCCTTTATCCAAGGAGCGGGACACGGGGGATCGCATCCCCACCTGGCCCACGAGTTCGTCCGGGCCATAGTGGAGAACCGGGATTCCGCGGTGGACGCCGAGACAGCCGCGAACTGGACGATGACCGGGATCTGCGCCCACGAATCGGCATTAAAGGGCGGAAAGCGGATCAATATCCCGCAGCCGTAATTGAGGAGTAAATATGCCTAAGATAGCTATCATCGGTGCCGGAAGCATCGTCTTCTGCAGCACCCTCATGAACGACATGCTCGCCACCGAAGCCCTCGCGGGGAGCACCTACACCCTTATGGGTCCGACCATGTCTAAGCTCGAACGGATGAAGAGCTATGCCGATAAGGTCATAGACAAGAACGGTATACGAGCACAGGTTTTTGTCACCACCGACCGTAAGGAGGCGGTTAAGGACGCCGACTATGTCATCACCATGTTCCAAATCGGCGGAGTCGAGGCTTTCCGGAGGGACTACGAGATACCCTTGAAGTACGGAGTGGACCAGTGCATCGGCGATTCCATGGGCCCCGGCGGGATCTTCCGCGGCTTGCGTACCGCGCCCGTTATGACCGAGATGCTCGCCGAGATGGAGGAGCTCTGCCCCGGCGCGGTTCTTCTCAATTACGTGAATCCCATGGCCACCGTCTGTTTGACTATGGGACGTGTCAGCTCTATTCCGTTCGTCGGCCTCTGCCACGGGGTCCAGACCACCATGGAGCTTGTCTCCGGATACTTAGGGCTCCCCAAGGAGGAAATCGACTACCTCTGTGCGGGGATCAACCATATGGCGTGGTTCCTCAAACTCGAGCACGACGGCAAGGACTTGTACCCTAAGTTCAGGGAGCTCTGCGAGCGGCCTGAGTACTACGTCAACGAAAAGGTCCGGTGCGAGGTGATGCGTCACTTCGGATACTTCATGACCGAGAGCACCGGACACTTGTCGGAGTATCTTCCCTGGTTTAGGAAGAACAAGAAGGCTTTGGACCTCTACTGCGACGAACCCGCTTTCGGCGGCGAGTCCGGGGCCTACTACCACTGGTGTGCTCAGATAGCCGAAAAGTTCCAGGGGGTCGACTACCTCAAGGAGGAGTCCGGCGAGCTCTATCCTCGGAGCAGGGAGTACTGTTCCTACATCCTCGAAGCAATGGAGACCGGCGAGCCCTTCAAGCTCAATGGGAATGTGATGAACGACGGATACATCACCAATCTCCCCTTCGACGCCTGCGTCGAGGTCCCCATCTATGTGGATAAGGACGGCCTCAACCCCTTAGTCGTCGGTGATATACCGGCTCAGCTCGCGGCGATGAACCAAAGCAACATTTCGGTGCAGAGCTTAGCGGCGGACGCCGCGATCTGCGGCGATCCCATGCTCGTGGAATCGGCCGTCGCCCTCGATCCCCTGACTTCCGCGGTGTGCACCCTTAAGGAAGTCCGGGACATGGTGATCGAGATGCTCGAAGCGGAAAAACAATGGCTGCCCCAGTTCGAGGGGAAGAGTTTGAAGCCCCTTCCGATTATCAGTATTCCAAAGAATGTGAAGCCCGTGGAAGTTCCCCTTGATCCGGCCCTCGCCATAGCCCAGAGGTTCGGCAAGCTCGCAGAGGGAGAGCAGGCGGAATAGCCTTCAGGTCCTCCCTCCCGAACCCCATTCTTTGGGGCAGTGGGAGGGGGCCTAAAAAAGGACGAAAAATGATAACCAGCCGCGGCGTGCTTACCTCATTTTCTTTTATCGCGATGTTTTTTCTCGGCGTCGGGACCGCAATAATCGGGGCCGCATCCAAGAATATCGGCCTCGATCCCGCTCAAGTGGGGCTTTTGATAACCGCCCAGAACATCGGTTTTATCGGATCGGTAGTCGTCTCCGGCGCCCTCGCCGATAGTCTCAAGAAACCGGTGATGCTCGCCGTCGCGAGTTTCATCTTAGGGATATCACTCTTTTTCTATTACATGGGAAGCAGTTTTTGGCTCAATTTCTTTATCATGCTCTTCATCGGTGTCGGGATTGGCGGATACGAGGGAGTCACCGACGCCATGCTCCTCGACATCCGCACCCGCAGGGAGAGCCTGTTTATCACCGTCAATCACTTCTTCGTTACCTTCGGCGCTCTTATGATCACCGTCTACCTCATATTTCTGCAGATGCAGTGGCGGCGGTCGATGATCCAGTCGGCGGTCCTGGTCTTCGTTCTAGGAGTACTCTTTCTTCTGTCCCGTTCGCCGGACAAGAAGCAGCATATCGAAACGCTCAAAGGGCGCCTCGTTTTCATGTCCCGGCAGCCGGGACTGTATATGATGCTCCTTATGGCGGTCTTTGCAGTGGGAACCGAACTGGGACTGATCGGGATTCTCACCTCTTTCCTGATGGACCTTCGGGGTTTCACACAAATAACATCGAAGATAGGACTCATTGTGCACTTGGGCGGTATTGCAACGGGGAGGCTTTTCTTGGGCTTTACCGCCAGGCGTGAGCGGCTGTGGATGCTCATTACCCTCCTCTTCGGTCTGAGCGCCGCCGTCAACACCGTCCTGTTCTTCGTTCCGGTAGGCGCATTATCGACATACGTGCTCCTGTATGTCGGGGGCGCGGTTATGTCGGTTATCTTCCCCCTCATAATCTCCCTCTCCGGGATCAAGTACCAGGAGGCTGCGGGTACGGTGATGGGTATCGTCAAGCTCGGAGTCCCTTTAGGGGGAATCATTCTTCCCTTCATTATGGCCGCTATAGCGAGGGGCGGGAGTTTTCCCCTGTCTTTGATCGTTTTCCCCGCGGCAGGAGCGTTGGGATTTCTGACATCCCTGCTAGGTAAGCCGGTGCTTCAGATCGGAGCGGATTCGGTAGAAAATCATTAATGCCCCGAAGCTTGGGGTTTTTCAGATTCTATCTCTATGCGTGAGAAGATTTTACGGGGAAAAGTCTCGAAAAGTAGGATCTACCGCTAAATCACATGGGTATAAGGAATAATCTCCGGGAACCCCAATCTTTGGGGCATTAATAAAAAAAAGGCAAGACCGCCGGAAAAGCTCAGGTGTTCATGGCCTTGCCTTGTTGCCGTATTCGAATGAGCGTCAGTTGTGGGAGGAGAGAGAAGGAACGCTCATTGCGCAGCACTTTTTTAATTACCTACAATATAACGCATACCTAATAAAAAGTCAATAGAAAAAATACATCTAATAAATCAATTGAGACATTTTCTCATTCAGTCTGAACCTGAATTGACGCCCCAGGTGGGGTAAATTATAATCGAGTTGTTCTCTTCCGCTTTGTTTGTGGTCTGCGGAGAATCAACAGGAGGACCCGGTGAGGAAAATACTTATCTCCGTAATACTGGCCTTTGTCTCGGTACGGGGCATGAGCGACGTTATTGTCATAGAAGAACCGACGATCTACCCTGATACCGAGCCGAACCGGGAATTTATCCAAAAATCCTTAGTCGAAGCTGCATACTACGTCGAGATGACGTATGACGGCAGGATCCTTCTAAGCGGCGGGTGGCTCGAAACTGCGGGGTATGTTCCCGGAAACGGCCGCGGCGGGCGTACCGGACGCGAGGAGGGGAAGTTCACCCTGCTGGTCAATGCGGCCAATGACGAAGGCAGCCGGGTTGTCTCCCTTTCCCTGACTCGGAACTCCGACGAAAAGGAGGCCGATCCGGTAAGCTTCTTCGGACCCTGGAAGCCGGGAATGGGCGCGGATTTCGGGCGTTCGGTTTTCGCCCTGTGGGGAGCTGTCGAAGATTATTCAGCCTTCGAGGGGAGTGAGCCGCCGGTGTACGTCGACGAATTTGCCGCCGGGGCAATCCCGGCCGCCCGCCTTCCGGTGCAGAATGTCCAGGTCTATCCCTATTCACTGGCCATGGGAAGGGAAGGGAATCTCCTGGTGGGGGGAAACTCCCTGGCCTTGGAAATGGACCGGTACTTCAGGGTTCTCGATTTCCCGGGGAAGGTCCTCGTGGAGGAGGGAAATTACTCCTACGCCTTTGCCGTTGATACCACTCCCGGCGGCACCGTGTTTTTTATGCCGTCTACCGGCGGTGAGATATATTCCTACGTTCCCGGCGCCGAGCGGCCTAAGCGGACCCGAACCGCCGTAAGCGGCGCGGCGGGGCTCGCGGTCCTTCCCGACGGAAGCCCCTTCGTCGTCGATTCGAATGGAAAGCGGGCGATACTCTTCAAAGGCAGGGAACGAGTAGAATTCGATATCTTTACCACCGAGTATTCCTACATTACCGCGGTCACCGCCGGGCCGAGCGGGAATATCTGGATCAAAGACACCATGGACCGTCATATCCGCATCTATTCGCCGGAAGGGATTTTGGTAGACAGTTTGATCCCCTTAGCCGATTCCAATGAGCTTACCGGTACCCGGGGAATGGCGGTATTTCAAAACGGTGATTTCCTGCTCCTCTCTCCGCAGGGACTGTCTCGGTTCAAGAGGAACGGCGAGCCGGTGTGGTCCCTCGATGCGATTCCTTCTCCCGAAGGCGGCGGGTTTTCTACAGTGATGGATGTGGCGGTGGACTCCGGCACCGGTCTCATCTATTTGAGCGATTATACCGGGCGGAGGATAATCAAACTCCTCGACAGGGAGTATGCTCTTGCCCGAAAGGCCGATGTCCGATTCGAGGAGGAGCTCATACGGATCAACCGGACCCTCGAGGATGACCCCTACGATGTCGATGCCCTCGGGCGCAAGGCGGCGTTGTACGAAGAAAACGGCGCCCCGGAGGCCGCCATGGCGGTGTGGGAGCGGCTCCTCGAGTCGGACCCCTTCGATTCCCGTGCCGAACGGAGGCTCGCCGCCCTCGAGCTCGAGATCCTGCGGGACGGCGCACGGCGGCTCAAGGATACGACCCTCGAGATCCTGTTGACCCTCGGTCCGGAATCGGCCCGGGGCAAGTACAGTGAGACAGTCAAGCTTTACGAGCAGATCCTCTATCGAGCCCCTGATGATGCAAAAAGTGCCGAGGAGATCGACGAGCTTAAACGGCAATTCGAGCTGTATCAGTCGCCGCCGGCCCCGCGGGTCACTCCCCTGGAAATCGATTCTGTAGATATCGACCGCCTGTTCCCATCCCTTATCCAATACTACACCCGGAATCCGGCGGGAACGATTAAGGTGGTAAATCCGGGGAACGAGCCGGCGAAAAAACTGCGCGCGGAGGTTTTCATCAAGAACTTTATGGATTTTCCCTCCGCCGGTGAGGTGGAGAGCATTCCTTCCGGCGGCGAGGCCGTCATCGAATTACCTGTCCGATTCAACCGGGAGGTGTTCGCCCTCGAGGAAGACCTTCCTGTTCAGGTCGGGATTACCTTGAGTTATTCGGTGAATGGGGAGCGGTACGAGATTACATCCTCCGCCGGGACGACCCTGTACCGACGGACAGCCCTCTCCTGGGACGAATCGGAGAAGCTCGCCGCATTCGTCACTCCCAACGAAGAAGTGGTCTCCCGGTTCTCCCACCGGGTCGCTTCGGCGGTCACCGCGCGGGAGGATATACGGCATAGATATCGATTGAGCGGGGAATTTTTGCGGGGAATCGCTCTGTTCGACGGTCTAGGTGCATACGGAATCGAGTACATCGAGGATCCCGCCTCCCCGATCAGCAGCGTTCTCGAAAACTCCCGCGCCGTGGACACGGTTCGTTTTCCCCGGACGACCCTCTACTACCGCTCCGGTGACTGCGACGATTCCACCTCCCTCTTGTGCTCTCTCTTCGAGTCGTCGGGTATCGCCACCGCGATTATGACCTCGCCGGGACATGTCTTTTTCGCCTTCGATACCGGGGAGCCCGCCGCGAACAGGTGGCAGTTCGAAGACGACGATCTTGCCGTTATAGAATATGAGGGTACCCTGTGGGTTCCTCTCGAGGCGACGGTGGTAAACCGAGGTTTTTACACCGCTTGGAAGAGCGCGTCCGCTCTCTACAAGAGATATTCGAATACCGGGGAGATTGAATTTCTTCCCGTCCGGGACGCCTGGTCGGTCTATCCCCCTCTGCCGCTTCCGGAAAGTCCCTTTAAGGTGGTGGAGCCGGTTCCCGGAAGGATCGCGGAGGCCGTCGACCGGAGCTTTGCCGCCGTGCGCAGTAAATTATACGAGCAGGTCACCGAACGGTTAGAAGGCGAGATCGACTCCGCTTCGGGAAGGAGCCGATATAAAGGGCTCAACATGCTCGGAATCCTCCACGCCAGGTTCGGTGAAACCGGAAGGGCGGAGGCGAGTTTCCGGGCGGCTTTTGAAACGGATCCGAAGGGTCTTTCGGCGTATATCAATCTGGCGAATCTTATGCTCCTCGAGAACGACGCTGAAGCCGCTATCGATTATCTTTACCGCGGGAAGGCGGTTCGCCCCGATTCGGTGATGATCGACCTCCTCTTGGCGAAGGCCTATCACCGCGGGGGAGATCGGTCCCGGGCCGCGGAGTACTATGATGCGGTGGTCCGGAAGTCGCCCGAGCTGGCCGAATCTATCGCCTACGTTCGGTCCGAGGGGGTGTCGGGCAAGCGGGCCTCCGACGCGGCACGGACCGATCTCTTTTTTTGGGAAATAGAAGAGTAGCCGCCGGTACCCTTGGCAGTCCAGGATAAAAATAGTACTATATCATTGAAGTAATATATATAGGAGATGAATCCATGAATAAGATCTATCGTATACTCCTGGTCTTCATTCTCGCGGCGGCAGCCGTCCCCGCCTTTGCCGAGGAAATAGATTGGATAAACGACTACGACCGTGGTTTGGCTAAGGCCGGATCAGTAAGAAAGAACATGTTCGTCCTGATAACCGCTCCGAGCTGGTGCGGGCCCTGTCAGTGGATGGAGGCGAACACCTTTACCGACGAGACCCTCATTCGGTATATCAACCGGAATTTCGTTCCCGTCAGGGTGGAGGACACGAAGAACGAAAAACGAAATCCCGATCTCGACCACTTCAGTTTTTCGGGCTATCCTACCGTGTTCGTCCGCAATACCCGGGAACAGGATTTGATAAAATCGGTTGGAGCCGCGGATGGCGAACAGCTCCTGGCCAAGATCCGCCCTGCCGCCGACGTGGAGTATGATCCCTCCGAGGCTTATCTCCACTTCAAGCACGACGACGGATTCTACAAGCAGACCGGTATGGATGCCTGGGATGTGCTCATAGGCGGTGAACGGGTGACCCTCCGGGAGACCCAGCGGAATGGGGGGTACATCTACCTCTATGACGAAGTGGACGAGGTGTTCTACGCGGTTCCCGAAGCGGGGGGAAACGTTCG
>JBKHAJ010000130.1:0-9768 GCA_046542935.1 Spirochaetia bacterium | reverse complement strand
TCGAGATCGGTGGGGTCCACGGGAACCCGCCTCTCCCTGAGGGCCGAGACCAATGCCGCTGCCTCCGCAGCTCTCCCCGATTCGAGGATCGCCTTGATCTCGTCGACGGTGGCCTCGCTCAAAGAGGGCTTTTCATAATCGGTAGTGTTGTAGGTGGCGCAGCCGGCCGATAAGAGGAAAAATAGGGCCGCCGCGGGCAAGAGGAACCGTTTCATCCTGTGTCGGTTTCTTCCGATTCGTCCTTGGTCAAGGGAGGAAAACCGATGAGCTCCCGGATTTCCCGATCGTCGAGGGTCTCCTTCTGGAAAAGGGTCTCGGCGATAGTCACTAATTGATCCCGATGCTCTTCGAGGATCTCCTTGGTTTCCGTCATACTGGCCTCGAGGATACGGCGGATAGCCGTATCGATCATTCCGGCGGTCTCCTCGGAGTAGTCCTTGTGCCGGGCGATCTCTTTTCCTAAAAAGATCGGCTCGTCCTCCTGGCCGTAGCTGATGAACCCGAGATCGTCGTCCATCCCCCATTCGGTCACCATCCTCCGGGCTATCTCGGTTGCCTGTTCGATGTCGTTCTTCGTCCCCGTTGATGTTTGCGTATAGATCATCTTTTCGGCAACGTACCCCCCCATGGCAATCTTGATCCGGTCGGTAAGCCACCCCTTGCTCTTGGAGTACGAATCCTTCTCGGGAAGCGACAGGGCGAGGCCTAGGGCGCGCCCATGGGGAATGACCGTTACCTTGTGCAGTGGGTCCGCATTCTTGCAGTAATAGTGCATCAATGCGTGCCCCGCCTCGTGGTATGCTGTCATCTTCTTGTCCTCGGCGGTAATAACCTTGGATCTGCGGGCGACACCTAAAAGGAGTTTGTCCCGGGCCTCCTCGAAATCCTCGTGGGTTACGGTTCCGCTGTTCCGTCTCGCCGCGAAGAGAGCCGCCTCGTTGACCAGATTGGCCAGATCGGCGCCGGAAGTACCCGGAGTGGCCCGGGAGACCCTCCTCAGATCGACATCCTTGTCGAGGGTTATCTTCTGGGCGTGGATCTTTAATATTTCCTCCCGCTCGTTCAGGTCGGGCATGTCCACCACCACCTGCCGGTCGAACCTGCCCGGACGCAGCAGCGCCGGATCGAGCACGTCGGGCCGGTTGGTAGCGGCTAAGATGATGACACCGTCTTTGGTGTCGAAACCGTCCATCTCCACGAGCATTTGATTCAAGGTCTGTTCCCGCTCGTCGTGTCCCCCGCCGTAGCCGGCGCCCCGGGTCCTTCCGACCGCGTCGAGCTCATCGATAAAGAGGATACACGGGGCGTTCTTTCTTCCCTGCTCGAAGAGGTCCCGTACCCGGCTCGCACCCACTCCGACGAACATCTCGACGAAGTCGGACCCGGACATGTGGAAGAAAGCCACTCCCGCCTCCCCGGCGATGGCCTTGGCCAGCAACGTCTTTCCGGTTCCCGGCATTCCCACGAGGAGAACCCCCTTAGGGATTTTAGCACCTATCTTGACGAATTTCCCGGGATTTTTGAGAAAATCGACAATCTCCTGCACCTCGTACTTGGCCTCGGTCTGTCCGGCGACGTCGGAAAAGGTCACCCGCTTTCCCGTATCGAGATATTTCTTGGCCCGGGACTTACCGAAGGTAAAAGCCTTGTTTCCGCCTCCTTGAATCTGTCTAAACATGTAGAAAATAAAGATAAAGGCGATAACCCAGGGGAGAAATTCGAGAAACACCCGGAAGGGACTCACGTTCTCCTCCGCCCCGGTCACCTGGACGTTTTGCTCGCGCAGAGTCAGCATGAGCTGCTCGTCATAGTAGGGAATCTTGGTGGTAAACATCGTGAGATCACCGCTCCGGTTTTTCAAGGTCCCTTGAATCTCTTTGTTTTCAATAATTTTTACCGAATCCATCTGTCCGTCCTCGAGGTACCCGAGGAATACCGAGTAGGGAATCTCGGTAGTCGTGGAATTGTCGTTGAACATGAACAGAAGGATGAACATGATGACCAGGGTTATGAGAAAGAACAGGGCGAACCGGTTATTTCCGAAATTGAATTTGTTGTTCGGTTCCTTATTCCCGTTGTTGTTCTGATTGTTCTGGTTATTATTCTGAAAATTCACTACGCCTTACTCCAAACTTGCTGAATACCAGTTGAGTTTTTGGTTGCTTTGGATTTGCAGAAGGGATATCTGCGGCGAATCTATCCGCCGCGTCCGCAAAGGAACCGAGTACCGCCTTAACCCCCCCTCCGTCCTCGAGAACGGGGATTCGCCAGGTATCATCTTTCCCGATCTTCCATTCCTGAAAGAGCTTCCGTACCCTCTTCTTCCCTTCCTTTAATTGTATGGTGTCTCCCGGCCGCGACGACCTCACAACAATAGGACTCACAAGTCCTTCGAAATCGATCCGTGGTCCCTCACCTCTGTCAGAAGATACCAAAGTTTTCTCTATTTGCAAACCTAAGAGCTCCGAATTAAACGGAAAGTTATCCTCCAAAAAAACACAATATCCTTTTTTCGACGCCTTGGCAACATCGCGCCGGGCCGCAAGACGAAGCCCGGTTCGGAAGGATCGGACCTCTAGTCTTATACCGTGTCCACGGGCGAGGATTGCGCCGGCCTCTTCGGGCCGGGGAATGGTCCCCTCCCGGAGCGATTCTTCGAGGAATACCAGAGGCCTCAAAAATCTATAGGGGAGCTCTTTTGACTCCCCCTTATCCGCCGTCAGGGAATCGAAAACGGAGTAGAGGGAATAGAGCCGCACGATGCCCGGAGCGTCGAGGAAGCGGTTGTAATCGGTAAGATATTCCTCACCGTCCCGTGTCCAGGGAACTCTCCGGCCGGCCTCTTCTTTCAGGTAATCATCGGCGAGGCCGGCCTTTTCTCTGAACCGTTCGAGGGCGGTGGACAAACCGGGAAATACCTCGGAGAGGAGAGGCATTACCCGGTTTCTTACCCTGTTACGGAGAAAGTAACACTCCTCGTTCGTGGAATCGGTGAGGTAGTCCTGGCCTATCGAGTCGAGGTAATCGACAATCTCTCCCCGGGTGCTGTGGATCAGGGGTCTTAAGAGGGAGTTCCCCGTTTCAGGGATCCCGGTGAGCCCCGAAAACCCCGCTCCCCGGCACACCCTCATAAGGACCGTCTCGTCCTGGTCGTCCCGGGTGTGCCCCAGGGCGAGATATCCGGCGCCCGTCGTCTTCCCTATACTTCGCAAAAAGTCGTATCTGTGCTTCCGGGCGGCGGCCTCGATTCCGGTCCCCTCGACTCGAGCATATTCCTCGATCTTGCCCGGGGGCGCAGCTTCCGAATAGAAGGAAATACCCAATTCCCCCGCCAGCCGCCGGACAAACTCTCTCTCGGCGCCGGTTTCCTCCGCCGCACGGAGGCCGTGATCGTAGTAGCAGCAGGAAAGCTCGAAATCGAGGGTGTGGAGGGCCCTCAGGAGAGCCACACTGTCGGGACCGCCCGAGACTCCGACAAGAATCGAGGCGTCCCGCGGAACGGAGGCGCATACGAGATAAGACCGGACCGCGTCAACGATCCGCTTTTCTGCCGTTGAGCTCATTCATTATCCTCTCGGCGGGTTCCCTCCCCATTCTGAGGATTCCCTCCGCCGCGGCACCGACTGCCTCCCTGAGGAGAGCCGCTTCTTCCGGGCCGGGGACGCCTAAGACGTGATCGACCACCGACACCCCAGGGGCCGGCCGGCCGATTCCTACGAAGATCCTTGGGAAATTGTCCGTTCCGAGGGAGTCGATTATCGAGTTCATCCCCTTCTGCCCCGCCCCGCCTCCGCGCAGGCGGAAGCGAAGCTCCCCGGGAGGAAGGTCCATATTGTCGCATACGATGAGCAGTTCATCGAGGTCGGTTCCGGCCTTGCGCATGATATCCGGGACCGCATCCCCGGACCGGTTCATATAGGTGAGAGGCTTAGCTAGAGCAAGTTTTACCCCCGCGATTTCAGCCCTTCCGAAGAGATAAGGCCGGAAGAGGGATTTCTTGAGGCTGATCTTCTCCTGACACAACCTCCGGACCGCCTCGACGGTCCAAAAGCCCACGTTGTGCCGGGTGTTTCGGTAGGTTTCTCCCGGATTTCCGAGACCGATAACGGTAAGCAGGGATTATTCCTCGGCTTCCGCCTCTTCCCCTTCGGCGCCTTCCGCTCCTTCGGCTTTCTCGCCCTCGAGCATCTCTTCACCTTCGGCAACCTCTTCCTCTTCCTCGGGAATCTCCATCTTCGGAGTGGAAATGACGACCACAACCTGATCGGGCATGTTGAGGACGTGCACCCCTTCCGGCACGGGGATATCGCTTACATGAATGGAATCGCCGAGGCTCAGGTGAGAAACATCGATAACGAGGGTCTCCGGGAGGTCTTTGGGAAGACACTCGATTTCGAATTCGTGGAGCCGCTGCTCCAGAACTCCCCCCTCCTTGACACCCGGGGGGGTACCGGTGGTGTGGATGGGAACATGGGTCTTCAAAGACTTGCCCTTCTCGATTTCATAGAAATCGATGTGTAGGATGTCTCCGGAGATAATGTCCTCCTGATAATCCTTGACAAGGACGTCCCACTGCTGTCCGTCGCTCTTGAGGTTTATGATCGTATTTTCCGAAATCGTATGAAATTTCTTACTGAACTCGTGTGCGTCCACCGATATATTCGCCGGGTGAGCACTTCCGTATATGACAGCCGGTATTTTTCCGTTCTTTCGGGCCCTCCGGGATGCCGCTTTCCTGAGCTCGGTACGCTCAGTAACATTCAGAATCTTTCGCTCCATATAGTTCTCCTTACTGTATTACCAATTCAAAGGGTGTATCTGGGACGGCAGGATTCGAACCTGCGCATGCATGGACCAAAACCATGTGGCTTACCGCTTGCCGACGTCCCAATTGATTTTTACATCCGACGAACGAGCCGCCCGTCAGGCATCTATTTCTTCGGTGTCCTCATGAGAATTTGCGTCTTCCCCCGGCGACACGGCATCCTCGGCCGTCTCGTAAGCGTCGAGGATTTTGCTCTGAAGCTTGTGTCGAAAATCGGAGTTGATCGGATGAGCAACATCCTTGTACTCCCCGGTCTTCGTTTTTCTGCTCGGCATGGCGATGAAGGTTCCGCTCTTTCCTTCGATCACTTTTACATTGTGAACTACAAAACAGTCGTCAAATGTTACCGTCACGTACGCTCGCAGCTTACCGTCCGCATCAACCTTTCGCACCCTGATGTCAGTGATCTCCATGAAGTCCTCCTTTTCATGCAGTCCCATTGTATAGTATAGTGGCGATTGGCGATTGTTCAAGTAATCGCACCACCCAAACCTTGTCGTACTCGTTACGAAGGATACTCGCGGCGTGTTCCGCTGTGGGCTTTTCGGAAAAAATCCCAAAACATGAACTTCCGCTCCCCGACATCTGGGTAAATTCGGCACCGCACTCCCCTATTCGGAGGATTGTTTCAGCCACAACCGCCTTTCTTCGGCTTACCGGGCTGAACAGGGAGTTCGAAAACCGCCAATCCGACGGTTCGTTTTTGCCGTAGGACTCAAAGATCGCGGAGGTCGAGTCGAAATCGGGAGCCTCTCCGGCGGTGTCCTCGTCGAACCAGGCGTACGCATCCCCTGTGCCGATCCGCTGTTCGGGACACACGAGAACCGCCCATAGACCGCCTCGAGGCTTGATCGGGCGGATATTCTCACCCCGCCCCGTAACCACCGCGGCCGCTGTGCCGCAGAAAAACGGGACATCGCATCCCAGGAGTCCGCCCAGCGCGATGATCTCCTTCCGTGAAAGACCCGCGGCAAACAAGATATTCAAAGCCGAGAGTACCGACGCTGCATTACCGGAACCTCCTCCGAGACCCGCACCCGCCGGTATTATCTTGTCCACCCGAATCGATACCCCTTTGGATATACCGGTCTCCTCGCGGAAAATTTCCACCGCCCTGCTTATCAGATTATCCTTGAGCACACAGTCGAAATCGCCCCGGACACGACAAATTCCCTCATCTTTCAAAGAACGTATGACGATTTCGTCATATAAACCTATCATCTGAAACAGGGATTTGATCTCGTGATATCCGTCTTCCCGCCGCGGTCCCACCTGAAGGTGAAGATTGATCTTACCGGGGGAGAGGATCCGAACTCCTCCCATAATTCGTCTATTATAATTAAACCATAGGAATTGTCAATGAACCAAGGGATTTTAGGAGCGGACAAAGTGGGCCCCCCTCGATTCGGGGTTGCTGTGGGCCGCCTTGGCTATCAGCGACGCGGTTACCACCGCGTTGCGGAGCTCGATGATGCTCTTAGTCATCCGGGCCTCCTGATAAAACTGCTCGATCCGGTGGCTCAAATAACCTAGGTCGTTCAAGACCCGTTGAAGCCGCTTCCGGGTCCGGATAATCCCCGCGTAATTCCACATGGTCATTCGGATGTTGAGGAGGTCGTGACTGATCAGGACCGGATCGAACTCCAACGTCCGGTCCGGGTAGATCCACTCGGGGATCTTTGCCGTAAGACTTCCGGAGAGCCGTTTTTTCTTGGAGGCAATATGTCTGCCCGCCCGGACACCGAAAAAGAGCCCCTCGAGGAGCGACACCGAGGCGAGCCGGTTTGCCCCGTGAACCCCGGTACAGGCACTTTCCCCCACGGCGTAGAGCCCCTTGACGGTGGATTTACCGTTTAAATCGGTCTTGATACCTCCGCAGAAATAATGGGCCCCGGGAACAACCGGAATCGGCTCTTTCTCGATGTCGATTCCTAGGCCGATGCATTGTTCGTAGATACCGGGGAAGCGGTCCTTGAGTGATATTCCCTCGATCCTAGTGGCGTCTAAGAGGACAAAGGCTTCGTCGTCCACCTCTATTTCACGGTAGATGGCCCGGGCCACCTCGTCCCGGGGAGCTAAATCCTTCAGCTCCGGACTGTACTTTTCCATGAAATATTCGCCCCGCTTGTTCATGAGCCTCGCCCCCTCACCGCGGAGGGACTCGCTTATGAGAAAACGCTTGACGTCCCGGTGAAAGAGCTTGGTAGGATGGAACTGGATATATTCGGCGTTGAGTATCGCCGCCCCCGCCCGGTAGGCCATGGCGATTCCGTCTCCCATCGCTCCGGCGGGATTGGATGTATGGAGAAAGAGGTTTCCGACTCCCCCCGTAGCAAGTACCACCGCCGGTGCAAAGACCCGGACGACCTCTCCGGATTCCTCGTTCAGGGCGTAGACCCCGATCACCTTAGTCATTTTATACCGCTCATCGGTATTCCGGCCGTGATGGCTGTTGGTTATCAGATCGATGGCGATGTGCCTGGAAAGGGCGACGATGTTAGGGGTTTTTCTGACCTGCTCGAGGAGGCCTAATTCGATGGCCTTTCCCGATTCATCCTTGACGTGGAGAATACGGCGGACGCTGTGAGCCCCCTCGCGGGTCAGATCAAAATTTCCCTCGTCGTTCCGAAAGAAGGGGACTCCGGCCTTCTCGATGAGGTACTCGTTGACGACCCTCGGTCCTTCCTCGGCCAAGAGATTGACCGCCTTGGCGTAGTTCAGATAATCCCCCGCCTCCATGATATCGGCGGCCAAGAGCTCCGGATTGTCCTGTATCCCCTCGCCGACAATACCCCCTTGAGCATAGAAGGTGTTACACTCGTAGAGGGCGCTCTCCTTGCTGAGGATGCATACCTCGAGTCCCCCCTCCGCCGCCGCGAGGGCGGCGCTCAACCCCGAAATTCCGCTTCCTACAACCAAAACGTCAAAGCTGTTCATATCCGGCTCTATCGTTCAATTATCAATGAAAAGTCGAAGGCCTTTACCGAATGTGTCAATCCGCCTATCGAGATGTAATCGACCCCCCCGGGGGAAAACCTCTTGATCTTCTCTTCGTCCATATTTCCCGATACCTCGAAAAGGACCTTTCCCTTATCCGTCTCTTTCCCCATCCCCCGCCTCAGGGCCTCCGCCTCGGCCGCCGTGCCGGGGTTCATGTTGTCGAGCATAACCACATCTACTTCCAGCTCCAAGGCCTCTCTGACCTCGTCCAAACCACGACATTCGACCTCGATACGGTATGTGTCTCCCCACTTTTCCCTTATTCTGCGGACCGCCTCGGTAATCGAGCCCACCGCGTCGATATGATTATCCTTGATGAGGACCATGTCGTAGAGTCCCATGCGGTGATTCTTACCGCCCCCTATCCGCACGGCGTATTTAGCGAGCATTCTATACCCGGGAAGGGTCTTTCGCGTGTCGAGGATGGTCGTCCCCTCGGATGCTGCGGCGACCATTTTCCGTGTCTTGGTTGCGATTCCCGAAAGATACGAGAGGAAGTTCAGCGCGGTCCGCTCCGCGGTCAGAAGGGAAAGGATCTTTCCCGACATCTCGGCCACCCTGGCGCCCGGTTCTAGAAAATCCCCGTCATTTTTAAAAAGACTTACCCGGATCGACGGATCCACCGTCGAGAAAACCCTGACAAAGGGATCGGTCCCCGCTAAGACGCCTCGAGCCTTACTGATGAGAACGGCCTTCCCCTCCTCGACTCCGAAAATGGCCCGGGAAGTAACGTCACCGGTGCCGTCCAAATCTTCTTCCAAGGCCATCGCAATCAATTCATCGATGTTCATAGGACTTTAGTCTAACCGGAAGTACCCGATGCCGCAAGCTCCCATTTTTTTAGGAGGAGACCCCTAAAATAGTTGACACTCCAATGGGTTCACCTTAGATTGTCACTAGAAAATCATACGGGAGGCGCGAATGAGCCTATTCGATTCTGAAGAACCGCTTTTCTCCGGCTTCCTCGACATGAGCGGTGACGAAGCGGACGATAAATTTTACGACGACGATTTCGACGATTACGAGAGTGAGTACGAGGACGATTTCGAGGACGACTACGAAGACGATCTCGAAGAGGAGTTCGACGGCGAGGATGAAAATGAGGAAGAGGAAGAAGAAGAGGAGGACGAGGAATTCTTCGAGGAGGACGAGGAAGAATTCGAGTACGACGACGGATTAGACTACGATGACTTCGACGATTGATAGATCGGAGTGCCGGAAAACCACAGTTTTTCCAGCTCATAGAACTGTCGCATTTCTTTATCCATGAGGTGAACGACGATGTTCCCGAAGTCGATGAGCACCCAGGTATCGTCGTTCATTATTCTCTGATGGTGCAATGTGCGAATTCCCTTGTTTTTAAGAAAATCCTTTACCTCTCTGAAAAGTCCCTTCAAATGCGCCCAACTCGACACCGAGGTTATTACGAAGTAGTCGGTAAAGCTGCTCGCGTCCCCTATATATAAGGCAACGGTATCGATGCCTCGGTGGTCGTCGATAAATTCGGAGAGTTCCTTTACCAGGGTCTCAGTTTTTACAGTATCTGCCATCAAAATCTTTTCCCAATATTATCGTAACATCTACAATCTTGTCCGGTTCCGTCTCGGCCTCCTCAGGTATTTCCTCCAATACCGTATTGACGTGCTTGCAGGTAATAATATTAGCCACCTTCTGGGCCTTATTGATATTACCCGATCTATCTAAAACGAGAGTCGCCTCGTAGTCGAAGCTCTCCGCGTTCGCCACATGGACCACCTCGTACCCGAAGCTCTTGAAGAGCTGTGCCGTCCGCGAAGCGAGGCCGTTTCGATTGGTCCCGTTCAAGATTTCCACGGAAATCATCAGCTCTTCACCGGAAGCGGTCTCGGTACTGGCGAGGCTGTCGAGGGTCTGTCCCATCGTCTCCTTTATCGATCACAGTCACTCGTGGTCCCGAGTGGCAA
>JBKHAJ010000129.1:0-9824 GCA_046542935.1 Spirochaetia bacterium | reverse complement strand
AACATCGACGAAACGGCCGCCGAAGCCGACCATGCCGCCGGGATGTCCGTTCTCCACGGCGAAGTCACCGAAGAGGGCGAGGCTTACCGCCTTTTTCGCGAGGAGAGGCTGAAAGAGGTCGGCCCCAAAGATCAGGACCTGCCCGGTATCGGGGACACCGTCGTTGTTATAGTCCCTATCCGCGAGATGGAAGTAAGGGTCTCGATCACCCGCGACGGTAAAACCGATTTGGAGCTCACGAAACACCTCGTTCTCGATCCAGCCTAAAGGCCGGGCGTATATCCGGCCTCCGATAACGTCGAAGGCGGCTAAGTTCGCGATAAAGGTTTCGATCCCGAGATAGGGAAAATTGAAGAGCCGGCCGTCTAAGTCGAAGTTGAGGCCGAAAAGGGGTTTTTCCGGAAGAAACTGAGTGTTTGCGTAGTTTCCCATGATAAATCCGTTTCCCAGGGTGGCGTCATTGATCATCCCGAACTTGATAAATAAAGGATCCCCTTTGTGGCCCCATCGAATATAGCGGAATTTGGGAAGATAGGTCTGCAGAATATCGCCGGTGGAATCGGGAACCCAGTCTTCCCTGCGGATAACGAACTGATCGTTGTTCGGGCCGCCGGTAAAGCGGAAGTTCAAGGTAAACTCGAAGCCGATGCCGAAATCGCCGAAGCCGATATCCGGGGCCAGGGTCAGACTCTGATAGGTTACAGTTCCCCCGGGATCGTTGTAGGTAGCCGCTCCGAGACCGAGGGAAAGATTAAAGGAGAACTTAGGTCCCTCTTCGTCAGGATTTTCGTCCCCGTTTATGTCGACCGCCTCTTGAGCTGAGACGGAGACGAGCCCGGCGGAAGAGAAGAGTACAATCACTATGAAAAAGAATATTCGGTGGTTCATATCATTCTCCTTAGTCCCTGTTATCCAAGTATAGACCGCGGAAAAGGAAAACACAATAAACCGGTGAAACCGGGAAATCGGACGGTATTGATACGCTCTTTTGGGCCGGAAAGGGCAGACAGGGTCAATCTGACCCACTTGTTTATTCCTAATCTGTGTAGAGCATGTTTGGTGATCACATAATTACTTGTAGTATAAACAATTATATAGTTGAATGAAAATTGGCACACAACTTGCAATATATCACATAGATAAGATAATTCTCATATAACGGAGGTAAAAAATATGTCAAGAATTATAGGAATAGACTTGGGAACAACGAACTCCTGCGTCGCCGTCATGGAGGGCGGTGAACCCGTCGTTATTCAGAATGCCGAAGGCCAGCGGACGACCCCGTCGGTGGTAGCGTTCAATGCAAAGGGGGAAAGATTAGTCGGATCTCCGGCACGGAACCAGATGGTAACCAATCCCCAGAACACCGTCACCTCGATAAAGAGGTTCATGGGCCGAAAATACTCCGAGGTTTCGAATGAAATCTCCATGGTCCCTTATGCGGTAAAACAGGGTCCGAACGGGGACGTTCGGGTCGATGTCGCGGGAAAGCAGTTTTCACCGCCCGAGATTTCGGCGGCGGTCCTGCAGAAGATGAAGAAGACCGCCGAAGATTACCTCGGCGAGACGGTGACCGACGCGGTCATTACCGTCCCCGCGTACTTCAACGATTCTCAGCGTCAGGCTACCAAGGACGCCGGGAAGATCGCGGGACTTAACGTCAAGAGGATAGTCAACGAGCCCACCGCGGCGGCGTTGGCCTACGGCTTCGGGAGGGACACCGGAGACGAAAAGATCGCCGTGTACGACTTAGGCGGCGGTACCTTCGATATCTCCATCCTCGAGCTCGGCGACAACGTCTACGAGGTCAAGTCGACCAACGGCGACACCCATTTAGGCGGGGATAACTTCGATCAGAAGATCATCGACTGGATGATTACGAACTTCAAGAACGACTACGGCATCGATCTTGGACAGGACCGGATGGCCCTGCAGCGCCTCAAAGAGGCCGCGGAAAAGGCCAAGATGGAGCTCTCGAGCTCCCAGTCCACCGAGATCAATCTGCCTTTTATCACCGCCGATTCGACGGGACCGAAGCACCTGAATTACAGCCTGACCAGGGCAAAGTTCGAACAGCTGGCGGGGGATTTGATCGAAAAGACCCGGAAGCCGGTCACGCAGGCCATCGAGGATGCGGGACTCGCGGCGTCGGACATCGATAAGGTGATTCTCGTCGGCGGATCCACCCGGATCCCGAAGGTCCAGGAACTGGTCAAAGAAATCTTCGGAAAGGAGCCCCACAAGGGGGTCAATCCGGATGAGGTGGTAGCCGTCGGCGCGGCGGTGCAGGGAGGAGTCCTGGGCGGAGACGTCAAAGACGTGCTGCTCCTCGACGTAACCCCTCTCTCCTTAGGGATAGAAACCTTGGGCGGAGTATCTACCCGGCTCATCGAACGGAACACCACGATTCCGACCAAGAAGAGCGAGATATTCTCCACCGCCGAGGACAATCAGACCTCGGTGACCGTGCACGTCCTCCAGGGCGAGCGGGAGATGGCGAGTCAGAACCGTACGTTAGGCCGGTTCGAGTTGGTGGGCATTCCTCCGGCTCCGCGCGGGGTGCCTCAGATCGAGGTAACCTTCGACATCGATGCCAACGGAATCGTCCACGTATCGGCTAAGGACTTGGGCACCGGCAAGGAACAGAAGATCCGGATCGAAGCGTCCTCCGGCTTGAACGAGCAGGAGATCGACCGGATGGTCCGGGAAGCCGAATCTCATGCCGAAGAAGACAAGCTGGCCCGTGAAAAGGTCGAGGCGAGAAACGAGGCGGACAACCTCGTCTACTCCACCGAAAAGGCGTTAGCCGAGGCGGGAGACAAACTCTCCGCCGAGGACAGGAGCAAGATCGAAGCCGAGATCAGCGGGCTCAAGGAAGCCCTCGAGGGCGACGATCTGAGCCGGATCAAGGCCAAGTCCGAATCCCTGAAGCATGCTTCCCACGCCTTAGCGCAGCAGATGTACGCTCAGCAGGCGGGGTCCCGGAGTTCCGGTCCGGCGGGACCGCAGGCCGAGCCTGAGGCCCGCTCAGCAGATAATGTGGAAGACGTCGAATACGAGGTCGTAGACGACGAATAATCAAACCTTACGGGGCCGCCTTCGGGCGGTCCTTTTTTCCATGCGGCGGGAGGTGCCGCCGATCCGAAGAAAGGAGAAGCCTATGAACAAAACTCTTCCAAAATCGTTTAACGATCTTGTACATCAAGCGGACAAGCCGGTGCTGGTCGATTTCTACGCTACCTGGTGCGGTCCCTGCAGAATGGTGTCCCCCTCTATCGAGAGGCTTGCCAAGGAGCTCAAGGGAAAGATCGTCACCGTCAAGGTCGATATTGACAAGAAGCAGCATATCGCCGCACAGTACGAAGTCCAGGCGGTACCGACCATCATGATGTTTCACAAGGGAGAATCGATTATGAGACTCCAGGGGGCGCTGCCCTATGAAACCTTGAAAATGGAGGTAGAGACACGACTGTCCGGATGAGAAAGGGATATGGCGATAGAAATACATACCGACGGAGGATGCATTGGAAACCCGGGTCCCGGCGCCTGGGCATATGTGCTCAGACACTGCCTCGATACCGGTGAGTTCGAGGAGATAACCGACTCGGGATTCAGCGAAGCGACAACGAACAACAGGATGGAACTCACCGCGGTCATCGAAGCTTTGAAAAAGGCGCAAGAAATCATTATGAGTGAGGATAAACTAGGGGAAACGGTCGTCCTCCATACCGACTCGATATACGTGAAAAAGGGGATTACCGAGTGGATCCATCGGTGGGAGACAAACGGATGGAAGACAGCGGGCAAGAAACCGGTCAAGAACAAGAATCTCTGGCAGGAGCTGAAAATTCTCGACAACGCCCTTTCCGTCTCTTGGCGATGGGTCCGCGGGCATGCGGGAAATCCTCTGAACGAGGCCTGCGACAGAGCGGTCCGGGACACCATCAACCGTTCCCTTCTCTGAAACAGTATCTTAAAAAATAAATCACAGTACACTCTTTACGATAATGAAGCATCGAGCCCTCTTCCGATGTCTAGTCTAGGCGGAGGACGGAGTGATATTCAGTTATGCGCCCCTCGGTTACGAGGGTGAGGTTGTGTCGGTGGAGGCGGACCTGCGTCGAAGCATTCCCGGATTCGATGTGGTGGGACTCCCCGATTCGGCGGTGAGAGAGGCGCGGGAGAGGGTTCGTGTAGCGGTGCGCAACAGCGGCTTCGTCTTTCCCGCGGCGCGGATTCTGGTCAATCTGTCTCCCGCCGACGTACGGAAAGAGGGCTCCGGCTTCGATCTCCCTATCGCCTTGGCGGTTATTCGGGCGGGAGGTTCGATCCCGCTTCCCTTCGAGGAACCGCCCGGAGAAATCGGCCGGCAGCCGGCCGCAATTCCCGACCGAAGCATTCTCGCCGTAGGGGAGCTTACTTTGAGCGGACGGGTGGAGCCGGTGAAGGGGGTCATCTCGGCGGTCTGCGCGGGGTTCGATCGCGGAATCGATCGATTCATTCTTCCCGCGGATAACTGCCGTGAGGCAGCCGCCGCGGTCGACGGCAAGGGGTATATCGTACCGGTCAGGGACCTCGCGGGGGCGGTACGGGCCGTATCCGAGCTTATATCATCGCCGAAACCCCGTCTCGAGGAGTATGTCCTAGAAGGGGTAAGACCCTGGAGAGAGAAAACCCCGGACCTGGACATTCGTGACGGATACGGCGATCTATCCGACATCCGCGGACAGGACAGGGTCAAGCGGGCCCTTCAAATAGCGGCGACGGGAAGGCACAACCTTCTCCTCTTCGACCCTCCGGGAAGCGGCAAGACCATGGCCGCGACGCGGCTGCCTGGGATTCTGCCCGATCTCTCCTCCGCGGAAGCTCTCGAGGTCACCAGAATTTACAGCCTCGCGGGGCAGCCTATCCCCTCATCGGGGCTCATAAGCCGGCCCCCATTCCGCTTTCCTCACCACTCGGCGAGTCAGGAGGGGATGATCGGAGGAGGGCGGGGTTTGAGTCCGGGGGAGATATCTCTGGCCCACAAGGGGGTCCTCTTTCTCGACGAGGTCCCGGAGTTCCGGAAATCGATTCTCCAGGCCTTGCGGGAACCCACCGAGCAGGGGAGGGTGTTCATAGTTCGGGCGGGTAAAAACTACTGGTTTCCCGCCGATTTCCAGCTTATCTTTACCGCCAATCCCTGCCCCTGCGGGAATCTCGGTGCCGAAAAGAAACCCTGTCTATGCAGCCGAAGAGAGATCGAAGACTATTGGAAGCGGCTGGGGGCCGCGGTCATGGACCGGATCGACATGCGGATCCCCTTAAAACCGATCGATCCTCGGGAGGTTCTTCAGGTTTCCCCCGTAACGACCCGAGGAGTCCGCCAATCCGTAGAAGAGGCCGTGGAAAGGCAGCGGTCCCGATACGGGGAATATTCCTTCGACCGGAACGGGAGGATTCCCCCCGGACTTGTCGATAAATTCTGCGTCTTGGACGAAGACTCATCCCTCCTCTTTACCCGTACTACCCGGAAGCTCTCCCTGAGCACCCGGGCCTGTCACGGCATCTTAAAAGTAGCCCGTACCATAGCCGATCTGGACGGAGGCGGGGAGATAGGAAAGTCCCATCTGCTCGAGGCGACCGAGTACCGCAGGTACGGAGACTCCGATTTCTTCTGGGGTTGAACCTCCGGACTGATTGGCGCTTTTCCCGTTTTTCGGTATAGTGGAATCGGGAAAATCATTATGAAACTCTACACAAGAGGGCAGGTAATTCTCATTGTCTCCTCGATAGTCGCGGTACTCTTTCTCATCGGTCTCGGATTCGGTATAGTGCGTTTTCCCGATAATACCGCCTCGGACTTCGATTCCAGCCGCGCCGGGGCCGCCGGAGGCGGCGAGACTCAGGATCTCGAAGTCGAGCCCTACCGTCTCGAGACGAACCCTGTAACCGATGTCATTCCCGTTCAGTCAACGGCAGCGTATTCGGAGGACGAAAAAAACAATATTCGGGTCTATGAGAGGATCAACAAGGCGGTTGTGAACATCTCGACTAAGGTAGTCGGGCTCAACTGGTTTCTCGAGCCGGTCCCCCGGGAGGGGGGAAGCGGCTCCGGATCGATCATCGACGAACGGGGATATGTGCTGACGAACCGGCACGTGGTAGAGAAGGCGTACGAGGTCCTCATCACCCTTCACAACGGCCGCCAATACACCGGCGAGGTGGTCGGAACCGATTCCGAGAACGACCTAGCGGTTGTCAAGTTCGATCCTGAAGGCATGGAGCTCGTCACCATCCCCATGGGAAGCTCCTCCGATCTTATGGTAGGTCAAAAGGTCCTGGCCATCGGGAACCCCTTCGGATACGACCGGACCCTGACTACGGGAATCGTCTCCGGAGTGGGAAGACCGGTCAAGGTCGACACCAACCTGATCATCCGGGACATGATCCAGACCGATGCGTCCATCAACCCCGGAAACTCGGGAGGACCGCTGATCAACACCCGCGGCGAGATGATCGGAATCAATACGATGATCTTCTCCCCCTCCGGCGGCTCGGTGGGAATCGGGTTCGCCGTTTCGGTGGACACCGCCAAGAGGGTTGTTCCGGACCTGATCGAATACGGGGCGGTCCAACGGGGATGGATCGATGCGGTGATGGTTCAGCTCTTCCCGGAGCTCGTCCGGTACGCCGAACTTCCCGTTTCGGAGGGGCTCCTCGTCTCCCGGGTCATCGATGGGGGGAACGCCGACCGAGCGGGGATCCGCGGGGGAAACATTCCGGTCCGTTACGGCAGGTCCACAATCTACATCGGCGGAGACGTCATTATCGAGGTCGACGGGATCGGGATCCGTACGTGGTCCGACCTCTACAATGCCTTAGAGGACAACAGGCCCGGGGAGACAGTCGAGGTGGTGGTGCTCCGGGAAGGAAACCGGAAGAGCTTCCGGGTGGAGCTCGCGGTACGGTCCGAGAGGTACGAGCTCGAATGAGGCTTCTTAAAGTAGTCTCGGAGTATCAGCCGGCGGGGGACCAGGGAAAGGCGATTGCCGAGCTCAGCTCGGGAATCGAAGAGGGCGAGCGCTTTCAGGTACTCAAAGGGGTTACCGGCTCGGGAAAGACCTATTCCATGGCTAAGGTGATCGAAGAAGCCCAGCTTCCTACCCTAGTCATTTCCCACAACAAGACCCTCTCCGCTCAGCTGTACCGGGAGTTCAAGGAGTTCTTCCCCGACAACGCGGTAGAGTACTTCGTAAGCTATTACGACTACTACCAGCCGGAGGCCTACGTGGTCTCCCGGGACCTGTACATCGAAAAAGACGCCTCCATCAACGATGAGATAGACCGGATGCGCTTGAGCGCCACATCCGCCCTCATGGAAAGGAGGGACGTAATCGTTGTGGCCACGGTATCGTGCATCTACGGCCTCGGGAGCCCCTCGTCCTTCCGGGAGATGCGGATCCAAATCGATCTCGGCCAGGAGATGGACCTCCAGAAAATGCTCCGCACCCTCGTCACTCTCCAATACGAGCGGAACGACGCTGTCTTGACCCGGGGGTGCTTTCGCGTCCGCGGTGAGGTCTTGGAGATCTATCCCGCTTACATGGAAGAGGCCTATCGTATCGAGCTCTCCTTCGACGAGATAACCCGTATCAGGAAGGTCCATCCGGTAAGCGGGGAGACCCTCGACGAGTTCGACGAGCTTACCCTCTATCCGGCCAAGCATTTCGTCATGCCCGAGGACCGGGTGCGGCAGGCGGTGTACAAGATCAGGGACGAGCTCGCGCGGCGGTACGAGGAGCTCATGGATGCGAACAAACTCGTCGAGGCCCAGCGCCTGAAGAACCGGACCGAGTACGACATCGAGATGCTCGAGGAGATGGGATACTGCTCGGGTATCGAGAACTACTCCCGCCACCTGAGCGGCAGGGAGGAGGGGGAGCGCCCGTCGGTCCTCCTGGATTACTTTCCCAAGCAGTTCCTTACTTTTATAGACGAGTCTCACGTCACCGTACCTCAGATCAGGGGGATGTATGCCGGTGACCGGTCGCGGAAGCAGTCGCTGGTCGACTACGGGTTCAGGCTTCCCTCGGCCCTGGACAACCGGCCACTGGTCTTCGAAGAGTTCGAATCCCTCCTGGACAAGGTGATCTTCGTCAGCGCGACCCCGAAAGAAGAGGAGCTCGAAAAATCGTCGAAGATGGTGGAGCAGATCATTCGTCCCACCGGCCTTCTGGACCCGAAAATCGTGGTGCGGGCGACCGAGGGGCAGATCGAGGACCTCTACGGGGAGATAACCCGACGGGTCGCCGCGAACGAGAGGACCCTGGTCACCACACTGACCAAGAAGATGGCCGAGGATCTGACCGACTATCTCTCCAATTTGGGGCTCAAGGTGCGCTACCTCCATGCGGACATCGAGACAATCGAGCGGGTGGAGATCCTCAAAGACCTCCGGGAGGGGACTTTCGACGTCTTGGTAGGTATTAATCTGCTCAGAGAAGGGCTCGACCTCCCGGAGGTGTCGCTGATCGCCATCCTGGACGCCGACAAGATCGGGTTCTTGAGGAGCGCCACCTCCCTCATTCAGACCATCGGACGGGCGGCGCGAAACGTGAACGGCCAAGTCATCATGTACGCGGACCGTATGTCCGACGCCATGAGGGAGGCCATCGACGAGACCGAGCGGAGGCGGGCCATCCAGCAGGCGTACAACGAAGAGCACGGGATAACCCCGACCACCATCAAGAAGGCGATCCAGGACATTCTCGTCCGGAGGAAGGAGGAGCGCAGGCGTTCCGAGGCCCTCAACGTCGAGCTCATCGAAAAGAGTTACAACGTCCTCATACCAAAACAGAAGAAGGAGCTTCTCAAAAAACTCGAGGCGATGATGCTCGAGCACGCCAAGAATCTCGAGTTCGAAGAGGCCGCGCTGATTCGGGACGAGATACAGAGGATCCAAGAACAAACAACGGTCTGAGGGGTGATCGATTCTTGAACAGCTTGTTTCCGTCTTTACCGATATCGGACCGGCGGAGTGTTCTGCTGAGATAGCGGCCCAAGGAGCGGTTATACTCGGTATCGTCGTAGTGAGATCCTGGGCCCGGTCGCCATAGGGGATTGGGTATCGAGATAAATCTGCGGTCCATCAAGGTCCGCGCCCTAATCACGGAGAGCTTCCCCCGGGTCCGACGGGACTTCCCACGGAAATCGCGGTGGCGGTGCTACTCTTTCTTCGGTTTCCGGTTCTTCTTCATAAAGTCGGTGGCCCTTCCGAATTCCTCGAGAAAGGTGTCGAGATCCTCTTCGAAGACGATGATCGAATGGCGTTCGAAGCTTTCTTCGCCTTGTTTTTTGCTCTCCACCACATTCAAAAATAAATCACCGTGACGGTTTTCTTTCACATTGAAAAAATAGGTCCGTTTGCCCGATGAAGCCTTCGATGAAAATACTTCGCCCCGAATACCCATGATACGCCTTCCTATAAAGAGTTTCCTCGTATCGAATCTACCCGAATACGGGGGATATATCAAGGGAGAAACTCTTAAGCGAATATTGACCATACAGCGGAAATTTGGTATATATAAAGCCGAACGAAAACAAGCGCCTGTGGTATAATGGTTATTACCTCAGCCTTCCAAGCTGAAGATGTCGGTTCGATTCCGATCGGGCGCTCTGTTTAAAACCTTGCATAACATCAATCTCATAAAAACCAAAATCCGATTACTGTTGACCTTCCCCGGGCTTGTGGTATTGAATAGAGGCACATATCAATCATGGAGTCAGCGTGTTTCTCAAAGGAATAGAACTTTTCGGCTTCAAGTCGTTCGCCGACAGGAGCA
>JBKHAJ010000128.1:0-9824 GCA_046542935.1 Spirochaetia bacterium | reverse complement strand
GACGGCAAACTCAAGGGAATACAGATCCACGGTACGCAAGGCGATCCCGTGCGGTCGATATCCTCGGGAAAGGTTATCTGGGTAGGTCCTTACCGGGGTTTCGGCCGCGTCGTCCTCGTCCAGTCACCGGACGATTATATCTACGTATATGGAGGGAACGAGGAAACCGAGGTCGCGGTAGGACAGGAGGTCGAACCGGGGACGATAATAAGCTCTTTAGGGATAAATCCTCATCTCCAGGAACCGGTGTTATTTTTTACAGTTTTTAGAAATGGAAAGCCGGTCAGTCCTGAAAATGCGCCGCGTTTGTGATAGATTTCCGAGTAGAAAGGTAAATTTCTTGACTTTTAGGGACAATAAACTTACGTTGATATCGCGCGATCGGTAACGCAACATGCACTAAGAGGGAAAACAGCGATACATAGATGTACCAGGAATACAGTGACGTACAAGCCGGAGAAGATAAGATAATCGAGAGCGAGCTGGAAGACGGCATCGACAAAGATCCCCTTGCGGTGTATCTCAAGCAGATTTCACGCTATCCCCTCTTGGGAATAAATGACGAGCAGGAGATAGGCCGGAAGATTTCCGAAGCACGGGAAGCCTTGGAGGCGGTCAACGAAGAGTTCGAAGCGGGTGAAAAAGACAAGCAGAAGCTCTTGAAGCGGCGGAAAGAGAAGGAACACGAGCTTCGGGAGCTCAAAAACCTGATGATAAACTCGAACCTCCGGCTGGTTGTCTCCATCGCCAAGAGGTATCAGTACCGGGGCTTGAGTCTCCTCGATATGATCGACGAGGGAAATATCGGGCTCATTGAGGCGGTGGAACGGTTCGACTATACCCGGGGCTGCAGATTCTCCACCTACGGAACCTGGTGGATCCGTCAGGCCATAATCAAGTCGCTGGCCGATAAGGGACGGGTCATCCGCATTCCCATTCACATGCTTAACACTATCAAGAAATGCTATTTCGTGGCCAAGCACATGACCCAGGAGCTCGGACGCGACCCCAGCCATGAAGAATTGGCCCAGTATTTGAACATTCCCACCGACAAGGTCAAAGAGATCATGAAGATTTCCCAGGAGACGACCTCTCTAGAGACCACGGTGGACGACGATAATTCGACGAAACTCTCCGACCTCATATGCGACGAGAATTCGGAGGAGCCCTTTGAGCTGGTTTTTAATATGACCCTCCAGGACACCCTGGAATCGGTCCTCAGTAATCTGTCCGAGCGGGAGATGCGGATTATCAAGCTCCGCTTCGGGCTTGCGGGAGACGGCCCCTGCACCCTGCAGGAGACCGGTAAGATCTTAGGGATTACCCGCGAAAGGGTACGGCAGATTCAGGAGAAGGCAATCCAAAAACTCAGAAACCTGAAGCTTATTCAGGACTTGAAAGACATCCTGTAAAGGATACCTTGTACTAGGCTTGAAACTGTACTATACTGCCTGAAGGAGAAAGAGGTGAAGGGTAAAGTCAACATCTACGATTTTCAGGGAAACATCATTCACACCATCCAAGGACTTATCAATATAACCCACGAGGGAAACGTCACCATTATCACCTACCAGGAAGACAACAGCCACACACGAACCCTTCAGACAAACCTGCCGTACATCTATTGGCAGGATTAAGATGGAATTCCGAACCCAGGTCCAATGCCCGCGCATATTACACACTACCTTTTCGTAAAAGAGGCTCTGCGGCGTGCTTTCGCCGGGAGGGGAGACCGGCTTCTCGAAGAGTATGAGGCGATTTTCGCCTTTGCCTCTCAAGGACCGGATCTCTTCTACCACAATCAGCGTACCCGTCCGGGGGCCTTTAAGTACGGGCGGATCCTGCACAGGGGCGGCTACGGGAGCTTCCTGACCGCATTGGCCGCCCGAATTATTCCGGACATCCGTGATTTACACGGGGATTCGGGGGCAATACATTGCAAAGAGGGTGCCCTCATGCTCGGGTTGGCCACTCACGCCGTATTGGACCGGTTCACCCATCCCTTTATCATTTCCCGGTCGGGCTGGGTCGAGCCGGGAAAAGGGGCGAGCAAGAAATACTTCCGTATACACGCCTTCTACGAACGAATAATCGATCGTCTCCTCTACGAGCATCTTACGGGGGAAAGCCTCTTCGATTTCGATTTTTATCTCCCTCTTTCGAGAATCGACAAGGATATGGAGTGGTTTCAGAGGGAGCTCATTCAGTCGGTATTTACCGCTTATCCGGATCTGAATAAACCTGATTTGAGCCGCCGCCGCCTCCGGAACGCCTTGAGGGATGCCCTCTATTTCTATAGATTGACCGATCCCACCCGGGAAGACAGCGCCTACAAGGCCTACCTCAGGGATGAGCGGTACGGAAGAAAGAAACGATACCTCGCTCTCTACCACCCGAGGGTATTGGATCCCGGAGTCGACTATATGAATACCGAAAGGTCCGGTTGGCCCGATCCTTTCGAGAAGAATTACACCAGATATGAAAGCTTTTACGATCTCTTCGAAGAGGCGATAGAGACGATGGTGTCGATTTTCAGGGAAATAGAGCGGTTATTCATCCGCCGCGGGGTAACCGAAGACTTCGAGGCGGTTATAGGGAACGGCAACCTCTCCAACGGGGCAATGGACAAGGCCCCCGAACCTTTGTATTCGGACCCGTTGGATTTGAACTCGACCCTCGCTAAACAGTACGAATATTTCGCGGAGCATCCCGCCGCGCAGTAAGTTGCTCAACGGATCAGTCTAAGAGCTCTTCGTGGACGAAGAGACCATAGAGGGTGCTGAACTCAGCTTTTATCGGGATGATGAACTCCTGATCCAGATAGAGGAAAGTCGACTTTAAATATTTGACCAGGGCGTGGTTGAGGGTGCCCCCTCCGGTTATGGATACCGGAAGGTGGACCTTCCCGTG
Organism: Spirochaetia bacterium; assembly: GCA_046542935.1. Lineage (GTDB taxonomy): Bacteria > Spirochaetota > Spirochaetia > SPDA01 > CAZSGZ01 > JBKHAJ01. The sequence continues at coordinate 6,914 of JBKHAJ010000128.1, read as the reverse complement.
CTGCTTACTGGCCAGGTTCGCCATGACCGCAATGGTTTCGGCGACCATCTTGTGCAGCGCCGCTAAGAGGTCCTTGGCGTCCGGCTTTTTAGCGTTGTCCAGGTGACGCCAATCCTGGTACTTGCCGAAGTTCGAGGCGGTTACGTCGCCGGGGAGGGCAACGAGATTGGGATCCTCATAGATGTCGGAGATGAGGAGATTGACCCGGTCGGCATTCCCTTCGTAGGCCTTCTCATCGATCCGATCGAGGTCGGAAATGCCCGTCATGTAATAGGAAAGCCCGGCAAGGGAAGCCGAACCCATCCCGGTGCCTCCGAGGTGCCGCACCTCTTTGGTCGTGCGGTTGACATAGAGGATGGGGGTCCCGGAACCGATGTTCATGACGATGCACTCCTGTTTGCCGGATAGATACGCACCGCCCAAACCGATCGCCTGGAGTTCGGGCACGAACCGGAGCCCAAAATCAGGAAACCATCCCTGGATTTTCATCGTTCCCGATCCGGTTATCAAAAACGGGCCTTCCCGGGGGTCGAGCTTCATTTCCAGCCATTCCTTCGAGTAGGGAAGGGGATGGAGCTCTAAGTCTCCCTCCCGGGGGTTTCCCAATTTCAAGTAAGTCCCGCCGGCGTCGATTCCAAACATGTCACTTTATACCATATAATCCGGCCTTTGACACCCCAACGGCTATTGACTATCTTACAGATAGAACCATTATGCAGGAACGTACGGTCGATTCACCGGAAGAAGCAGCCGGAATATGCAGGAACATCCTCATCGACGCGGCGGAAGAAACCCCGCACCCCTCGGCAGCGCTCCCCGGCGGGCGGAGCGTTCTCCCGGTACTCGAGGGTATTCGGCGGCTTCCCGACGAGATATTGGGGAAGTACACCTTCTATCTCACGGATGAGAGATGGGAGCGGGACTACAACGGGGAGATGCTCAAAGAAAAGCTTTTCCAGGAACTCATCGAAACGGATCGAATCAGCCGGGATCAGCTCCGTTTCCCCGATACAGCCCTGCCGGTGGAACGGGCGGCGCGGGAGTACGGGAAGAACCTTCCAAAGATATCCGTTGTCTTTCTCGGTGTAGGTGAAGACGGACATGTGGCATCCCTCTTTCCCGGACACCCGGTGCTGCATGCCGAGGGGAAGACGGTGTATCTCACCGATTCGCCGAAGCCTCCGCCTACGCGCCTGACGATGACCTTGGAAACGCTTTCGAGGGCTTCTGCTCAGGTGCTTATTTTCTTAGGCGAGGGGAAGGTTGAGGCATACCGGCGTTTCAAAGAGACCGGCGATCGGGAGTCGATACCGGCGAGTTACTTCAAGGGGTTAGACACCACCATAGTACTGCGAGACGGGAGGATCGGGAGATGAAACAAATAATAATTCAATACGGCGGGACCGGGGACTTGTCCCGGAAAAAGCTCATTCCCGCCTACTACGAGCTCTTTCATAAGGAATACGATCTAACGATTCTCTTCTTAGGACGAAGGTTCGAGACCCGGGAGGAGTTTATCGAGGATATGACCTCCGAGGATATCCGGGATGAGGATTTCTTGAGCCGTGTCGAGTATATCCGGTACGATATGAAAGAGGAGTCGGACAACCTGAAGGTTCTCCAGGTGCTCCAAAAGAAGCTGAGCGACTCCGGAGAGATCGAGCTCATATACTATCTGGCCCTGCATCCCGATCTCTACGAGCAGGCGGTGGCTGGGATCGAGAAGATCAACACCTACTTAGGCGACGGTGTCAGAAAGAAGGTGGTGGTGGAAAAGCCCTTCGGCTTCGATTATGATACCGCGGTCAGTTACAACGAAATCCTCAAGCACGCCTTCACCGACGAAGAGATCTTTAGGGTGGACCACTACCTAGGAAAGGAGTTCATACAGAACCTGTTGGTCCTCCGCTTCAAGAACGACATCATCCACGGAATCTGGAACAAGGACTTTATCGACCACATCCAGATCGTCATCGACGAGGACAGCGGGATCGAGAATCGCCTCGACTACTACGAGAAGACCGGAGTCATCCGGGACATGGTGCAGAACCATGTTCTCCAAATTCTCTCGACATTGGCCATAGGCGAGCCCATCGAGCTGAGCCAGAAGGAGATCGCCTACGAGAAGGTCAAAATCATGCGGTCCGTCCGCCCTTCTGATGATTTTACCGTAGGCAGATACACCGGGATCGAAGACGAAGGAAAAACACCCACCTTCTTTGCATGCACCTTTTACGTGGATACCTTCGAGTTCGCGGGGATCCCCTTTTTCGTCCGTACCGGCAAGAAGATGCCCACCGGCCAGTCCTTTATCTACATCCAGTTCAAGGAATTCTGCGCTCAGGATAAGCGGATCGAGCATACTTCGCCGAATTCCCTGATCATCGAGATCCAGCCGAACATGAAGATCGACTTGATGCTCAATGTCAAGAAGCCGGGCAAGTTCTCCGAGGTGGACGGGGTCAAGCTCAACTTCGACCATTTCCAGACTTTTCGGATCAATACACCCGAGGCATACGAGCAAATCGTCCGTAAGGTCTTGGATGGAGACAAGATTCTCTTTCCTTCGGAGGAGGAAATCAAGCATTCCTGGAAACTGGTGGACCCCCTCATCGAGCAGTCCGAGAAAAAGGACCTGGACTTCTACAAACCGGGAAAAGTGCCGGAAAGCGCCGTGGAGCTTATCGAAAAGCACGGCCGCTGCTGGTTCGGGCTGTGCGGCTGACCGTAGATTAGCCGGGTCAAATAATAATCTCCCTCCGCTGGACTTACCTGAATAATACATCGTACAATTCAGGTATGAAAACGGCTATAACCGGTGCCACCGGACACCTCGGCGCAAATCTGGTCAGGATTCTCTTAGAAGAGCGGCGGGACATCAGAGTCATGGTGCGGGATGATTTGAGGGGACTCGAGGGGCTGGATGTGGAGACGATCCGAGGGGACGTAACCGATCCCGCTTCGCTTATGCGGCTCTTTTCCGGGGCGGACACGGTCCTCCATCTGGCGGGGCGTATCAGCATAACCGGTACCGAGGACCCCGATCTTTCCTCGATCAACGTCGAGGGGGTCCGCAAGGTGGTGGACGCCTGCGTGGAATCGGGGGTCAGGAGGCTCGTCCATGTCAGCTCGATTCACGCCTTTTCCACCAAGCCCAACGAAGAAGTATTAGACGAGACGCGGAAGCTTGCTCTAGGCAATCACCACAAGCCCTACGACCGTTCTAAGGCGGCGGGACAGTTAGAGGCGTTGAAGGGGATAGACCGGGGACTCGAGGTGGTCGTCGTCAATCCGACCGCCATCATCGGCCCTCACGACTTCAAGGTATCGGCGATGGGAAAGGTGATCCTCGACATCTATCATCATCGGCTCCCGGCCTTAGTCGACGGCGGTTACAACTGGGTGGATGTACGGGATGTCGCGAAGGCCGTACTCCTCGCCGAAAAGAAGGGTAAAAGCGGCGAAAGCTATCTTATAAGCGGCCACTGGCGGTCGCTCCTCGAGCTTGCGGCGTACATAACCCGGCACACCGGCAAGGCTACGAGCCGCACCGCGATCCCCTACACAGCGGCGCTCTTCTTCTCCTACTTCTCCGGGGCCTTCAGCAGGATCTCCGGGAGGCCCACCAACTTTAATCCCTTTTCGATGCAATCGATCCGGTGTCACCGATTTATTTCCCATCTCAAGGCGACCCGGGAGCTCGGCTACGTTCCCCGTCCCTTCGAGGAGACGGTCGAAGAGACCATGACCTGGTTCGACGAAGCGGGAATGCTCGACGGCGCCCGAAAGAGCCCTATCGATTCTCTTCGATGACCCGTCTCGAGGGATTGAAGTATCCGAGCCGGACCGAAGCATGTTCGCTACGCAGCCGGCTTGCCCAGTTCCTGACTCCGATAAAGCCGGTGCCTAAACCTTCGAGCCCTAAGCTGCTGATATAGACGAAGGGATCGAGGTTGAGGTTCCTCGTCTGAATCATGTCCACGTTTCCCTCTGCAAGAATCCGGTCGAGTGCCTCAATTTCACTCGGGTGGTCGGTAAGTCCCGGGAAGACGAAATAGTTGAGGGACACCCACAATCCGTAACTCCCGGCGATGCGGATCGATTCGAGGACCTCGTCGAACCCGTAGTCCAGGGGGCGGTAGTAGGCGTGGTACAGATCGGGCCGGGCCGAGTTCATGCTTACCCGGATGCTTTCCATACCGGCCTTGCAGAGCATTTCCACCGCCTCGGGGTCACTTCCGTTGGTATTGATGTTGATGACCCCGCGGCCGGTGCGCTTGCGGACCTCCTTCACGGCTTCGGCGATGGTGTCCGCCACAAGGAGGGGTTCTCCCTCGCACCCCTGGCCGAAACTTATGACGGAATCCTCGGCGTTATCAAGGTGGGGTACCGTAAAGGCGGCTATCTCTTCGGGGGTGGGGACAAAACCGATGCGATTCTGCGCGGGCGGAAACCCCGAATCCTCCGGCTGTTTGGATATGCATCCCACGCATTCGGCGTTGCACCCGGGACTTGTGGGGACCGGACACTCCCACCTCCCCATTACGAAGTTCCTCGCCGCGGGACACCCGTAACACAGGGCGCAGTTGTTAATCAGGTGATCGACCAGCCGGTTGTCCGGATACTGTTCGAGGACAATCGGGGCCCTCCGCTCGATTTCGGCGAGATCGACGTACTCCCAGTCCTGTCTGATATCGGGGTCGATTCTTTCCGCGGGGACTGAGAACTCCCCGTCTTTGAATCCCACCGCGGTGTAGCTGAACAACGTGAGGGGAGGGGATTCGGGAGTCTGCGCGTAGGCCGCCCGGTAATACTGGAGATAGGCAGGGGCCATGAAGGCCGCCACCGGAAAGACCCGCCTGCCGTTGTAGAACTCGATTTCGGTAAAACTCTCGGTTGAGGGATCGAAACCGTACGCGGTCCGTCCCGGAAGAACGAAGACGTCGCTTCCCTTAGGAAGCGGAATGTACTCCTCCGGTTCGGGAAGGGTCAGGCTCGTATTGGCCATCCCCGCCGCTTTAAGCTTAGGAATCTCGAAGATATTTCCCGATTCGTCGCTGACTAAGAGCAAGGGATAGGAAGAGAAATCACTCATGTTCCTTTCCTATACCCTCGGGTCGTAATGTGTCAACGCCTGGTCCCTGCCGGCCGGGGACAGTTGACTTTCGCTGTGGATCGGGTAGGATGATTACCATGATTCCGCGGAAGGTACGCGATATTATCGATGCCCATGGACTCGATGTACTCGAGTTCGAGCCCGGCAGCACACCCACGGCGGTCACCGCCGCCGAGAAGATCGGGGTCGAGGTAGGGCGGATAGCCAAATCTATCCTCATGAAGGGCAAGGACGGCCGGTTTAGGATGTTCGTCTTGTCCGGGGACCAACGGATCAATTCGTCTGTGCTGCGTAAGGTTACGGGGTTCAAGCACCGCATGAGCTCCGCCGACGAGACCTTTGAAAAGACCGGGTACCGGCCGGGAGGGGTCTGCCCCTTCGCCCTCGAGAACATTGATATATTTCTGGATGTCTCCCTCAAGAAATACGACCGGGTCTATCCCGCGGCGGGGACCGATTCCACGGGGGTACCGATAAGCTGCGGCAAGCTCGAAGAGATAACCGGAGGCCGCTGGGTGGATGTAACCTATGGCTGAATATATCGAAAAACTATTAAAGCTCCTCAAAAAATCGAGCTACACCGTCGCCTTTACCGGGGCCGGGGTATCGACCTACTCCGGTGTCGCCGACTTCCGCGGTAAGAACGGCCTTTACTCCAGGACCGACATCGACGCGAACAAACTCTTCGATATCTCCTACTTCCGGCACGATCCCTCCTACTACTACACCAAATCGCGGGACTTCATCTACGGCCTTAAGAACATCGAGCCGAGCATCGTCCACACCGAGCTTGCCCGGCTCGAAGGGAAGGGACTCCTCGAGGCGGTGATCACCCAGAATATCGATCTCCTTCACCATAAGGCCGGATCGAAGAAGGTAGTCGAGGTCCACGGATCGCCTTTGGTGCACCGGTGTCTTTCCTGCAATAAAACCTGGGACTTCGACTCGATTGCCGACATCGTTATGGCCGGAGAAGTTCCCGAATGCGACGAATGCGGCGGGGTGATCAAGCCGGACATCACCTTTTTCGGGGAGATGCTTCCCGCCGACGCCCTCGAGGAGGCGGAGCGTCTCTCTATAAAAGCGGAACTGATGATTGTTCTGGGCTCCTCCCTGGTGGTGCAGCCGGCGGCGTCGATTCCGCTGAATACCGTCCGAAACGGCGGGACCCTGGTCATCGTCAACGATTCACCGACACCCCTCGATTCCTACGCGGAGCTCATTTACCGGGATCTGGGACGGGTATTTACCTATATATCCGAAAACCTTCCCTAGTGCCCCCGATCGTGGGGATGGATTCTCCCAATCCCGACCCGCGTTGTGGTTACAACCGCGCTCCGCAGTAGGGACAGTAGGAAAAACCCGGCTCCACCGCCCGGCCGCATTCGGGGCAGATACCTCGCTCTTCTCGGGCGGCCCTTTCTCCGAACCTTTCCGGTGCGGCGAAGTAGTTATCTCCTTCCGGCGACGAGGAATATCCGCAGTTCTCGCAGAGTAGTACCTCTTCGCCTTTCTTGACGGGAAAAAGAGGAATAAAGAAGAGACTGAAGTAGTGATCGACCCGCTTGAGCTTGGCGGTATTTCTCCCGCAGGTAGGACACCTATGCGAAGTATCGTCAATCGTACGGGTCCGGGGCTGCACCCCGGCTATGAGGAAGAACATGGTGTGATAAAAATACGAAGAGAAGCCGCAAAAATCCAGTTGTCCTTCACCGGAAAATTTTGTATGATGCAGAGGACAATTTTACGGGGAATTAGCTCAGTTGGTAGAGCGGTTGGTTCGCAATCAACAGGTCAG
>JBKHAJ010000127.1:0-9840 GCA_046542935.1 Spirochaetia bacterium | reverse complement strand
TCTGCCGTGCATGGTAGAAAAGATATACAGAAAGAAGCGGGGAGTGTAAAGCGGAAATCGGCTTCGAGACGGTGGAGTCAAAGCTAAATGATCAGATCTTTATCCTGACTTTGAAGAAGCCCGCTCAGGAGCCGGGCCGGTCCGAAGCATTCAGGTCGCAAAGCCCCCGGGTCATCTGAGCCGGCCTGCTTCAGTTTGCCGCCGCGGTTCATTCAGTGATATACTTTACGCATCGTATGGACATGGTGACATTCGGCGACATCGAAATCTCTTCTCCGGATCAAGGGCCGCCTTTTTTTCTGTCCGGAGAGCTCGGTCTTGCCGCCCCGGAGGAGGGACAACGGCTCGCCGGTTTTCTCGAGATAGATACGATGATCGAGACCGCCCGGGAGGCGCTGACAGCGGAGGGGAGAGAGACTCTTCACGGGGGGGGGCTCGAGTCCGCCCTCGAAGAGGCAGCCGAGCAAATTCTAATCAAATTTCAGGCGGTACGAACCGCGCGTCTAATTCTGAGCAGGCCCGGCGGGGCTCAGGACGAAGCGAGCGGCCGGGTGGGGCTTTCGATCCTCAAAGAGCGGCACACCGTGTACATCGGCATCGGTTCGAACCTTGGGGACCGAGCGGCGAATATCGAGAAGGGACTCGAACTGATCGACACTTCCAGGCATTCTCGGGTGGACGAGGTGTCTCCCCTCTACGAGACCGATCCGGTGGGGTACCCCGATCAGGACAAGTTCTTGAACGGAGCATCCCGGATCGAGACACTCTTGAGTCCACGAGATCTCGTCCGGTTTCTCCTGGAAGTAGAATCGGCCCTTTTTCGGGAACGGACGGTTCCGAACGGACCTCGGACCATCGACCTGGATGTGCTCTTCTACGACGGCCGGATCACATCTTTCGAGGAGGCGGTTATTCCTCATCCGCGTCTCCACGAACGAATGTTCGTATTGAAACCGCTTACCGACATCGCCCCCTACCATATGCACCCGGTCTTAGGTGAGCGGTGTTACCGATTGAAAGAGAAGCTCCTCCCGGAGCAGCCGGAGCCTCCGGTATGGACGAAATCTATATAGCTCGGTTTACGATAAACTCTCTATCGTACTCGTGAATCCTCGCCAATAAATCTATCAGTTCCAAGATATCCTTGGCCGCTTGGCTCCCGTGTCCTTCTTTGTCCGTCTCACCTTCCCGGACGAGGACGGAGGTGACCGGTTTTCCCGTCCTGAGGGATACCGCGGTGCATCTTTTTTGGATTTCTTCGGTGCAGGCGTGGATGTTTTCACACCGGGCGGGTTCGAAAAGTCCGATTACGATGACCGCATCGAAGGCCTCGCTTCCGGCGGTTTTTTCGAGAGTAATGGGAATTTCCCATGTCCCGGGAACCCGTACGACGGTTATCGAATCCTTAGAGATTCCATGCTCGGTGAGTGCTTCGACTGTTTCATCGAGGAGCCGATCTTCCTGTTTCCCGCCGGTCCTGTTCACGAGTACGGCGATGTGATGTCCCCGTCCCCGGGCTGTTCCTTCCAATAATTCCATTACTGGCCCTCCTGCTGTGCGGCCGGGCACAAAAAAACCCGAACCGATGTTCGGGGACTTTATAGGGAAAACTGCCGGAAAACCTATCCGGAACGCATCGTTTTCTCTCCTCCGGACTATACCGTCGGCACCGGAATTCCACCGGTTCCACCGTGATTATCACGGTTCGCGGGCTGTAACCGCCGGTCGGGAATATTCCCCTAAGGGAAATCACCCTGCCCCGAAAACTTGTGTTAATCATACTAAAACAATACAGAATTGTCAAGTTCGGTTGAACAAGGAAGAGAGAAGGTCCCCCAGGAGGAGCTCGAGACGGAAGTTTATTTTCCGCTGAAAAAGGAGAACTTCCCCCGGCTGCGGAGCCGGGATTTACTTTTTCGGCTTGAATTGGGTCTTGAGGGTCCCGTAGAGGGCCCTGAGGGTGTCGTCCTTGGGATCGATGGCCGCGTCGAGGAGAATATCGTCCCGGTTCGCCTCTAACCAGCGGTACAACCGGGCCAAGGCGGTATTCTCCGTTTGCGAGGACCGGGCAATTTCGGCAAGGCCGAGGATCTCGTCCTGATCGATGATCTTCCGCTGACCGTTTATCACGAGGATGTAGCTCCTTCCAAAGCTGCCCCGTTCGATGGATACGGCGCCGCCGGTCTTCTTCCCGGAGTCGGTTTTCTTCCCCGCCTTTTGGGTAGCCGCTAGCTTCTCCCGATGAAGCTTGTCCGCCTCCCGGTTCAGCTCGTCGATTTTCATGTTGTGGCGGATGACCCTGGCCTGCTGGATGAGGAAGGCCAGTCCCTCCTCGTCGACATCCTTGATGAGGTCTCGGAGCTCCTTGAGGAGTTTGTCCCTTGCGCTGGGTTCTTTTCTTGGTGCCGCCAACCTGTACCGTCCTCACCTATCATTTTAATCCGGATCGCGGTAAAAGCAACGATTTTTTTTAACGTCCCCGGAAGGGTTCTCCTGATTCAATCCCCACGATCGGGGGCACTCCTTATTCCTTTCCGCTGAAGAGTCTTCCGAAGAGCCCCTTCTTTGTTGGGGCGTTCTTGGTCGAATCCGGGCCGGAGGTTCCGGTCTTCTTGCCGCCGTCCTTGGGGGGTGTGCTCCTCCCTGCCGCTTCGTTCTTACCGGGTTTCCCCGTGGTCTTGACCTCGAAGTCCTCTCCGTACTTTTGCCTGTAGTATTCCAACCGGGAATCGAGGTCGGACTTCCGTTCCGGGCCCTTGAGGCCCCGGGGAGGGCCCGCTTTGGCAGTCGGTTTTCCCGCAGGTTTTCCGCCGCCCTTCGGTCCCTTGGGGCCGTTTGCTCCGGCGGGCTGTCTGTCGTCGGAATTACCGCCCGTCCGGGATCCTTCCGGCTTCCGGGGGCCTTTCTGGGGCGTCCGGACCGCTCCCTTCCGGGACGGGCCGCCGCGGGATTCTCCCCGCGGCCTGCTCCGGGAGTCTCCCCTCGAGAAGCTGCGGTTCTTGGATCCGCCGCGGGAGTCCCGGGAGTAGGCGCCGGCGACATGGACCCCTTCGCTCTTGTCCTCGACATCGAGGAAGGCGTCGTCGGGATGTTCCATGGGAATCTTCATTCCGATCAACTTTTCGATCGATTCGAGGCCGAAGACGTACTTGTCGCAGGCAAGGGAAACCGCCTTGCCGGTCTTTCCCGCCCGGGCCGTCCGCCCGATGCGATGGACGTAGTTCTCGGGGTCTTCAGGCAGGTCGAAATTGACTACCATCTCGAGGTCTTCGATGTGGAGCCCCCGGGCGGCGACGTCGGTGGCCACGAGGATCTCGAGCTTGCCGTCTTTGACACGCTCGATTATGTCCAAGCGCTTCTTCTGGGGAAGGTCCCCCATGATGTATTCGGCCTGATAGCCGTTGAGCTTGAGCCGCTTGGCGACTTTCACCGCCATATCCTTGGTGTTGGTAAAGATGAGGGCATTGGCGGGCTGCTCGGACTCGAAGATCTTCAAGAGGAGCTTCATCTTCTCCTCCTTGGCTACATGATACAGCCGCTGGGTAATCTCTTCGACGGTAAGATTCTCCGGCTCGATGACTATCTCTTGGGGATGATTCATGAATTCCCACGCGAGCATCTCTACGCGCATGTTGAGGGTAGCTGAATAGAGCATGGTTTGCCGCTTCTCAGGCTTGACCATCTTTCTGAGCATCTTCTTGAGATCGGGAAAGAATCCCATGTCGAACAGCCGGTCGGCCTCGTCGATGACGACCATATCGACTCCGGAAAAATCTATCTTCTTCGATTGTCCGAAATCGAGGAGCCGCCCGGGAGTCCCGATGATGATATCGACCCCCTCTTTGAGGTTCTTTTCCTGGAGACCGTATCCGACCCCGCCGTAGAAAGATGCAACATTGAAAGGAAGGTGTTTGCCGAGGAGTTTCGCCTCTTCATCGATTTGAACGGCGAGCTCCCTCGTGGGAGCGACGATCAGGGCCTTGTGTCCCTTGTCCCGCTCACGGTTCATGAGCTCGAAAATCGTAAGGAGAAAAGCCGCGGTTTTACCGGTCCCCGTCTGGGACCGGACGGATACGTCCCTCCTGTTTTCGAGGGCCGCGGCGAAAACCCGGTCTTGCACCGGGGTGCACTCGACGAAACCGGCGTCCCGGATGCCGTCGAGGACTTCTTCGGAGAATTGAAAATCGGTGAATTTCATATAATACCTTTTAAAATTATTTCTTGTTATTCAAATATGTAAAGATTCTTTACTGATCCGCTTATCGTTCCGACTAGAATATAACAAAAAACGGAACAAATGAATAGGAGTCTCCGGGCTCGGGTATCGTAGGCGCGGTCCTAATCCTCTCCCTTGCCCTACTTAAAGAAATTTCCTACATTTGAGCCTATAGTGATAAAGATCGGCAGAATAAATTCCTTGAAAATAAAGCGGGTGCTCAAAAACGGATATCTCCTCGAAGGAGACCGGCACGACTTCTTCCTCTCCTCGGAGGAAGTGACGGGAAATCCGAAGGCGGGGGAGACCCTCGAAGTGTTCGTTTTCGATAGGGCGAAGGGGGTTTTAGAGGTTACCGCTCAGCGGCCGCGTGCGGTAGTCGGAGATTTTGCACCCCTCCGCGTCAAGGAACGGACCCGCAACGGCATGTTCCTCTTCTGGGGGATTTACAAAGATCTCTTCGTTCCCAACCGGGAGTACGACGGTGATCTTAAGCCCGGTGACACCGCGGTGGTCCGCATCGTCGCGGACGACCGCCTCATGCGGGTCTATGGATCGGGAAAAATAGAAAAGTACCTGGATAGCGACGTCTCCGGGCTCGAGATCAACCGGGAGGTGGACCTCCTGATTTTTGAGGAGACCCGTTTAGGCTTCAAGGCGATCGTGGACAATCGGTGGGGCGGACTTCTCTTCCGTTCCGAGGTCTTCGAGCCTGTTGCCGTGGGATCACGGCTGACCGGCTACGTCAAACAGGTCCGGGAGGACGGCAACCTCGATATAGCCCTGCGTCCGCAGGGTTTCAAGCCTGCATCCCGGGGCGCCCGGGAGGAGATCCTCGAGGCCCTCGAAAACGCCGGAGGATTTCTTCCCCTTCACGACAAAAGCGATCCGAAACAAATTTCCGAGACCGTGGGGATGAGCAAGCGGCTCTTCAAGGCGGCCGTCGGAGGACTCTATAAGGAGAAGAAAATCACCATCGACGACGACGGAATCCGGCTTGCCCGGGAGTCCGGCTAGGATTCTTCCGTCTTGGCGCCGCGGACGCCGGGTTTGTCGACGACCCGAACGGTACTTGCCTGGAGTCCTTCGTCGCCTAACTCCTGCATGAAGTTGACCCCGGTGCCGATCTCGATACGTTCGAAATCACCGTGGAGAACCGAGTTCCGATGGAAATATACGTCCCTTCCTTCGATGCTCTCGATGATCCCGTACCCCTCTTCGGGGAATATTTTCCGGACGATACCCGTGACCTGCTGCTGGGGATGCTCCTTGACCTCTCCCCTTTGCTGCTGGTTCAGCTTTTTCAGCTGTCTTTCCATACCGTTGAAGGTGTCGGCGATGACGGTCTTCAATTCCTCGTGCATCTCCCCGTTGCCGGGTTCCCGCCGGGATACGAGCTCGTGGCCCGGGGGTACGGTCACGTCGATACGAACCCGATAGGGACTCCCGCTGTCGAGGTGTTCCTGCGGCTTGTCCACGATGATTCGGCAGCTCGAGATATGATCACAGAAGTGGTCGAGCTTATCAACCCGAAGGCGTATGTAATCTTCGAGTTCCGGAATCCGCTTAATTTTCTTGAATTGTAATTCTAAAGGTATCTGCACGTGTCCTCCCTTGGTGTACGGCGCGTATTATATGTTGAGATCCCCTTCGTATCCCGATTGGAACAGCTCTTTGTAGTCGTTCGGGAGCTGAGCGAGAATGTCGTTGAACTCCCCTTCGGTAAGGGCTTCCTTCAGTACCGATATGACCGACCGGGCGTGATGTACCGACACCGGAAGGTCTACTCCTTCTTTCCGGCTGACCCGTTTGAAAAACTCGTCTACGTCGAAGCGTTCTCCCTTTCCTGTTTCATCCATGAATTTTGCGAGTTCCCTCGGAAGTTGGGACGCAATATCCTTGGTCTCACCTCCGGCGAGTCGTTCATTCAGGGTACTCAAAGTTGCTCGGGTCGCGGTAAGCGCTTCTTCGCTCGATGCAAGCCGTGCCCGATTCTGTACGAGTCCGAGTATTTCATCAAATTGCATACTATTCCTCCTAGTGTTGTATAAATTTACCGGTAGCGGAGGCTATCGCAAATAATCCATTTGGGTTAATGTAGCCGGGAATGAAATACACAAAGGAATACACCGTCAACGGTTTCGAGATCGGCCCGGATTATCTCTTGAAAAGGCCACTCGTCGCCGCCTACTTCCAGAATACCATGGCCTGCGAGTTCGACGATTTGGGGCTTGCCGCATTTCATCTCCAGGAAGAGGGTAAGTCCTGGGTCCTGACCGACATCAGAATAGATTATCACTCTCGGATGCCTCGGTGGAGGTCGAGGATAACCGTGGATGTCTGGACCCGGAAAATCCACGGGTTCAGGATATACCGGGATTTTACCGGGCACGACGCCGACGGTAATCTGGTAGCCCGGGGTACGAGCAGTTGGATCGTTATCGACGAAGCCGCCCGGCGCCCGCAGAAGCCCGGGGCTATCGCGGAGAAAATCGGCATTACCGAAGAGGAGGTCTTCCCGGACTTTCGGTTCGGTAAGCTCGCTCCGGCGGAATCGGGGGAACGGACCGAATGGAGCTTTACCGTTACCTCGTTCGATATCGACTTTAACAACCACATGAGTAACCTCCGTTACATTACCGCCGCTCTCGAGGCGGTCCCCTACGAGTATCGCCAGACCCATGAGCTTCGTTCGATCATTTTAAAATACAGTGTCGAAGCCCTCTTAGGAGACAAGGTCCGGGTGGCGTGCGTGCGAAATGGTGAGAATTTCTTCTGCCGTCTCCTCAGGAAGGAGGACGGGGCCCTCCTGTGTACGGCGGTGTTCCGCTTCGATTAATCGTCGGGGAGTTTTACCGCATGCCGCTTAAGACGAGGAGCTCGGGACGGTACTCGAAGTGAATGCTATCGAAGTAGAACCACTTTCCCCCCCAGATAAAACCGTGGATCTCGAAGGCTTCGATAACCTCCCGGGGCGGACTGAACCGATCTTCGTAGGGGATAGTGTACCACTCCTCGAAGTAGGACATAGTCCACCGCCAGTAGGCCTGTTTTCCCCCGTAGCTGCGGGGTAGGAGGTCGACGGCGGCCCCGTAGGAATGAAAGCTTAAAGAAGCGGTCCCCGAGATGCGTCTCCAGCTGTAGCCTTCCAGTTGGGCGAGGGAGTCGATAAACCGTTGGACCTCCGGGCTCGTCCGCGCGGCGGTGTAAATCGTTTCTTCAACGTCGGCTAAATCTTCGAGGAGGTCTCGGTGGATCAGGGTCTTGAGACCCAAGAAGTAGGTGGTTTTGACCTTGTTCCAGCTCGTCTCCCGGTCGTGGAGCTCCCACAGGGCGTTGTAGAGTCCCGGGTGGCGGGCGGGGGGGTTCGCTTCCCTGCTTTCGAGACGGACCTTGAGTTCTTCTTTCTCCTCCCCGGAGAGTACCCTCAAGGGAGGAAGCTCTTTGGGGTACCTGTAGAAGGGATGTCGGGAGTAGTTCCGCCAATCTTTTCTGATTTCTTCGGGAAGGAGTCTCCCCTCCGCCCAATAGAACCACTTTCCGTCTATACGAAGGGCCCAGTCGCCGTCTCGATATCCGGTTTCTTCGATCCGGTCCGGATAAGCTTCACCGAAGGCTTCGAATACTTCCTGTCCGGTCAATCCTCTGCGCGGTTCCGCCTCGGGCTTTTGCTCCTGTCTCTCTCCCGACAAGCGGGGCCGGGAATCTTCGGTACCCCGGATCGGGTTATGGGGTATGGTATGAGCGCATTGGACGGAGACCGCCAAACCCGCAAGAAGGACCAGGGACCGCCGTACCGACCGGCGTATCGGATACTTCAAAAAAGACTTAAAATGGGTAAAATCGAGCATCCTCAAGCGGTATATATACACCTCTTCCCCAAAAAAAGCAAGGAACTCCAAGCAATAATCGGATTGCTTCCCGGTTTTGAAAGGGTTATTCTTTGGTGCAATGGACGAGATAGATCGCTACCGGGCCGTGGAAAGGGCCTTAATCTTTATTGATCAAAACACGTCCCGGGGTGTAAGCCTCGGGGAGGTAGCACGCCATGTGGGTCTGTCGGAATTCCACTTCCACCGGCTGTTTTCCCGGTGGGCGGGCACCACCCCCGACAGGTTCTTTCGATACCTCAAAAAGGAGTATTTGAAGAAGCTCCTTGCCGTGTCGGAGGAATCGCTCCTGCATACGGCCTACCGGGGGGGACTCTCGAATCCTTCGAGACTCCACGATCTCTTTGTCACCTACGAAGCGATGACTCCTGGGCAGCTCAGGTCCCGCGGAGAGGGTGTGGAGATACGCTACGGGATACATCCGAGCCCCTACGGTTTGTGTTTTATCGCCGCAACCGACAGGGGGATTTTGGAGATGCGTTTCCTAGAGGGTAAAGCCGATAAGGAGGGGGCGAGGGCGGAGATACCGAATCCGGCGGCCGAGCTTGAAAAGGAGTTTCCGAATTCGGTGGTTATTCCGGATCCGGAGATGACGGCCGGTCTCGTAGAGCGGGTTTTTACCATCCGCGGTATCGGGGGCCGTTCCTGCTCCGGGGAGAAGCCGCTTCATCTCCTGATTCGGGGGACGAATTTTCAGATAAGGTGTGGGAGGCGCTCCTTAGGATTCCTCCGGGGAGGATCGTCTCTTACGGAACCGTTGCGCGACTCTTAGGCGTTCCCGGTTCGTCCCGGGCGGTGGGAAGAGCTGTCGGAGAGAACAAGATAGCGTATCTTATCCCCTGCCACCGGGTAATTCGAAGAATCGGAGCGGCCGGAGAGTACCGCTGGGGGAAGTACCGAAAGCGGGCGATTCTCGGTCGTGAGATCGCCCGCGAGATTACGACCGATGAGGAGACGGCTCGAGAAAACGGCACTTAGACCGTTCCTTCTCCGCCTCCTCGATCGAGCTTGTCGATGAGATTCGTATTAGTAGGAATCCCGTCGGGGTTTCCGGTCGTTGGCCTCGTTGACCCTCAGAGACCGTCCGTCGAATTCCTGGTTATTCAGAGCGTTTATAGCCTGTTCCGCTGCTTCGCTGGTTCCCATCTCGACAAATCCGAAACCTCTCGAGCGATCGGTTTCCCGGTCGGTGATGATCTTGACGCTGACCACGTCGCCGTACTGAAGGAAGAGATCTTCCAGCTGATTCTCGGTGGTCGAGAAATTGAGGTTTCCTACGTAAATTTTGCTAGCCATAATAAATCCTTTAATTTTTTACGGGTTTCCCCGCATAGTTTTTCTGTAGCAACATACGGAATTGAGCAGTATCATATTCAGGATCTGTTCAGGACTTTTTCACTGATGATTGGGTGAGATAGACCATGGAAAGACAGAACATATAACATACAACGTAACCGTAACTGCGATGGCATATTAACACGAACTAGCCGTATAATGTCAAGGGGTTGAAAAAAATATAAAAAAATCGAATTATCGAACTTCCGCCGGAGATGCGGCCGCGCCTTAATGGGCGTGACCGTGTTCGAGCTCTTCAGGGGTCGCCTCCCGGACGTCGGTAATTTCGACATCAAAGTGGAGGGTCTGTCCGGCCAAGGGATGGTTGGCGTCGAGGGTTACGCTTTCATCCGCTATATCCTTGACGGTGAGGATCTGGGCGCTTCCGTCGGAACGGGT
>JBKHAJ010000126.1:0-9851 GCA_046542935.1 Spirochaetia bacterium | reverse complement strand
CTGAAACGCCCGGTCCGTTCGTGGAGGACGAGCTTTATGCGACCTTCCGTGAGGGCGAGGGCGGAGACTATAGCCGACGCGGCGAGGAAAAAAATAAAAGAGAATAGAACAAGACGTTTGATCATAGAGTTATTCCTCCGCGTTTGACAGGAGCCATTCGAGATAATACTCCTTGAGCGCGAGGGCTTGTTCCTTCAGTTCTAGGAGCTCCATCTTTTCCGCCGTACCTGCCGCGGCGGGTATCCGCGGTTCGTCGGTGTCCGTGTGAGCCTGGGGCCGGGCTTGGAGCTCCGTGAGCTGCTCTTCGAGCCGAGCGTTTTCCTTCTGCAGTTCGCTTACCTGTGCTTCGGTTTCCCTCAGCTCTATGGTTAGCTCTTCGATGGTCCGGGCCGTTCCCTCTTCTTCATACCGGGAAAGCTTCCTCTGATACGCGCCTAAGGCCTGTTCGTAGGTCTTTTCCCTGATTTGAAACTCTTCCAAGGTTTCGAGTGATTCCTCGTGGCTCCATTTGAGGAATTTGAGGAGCTCCTCTTCCCGCCGCTTTAGTTCGATTACATCGAGTTTATATTTGGAGGCCTCTACTTTAAAGCTGCCGGGATATTCCGTCACGACGTGTTTGAATACACGTTCCGCTTTATCCAGATGGCCGAGGGCGTACAGTGATTCCCCCGTCCAATAATACGCATTGGCCGTATAGGGATTATCCGGAAACCGCTCGATAAAGCCGTAGAGGACCTTCAGGGCGTTTTCATACTCCTTCTGCAGGTAGAGGAGCCTCCCCTTCTGATAGAGAGCTTCATCGAAGTTCTCGTTGGTCTCGAAATTGACAAGGAAATACTCCAGATTTTTTTCCGCGTCGGCGAGGTTCCCCAGGGCTAAATGGGTCTTGGCGAGCCAAAAGTACGCGTTTCCACGGGTTACCCCCCCGGTTTCATCTACAAGGACATCCTGGAAATAAGAAAGAGCCCCGGTGTAATCGCCCCTCGAAAACCGTTCGAGTCCGGCTTCGAAATCGCCCGCGGTTCTCCTCTGGGCGAAGGCGGTAGCGGAAAACGACGTCAGGATAACGATAAAAACGAGAAATCGTATAGTTCGATGTGTTTTCAAGACAAATTCCCCCGAACTAATTTTCGACGATTTTAACCGAAAACTCAATCACTTTGTCCTTCTCTTGTGCCTCCGTAAACGGAGAGAATATGCTCGGCTTCTTTCAAGGGATTATCGGCCCCGAAAAAGGCCGAACCGCAAACGAGGACGTCGGCTCCAGCTTCGATTACCGCGGGCGATGTGTCGCGGTTGATGCCGCCGTCCACGGAAATGAGAAAAGAGAGTCCCCTCTCCTTCCGGATTCCGACCAACTCCCGAACTTTATCCAGACATTCACGTATGATGGTCTGCCCCCCGAATCCGGGATTAACCGACATGACGAGTACCAAATCGATAAAAGGAAGAATTTCCTTCAGTTGAGAGACGGGTGTGGACGGAACAAGCGAAATTCCCGGTTTTACTCCCCTCTCACGTATCTGCTGAACGATACGGTGGGTATGAACGGCCGCCTCGATGTGGAAGGTAAGGCTGTCGGCGCCGGCGTTACAGAAATTATGGATTTGCGTATCCGGATGAGAGACCATGAGGTGTACATCCAGGGGTAAAGATGTTCTTTTTCTCACATCGGCGAGCATCTTGTGACCGAAGGTGATGTTAGGAACGAAATCGCCGTCCATAACATCCATGTGCACCCACGAGCCCGGGGATTCTTCGATGAGATCCACAGCCCGCCCTATTTCAGCGAAATCGGCGGAAAGGATGGAAGGCGCAAGTAGAGGCGCGTTCGATTGTTCCATATCTGTATGTGTATCACTTTTTCGAAGTAAAAGCAATTGAGGGGTAAGATTGACTAATCGGTTCAGGATGATATAATGATGCTGAATACATATTTCAATACATTATGAACGATGAAACGACGAGGGTTGACGATAGAGTAGCGCCGAAGATCAAAAACGCATACGATTTGTTCAGGTGCGGCAAGTTCGACGAGGCCGGAAACGTTCTTTCCGAGGCGCTGGCTGTGGACTTCGACCGGGATGAGATTGTTTCCGGGTTGAAATGCGCTAACTTTTGGAAGGAGCGGACGGCAAAGCTCGAAAAAATACATGAAGACGAGAAGAAGAGTAAGTATCTCTTCGAGCAGTGGGATCGTTTCGTCGATTTTGTCGATCGGCTCAAAAAGGTTTACGAGGGGGGTATCTATCCGATAAAGCAATGGGTTTTCGGTACCGCCCTAGTCCACCTGAAAAGGCAGCTCGAGCAGAGGGGAAAGCACGATGTCGAGCTCTTGGTCGATATCGGTCGTGCTCACAAAGGGATGGGGGATTACGCCCACGCCGCCGAGTTTTTCGAGGCCGCGAATCGTCAATCTACGGAAGATCCGGCAATCCTCGCCGAGCTCGCCGATTCGTACGCTCTTATCAATGAGGTCCGGGCCGCGAAAATATTTTTTCGGGAGGCTCTTTTCCTAGGGCCCGAAAAGATCGATCTGAAGCGGCTGGAATCACTCTTGATTTGCCGGCTCATTGCCAAGGTCCGGGATATGGGATACGAATCCCCCGATCTCGAGAGGTGGCTGCCCGTGTATGGTAACCTCTTGGGAGTCTTGAGCGTCAAGCGCGAGCTCAAGCCTCTCGAATTCGGCAAGCTCAGGCAGGCCGTTTATCAGGTGGAGAATGAGTACGGTAAAGAAGGGGATCAGGCCTTGGTACCGAAGCTGATCAATCACTACTTTTGGTTGATTGATCATTATATCGCGGCGAAGGCCGAACGGAATAAGATAGAAGGGGTTCTTGCTCAGTTGAAAGAACTCGATCCGATAATTTACGAGAAATATGTAAAATAAGAATAATCATCAGGAGTTATGAATGTCTGAAAAGAAGATACGGGTTATTAACGAGTTGCTCAATGAAGAAAAATGGACGCGTGCTACCTTAAACAGCTACACAATCAATAACTTCAAGGAACTCGACTCTTTTATCGAAGAAACCGTGGACGAAGAAACGGAATCCGAGATAAAGCAGCTGTGCGACGAGCACCTGCAGCACACCAAGAACAGTATAATCGCTCTCTACATTTCGGGAATTATTTCCTTAAAACGCAGGCTCATAGACGATACCAATTTGATCATGCTTATCCAGATCTTTTCGGATAATCATAAATGGAACATAGTCGAATACCTTTGCGAGAGGATACTCCAGTTCGGAGAGAACAAGTTCGCTCTAAAAACTCTCGCGGAATGCTATGTAAATGAAAACGAGGATGAAAAGAAGTACGAGATTTGGGAGCGGCTTATCAAAGTCGATTACGAAGAGGCGGATATCGTACGACTCTTGGGTGAAAAGAAAGAGGCGGAAGGAAATATTGAAGAGGCGGCGGATTATTATAAAAAGGCCATCTACCGCTATATAAACAAAAAACTCTTTTCGAATGTCAAAGAGATCTGGATGAAGCTTCTCGAGTACACTCCGGAGGAAACCGACTTCTTCTTTCATGTAGACAGCAAGATCCAGAAGACCATCAGCCCCGAGAGGGCCGCCCAGCTCTTGGAAGAACTCTACGCCCATTTCAAGGACAACGAGCTCTGGGATAAGGCCATAGAAATATTGAAGCGGATCCTCGATTACGATCCCAAGAATTCCTGGGCCCGAACCGAAATCATAGAGTGTTACAAAGGCAAATATAAAGATCACAGTCACCTTGACGAATACTTAAAGCTCTCTAACCTCGGCCAGAGCTGGCGGAACGTTCACGACGCCATCGCCGATTTTGAGAAGCACATCGCCTTCGACTCCGGAAACTTTGTCTGTCACCGGTCTTGGGGGATCGGGCTCATTCGGAAAATAGAGTCGGACGAGATTACCATAGACTTCGCCCGGAAGCGCGGCCACAGCATGTCGCTCAAGATGGCGGTAAACGCCCTCAATACCCTCGCGAAGGATCACATCTGGGTCCTCAAGGTTATCAAGACGAAGGAAGAGCTCAAAAAATCGGTCAAGGAGGATCCCTCTTGGGCTCTAAGGACGGTTATCAAGAGTTTCGACAATGCCGCGGATATGAAAAAAATCAAGACGGAGCTGGTTCCGAACATCCTGAGTCAGGGTGAATGGTCGAGCTGGAGTATTCAGGCGAGGAAAATCCTCAAGAACGATCCTAATTTCGGGAACATGCCCGATAAACGGGATGTCTTCACCGTCCGGGAGAATCCTATCACCCTCGAGGAGAAGCTGTTCAATTCTTTCAAGGCTGAAAAGGGATTCTTCCAAAGGCTTCAGGTGATCCAGGACTACATTAGCGACGAGAACGCCTCGAGGGACAGCGAATACTTCGCGGAGATGTTTGATTATTTCGCTACTCAGCTCAAGAGCTACAACAACGTAAATGAGATAATTGTCTCGTGCTATCTGTTTATCGAGGATTTGATCAAGGAACATCCGTATCTCGACCCGGGTCTGGATATCACCTTCAAAGATCTACTCGCGGAAATGGGGAATGTCGAGGAGATCTTTCAAAAAATCGAAGATTCCGATATCAAAAAGAAGTTCCTCCAGAAAATCCAGCAGCAGAGGGAAGACTGGCCCGAGCTGTACGTCAAGCTCTTTCCCAGTTATCTTAACCGGTACATCATCGATGAGCTCTTGGAGTCCGGCAGGAAGGAGATGGTCCGGGATATGTTCCGCAATATCGTCGACAACTATCGTGATTACCGGGAACCATTTATATGGCTGGCGCGGAGCATAAACGAAAAGATCTGGAATGAAAAGTACGGCGTAGAATACGAAAAAATTCTTATCGGAATGATCCATCTCCTCGATATCTCTTTCAGGGAGATCAGCAACCGGAGAGACGTGAGCCTCAACCGCAAGCTGAACAAGCAGATTCAGACCTATCTATTCAAGGACGGCAGGCTCAAAGATTTCCTTATGAGGAACAGCCAGGATTCGATCAGCCGTATCTTTACCCTGGTAAACGACGTCAAGGATCTGGATCTCTCCCTGAAGCTCGAGCTGAGGAACGAAATCATCAAGAAATATCCCGATTTCAAATTTTATGGGGAGCCCGGAAGGGAGGTCGCATCTCGAGGACTTCTGGTTACCATCAAGAGCTACGAGTTGAAACAGAAGGAATTACATCATCTCCTCGAAGTAGAGGTGCCGCAGAATTCCAAAGAGATAGGAGCCGCCATGGAGCTCGGCGACCTTCGGGAAAACGCGGAATACAAGGCCGCTAAGGAGAAGCAGGAGATGCTCAATAACGCGGCGGCAAAGCTCAAAGAAGATCTCGAGAAGGCGCATGTCTTCAATGCGGAAGACATCAACACGCAGTCGGTGGGATTCGGGACCAAGGTGAAGCTTACCGATAATACCGACGATAAGCCGGAAGAGTTCACTATTCTCGGTCCGTGGGAATCGGATCCGAGCAAGAATATCATCTCCTACCTGTCTCCTCTCGGGACGGCTCTTATGCATCACAAAGTGGGAGACACCCTCACGTTCAAGATAAACGAGCGTGAATACGACTATACCGTCGAGGAAATCGAGGCGGTCGATATTTAATGGGCGGAGGGAAACCGCTTGCAGCCGTAATCCTCCTCCTGGTGGTGCTCGCGCTGCCTGCGGCGAACGCTCAGCAGCTCGATATGATTGTGCTGCTGGACATCTCCGAAAGCGTATTTCCCATCTTCGACGAGCTGGTCGGCCATCTGATACAGGATACCCTGACCAATCATCTCCGCGTGGGGGACTACTTCCATCTCATAACCTTCGCCGATTCACCGAAGATCGAGGTATCTCAAAAAATCGAATCCGGCGACCAGGCGGAAGAGATCGTGACGCATCTCCTTCTTCTTCAGCCTCTCGGCAAATACACAGATCTTATTGCCGCGATGAAGTATCTTTTCCACTATACCGGGGACCTCCCGAACGGCCGGGATAAGATAATTCTCGTGCTGACCGACGGAATTCACGACCCGCCCCCGGGGAGTCCCTTCAACCGCCGGGAAGATGAAGTTACAGAAGAGCTCGCTAAGACAACCGAACGGATCCGTTCCCGCGGATGGGATGTCCGTATCATGGTCCTTCCGGCTGTTGATCGGAAGGATGAGGCGGGGAACAATACTGACCTCTTGGATGTCCTTTCCGAAAGCCTCGCGGTTTCCCAGGTGGAGTACCCTGAAACCGTGGAGGATGACATAGCTAACAAGGCGTTCGGACATCCCCGGGTTGCCGTTCCGGGAGAGATAGAAAGGATAAATAGAAACGACGAGATTCCCCTCGAGGTGACTAACTATAGTGACGAGACGATCTACATCAAGCTCCGATCCCTCCTCGTAAACAGCGAGAATGTCCTGGTCAACTCCCCCGATGCTGTTCTCGAGTCCGAAAGTACCGAACGGTTAAAGGCCCGCGTACGTCTACCCGACAGTATACCCGGCGGCCGGCGGATACTCGAAATCGAACCGGAATTCTCCGACGGCACCCGCTTCTCTCCGGAAACCCTGACCGTTACCGTGAATATTGAGGAGGGAATACTCAGGAATCGAGGCAAGGGCCTTATGAACTTCGTCTATGTGATCCTCGGACTCATCGGGGCGGGGGGAATCACCTTCCTGGTAATAAAGCTCAGAAATATTATCGAAGGAGGCTCCTGGGCACCGTCGGCGGGAGTCAAAACCGTCTATGACCGTCACACCGGAGAACGGGGAGACACCGCCGAGGAGATCGAGCTCGTGGTCGTCAACCAGACCCGGGAAATAGGACACCGCAATGTCCATCAGGTTCAGGAGGGCCATGCTTACTGCGTCGGGGGTAACGGCTCCCGGTTTCTCATCTTTCTCTATCCTTTCCCGCGGTGCATCGGAGAGCTCTCCAAGGAAGGGGACTCTTACGTTTTCACCGTACGCAGGGAAGAGTTCTTTCCTACGGAAGACGGCCGAATCAAAAATTGCTTGAACCGGCGTATCACCGCCTATACCGGGAAGAAACATCGGGTTGAATTTTATTTTCAGAAATACGAGTCACCCCTCGAAAGGATCAACCGCATTATGCGGCTGACTTCCGAACCCGGGGCCCCGGGTTAGAAGCTTTCGAGTACCGCCTCGGCGTACCTGCGGACCGATGCCGGGGCGTCGTCGCCGGTCAGTTTTTCGACTTCGTCCCTCAAGGTCGTGATCTTGTTGATTCTAATTCCCCTCATCCCGTAGATTTTCATGGGAATGGACGGACTCGCAAGCATCTGTTCGTAGAGCGGCGCGAGTCCGGCCCCCTCCGCATCGGAGATAATCCGGGCTAAGGGATCGAGGATTACCGAACTCCGTTTAGCCGACTCCTCTGCGAAAAGCTCTTTTAAAAAAGGAAGGGAACCCGAAAGGTCCTCCTCCACGAGGGCTTCCAGGGCCGGAGTCCGAACGGAAAGGGGGTTCCCCGGCCCCTTAGCGAGCTCCTTGAGGAAATCGAAGGATTTTCCTCCACCGATCTTGCCGAGGGCTTCCACCGCCGCGGTTCGAACCTGGATTTCCGGGTCGTTCTGTGCCTTATAGGTGAGGATATCGATACCCTCCTTGATACCAGCCTCCCCTATAGCTTCGGCGGCGCTTACCCGAATTCGCCAGAATTCGTCACGGAGGGCTGCAAAGAGAATCGCCTCGGCCGCGGGGCCTCCTATAAGACCCAGCGAGTAAACGGCGTTCGCCCTCAGGTAGGGGTCATCCTGTAAGTAGAGCTCTTCTAAAGTATCCGCGGCACGGGGCGAGCCGATTCTGCCCAGGCTGTCCGCGGCGAAGCGGCGCATGGTAAGGGACTCTCCCTGGTCCCGGGCGATATCTATCAGGAGGTCGACAGCCTGCTCGGCTTGGAGTTTTCCGAGTACTAGGATTATCTGCTCCCGGACCTGCTCGGAGACCCCTGATTTATCGTAGAGCTCGAGGAGCCGGGTAACGGTTTCCTCGTCGCCTAACTCGCCTAAGGCTTTGACCGCGTCAAGGGAGAGGGTCCCGGATAATCCGCTCTCCGCTATGACGAATATACGAGGCTCGAGCTCTTCGATTCCCGTCTCCGCTGCGTAGCGGATAACGCTCGCTACGAGAGGTTGCGGCTTGTCGAGGTGGTTCGTGAGTACTTCGGCGGCTCTTTCGACGAGGGAATCGTCGTCGATTGCCCGGAAGTAATGAAACACCGCGGCGTGGACACCGGGGTCTCGAAGGGTATCGAAGAGAGATTCCGCTTCTTCGGCATACCCGGTCTCCTTCTCTTCGGTAATCGTTTCGAGAACGGATAGTATCTCAGATGTGATTCCGAACCTGAGGGTGCCCTTCCTTTCCTCTACTGTCGATTTGTCTTCCTGGGCGGACAACCGGACACCGTTTCCTAAAGGGACTAAAAGTAAAGCGAGAATTCCTATTAAGGACAGGTATTTCATATACACCTCATCGATTGATTTTTTTCCGTATGAGCTGAACGGCAATCTCCACTTTGAGAAGTACGTAGATGAACAGATAGATCCCTATACCTAAGAGTCCTCCCCCGAGGAGAATCACAAAGGATATCATCGTGCTTCCCTCCTCCCAAACACCGGTTGTAACGAGCTTGAACAGGCTCAAAGCCGCTGCAACGGGGACGGAGGCTATGAGTACCTTCATAAGGGTCATAAAAATCGATTTCCCGTGGATTAGACCGAGTTTCTTCCTTATGATGAAGAGCATGAACATCGTCCCCACAGTGAAGGATATAGTATTAGCCCAGGCGAGCCCCGCCACCCTGAGCCGGGTCTCCTTCAGCCATAGGCTCAAGCCTATATCCATAGCGGCCACCGTGACCGAAAGGATAAAGGGAATGCGGTAGTCGCTCGAGGAGTAGAAGAACCTCTGAAGAAAATTGAAGGCGCCGACTCCGAATAATCCGAAGGAATAGGCGGTAAGGATACGCGAGGTTAAGAGAACATCCTCCATAACGAACTCGCCTCTGAACATGGCGACCGCGATTATCTCTTTTCCGATAACGCTCAAAAAGAGTGTCGAGGGTACGAGGAAAACAAGAAGGAACCGTAGGCCGTGCCGGATACTCTCCCGTAAACCGACAGTGTCGTCGAGGCTCGCCTGACGGCTCATCCGCGGAAAGAGGACCGTGGTGACGGAGGCGGAGAAAATTCCAAAGGGAAGCTGGAAGAAGACGAGGGCGTAGTTCAAGGCTGAAGAGCTTCCCGTTTCCAGACCGGTGGCGAACCGGATGGCGACCTGCTGATTGACTGTAAAGATAGAAGCTGTGGCGACGACGGGAAGCCAGTTCCTCATGATCTTGCGAAAATCTTCGTTTTTGAACCGGAAGTCGGGTTTGAAATCGTAGCCGAGGCGCCGAAATAGAGGCGCTTGGAAGATGATCTGAAAAAGACCTCCCGCGAGGACACCCACCGCCATCGAGAAGATGCCGAGCCGCCCGTGAAGGAGAAGGATCGACGTTATCACAGCGACGGAGAAGAGGATCGGAGTAATAGCGGGGACGAAAAAATGGTTATGGCTGTTTAAGGTCCCCATAATGACCGCGCTTATGCTGATCAACAGGAGATAACTAATGAACCAGCGAAAGAGATCTATCGCTAAGGCGGTCAGTTCGGGATTCTCGAAATCCACGAGGACGAACCGCATCAGCGGATCGGCGAAGGCGATGGAGAGAAGGCAAAAGGGCAGGAGAACCACAAACTGAAAGGTCAGGATGCTGCGGACGATGGTTCTCGAACGCATTCCGGTCTCGTCCTTGACCAGCGACTGTGAAAGAGCTGGAATGAAGGCCGACGAGAGCGCCCCCTCGGCC
>JBKHAJ010000125.1:0-9940 GCA_046542935.1 Spirochaetia bacterium | reverse complement strand
CTCTTCTTGACCGGGTGTCGGGGTAATCGCTATAATCGAGGCACTAACAAAGCAATCTCATAACAGAGGATATATCTATGAGCGTTCGCGTCCGCTACGCTCCCTCGCCCACCGGGCTGCAGCATATAGGGAGTGTTCGTACCGCATTATTCAACTACTTTTACGCCCGTTCCCAGGGAGGGAGCTTTATCCTCCGGGTCGAGGACACCGACCGGGAGAGGTACTCCGATGAGGCCCTTAAGGACCTCTACGATACCTTCGACTGGCTCGGAATCGAGTGGGACGAGGGCCCCGACACGGGGGGAACGTACGGACCTTACGTTCAGTCCGAGCGTTTCGAGCTGTACCAGAGGTATGCGGCAAGGCTCCTCGAGTCGGATCATGCCTACAGGTGCTACTGCAGCTCCGAACGGCTTCAGCAGGTCAGGGAACAGCAGCAGAAATCGAAGTCGAAGTACCAGGGGTACGACCGGCACTGCAGGAGCTTGAGCGAGACGGAACGAAGGGAGCTCGAGGCTGAGGGAGCGTCTTCGGTGGTCCGTTTCAAGGTCCCTTTAGAGGGACGGACCGAGTTTCAAGACATCCTTTTAGGCCGGGTCAAGCGGCAGAACGAGGACATAAACCCCGATCCGGTCCTGTTGAAAAGCGACGGGTACCCCACCTATCACCTGGCGAACGTGGTGGACGATCACCTCATGGAGATAACCCACATCCTCCGTGCCCAGGAGTGGCTGAGCTCCGGCCCCCTCCACGTCCTTCTCTACGAGGCCTTCGATTGGACACCGCCTAAGTACTGCCACCTTCCCATGGTCTTGGGTAAGGACGGACAGAAGCTCTCGAAGCGGCACGGCTCGACGAGCGTGCGGGAGTTCCGGGAGGCGGGATATCTCCCCGAGGCTCTCCTCAATTACGTGACCCTGATCGGCTGGTCCTACGACGACTCGCGGGAGTTCTTCAGCAAAGAGGAGCTCGAAGAGCTGTTTACCCTGGATAAGCTCAGCAAGTCGCCGGGGGTCTTCGATTACAAGAAGCTCGAGTGGTACAACGGGCAGTACATCAGACAAAAATCGGATGAAGAGCTCAAACCCCTCATTCTCCCGTATCTTCAGAGGGAAGCTGTCGTCTCCGATCCGGTAACCCCGGACGAGGAGAGTATCCTCGACGGTATGATGCCCCTCGTCAAGGAACGGATCCGACTCCTTTCCGAGGCACCGGATACATGCCGTTTCCTCTTTCAGGAAGTTGTCATCGAGGACCCGGCCGAGCTCGTGCCCAAGAAGCTCGACGAAATGGGGACCCTCGAGGCCCTCGGTGCCGCCCGGGAGCTCTTGGACGGCTTTGATGAACGGAGCGACGAGGAGAACGAGGAGCTCTTCCGTGTCAAAGCGGAGGAGCTCGGGATGAAGCTCGGCTCCCTCCTTATGCCGCTTCGGATCGCCGTAACCGGCAGCAGCGCCTCTCCCCCTCTTTTCGGGAGCATCCGCCTTTTAGGCGTCGACAAAGCCCTGGTCCGGGTGGAGAAGGCAATTCAGATTATGCAAAAAAAGGTAGGTTAGAAATGACAATCTCAATGGAAGAACTCGTCAGTCTGTGCAAACGAAGGGGCTTCGTATTCCAATCGAGTGAGATATACGGGGGCTTGAGCTCCGCCTGGGACTACGGCCCCATGGGAGTGGCGCTGAAGAACAACATCCGGGATTTCTGGTGGAAAGAGATGACCCAGCTCCACGACAACATCGTCGGCGTCGACGCGGCCATCCTGATGCACCCCCGGGTGTGGGAGGCGTCCGGTCATGTGGAGAACTTTTCCGATCCCCTAGTCGACTGCAAAAATTGTAAGATGCGCTTTCGGGAGGACAATCTGCCCGAGGAGAACCGGGCAGAGAAAAAATGTCCCGAGTGCGGCGGCGAGCTGACCGATCCGAGGCAGTTCAATTTGATGTTCAAGACCCACTTAGGTCCGGTGGAGGAGGGGGGATCCACGGTTTTTCTCCGCCCCGAGACCGCCCAAGGGATCTACGTCAACTTCAAGAACGTAGTCCAGACCAGCCGGGTCAAGATCCCCTTCGGGATCGCCCAGGTGGGAAAGGCCTTTCGGAACGAGATTACCACCAAGAACTTTATCTTCAGGACCTGCGAGTTCGAACAGATGGAAATGCAGTACTTTATCCGTCCCGACGAGGACGATAAGTGGTTCGATTACTGGCGGGAAGAGCGGTGGAATTATTATCAGAAGCTCGGAATTCGTGATTCGAAGCTCCGGTGGCATCAGCACGGTCCCGACGAGCTCGCCCACTACGCCAAGGACGCCTACGACATCGAATACGAGTTCCCCTTCGGTTGGAACGAGCTCGAGGGGGTCCATAACCGGACCGACTACGACTTACGGCGTCACGGCGAGTTTTCCGGTAAGGAGATCAATTATCTGGACGACCAGACCAAGGAGAGGTTTATCCCCTACGTTATCGAGACCTCCGCGGGATTGACGAGGACGGTGCTCACCGTCCTAGCCGATGCATATGACGAGGACGAGGCGGGCGGAGAAAAGCGTTCGGTCATGAGGTTCCACCCCGACATCGCCCCGGTGACGGCGGCGGTCTTTCCCCTGGTCAAGAAGGACGGCCTTGCCGAACTTGCCCGGGACATCGAGACCGAGCTCAGGGACGACTTCGCCACCTTCTACGACCAGAGCGGGGCCATCGGGCGCAGATACCGGAGGCAGGACGAGGTGGGGACCCCCTTCTGCGTCACCGTGGACTACGACACCAAAGAAGATCGTACCGTAACCGTCCGTTTCCGGGACAGTATGGAACAGGTCCGGGTAAAGCGGGAGGATATCGCCTCCACCATAAAGGACGAGATCAAGAAGTACAGGAGAGTGCAATGAGCGGCTCCCTCGCTACCCTGAAAGAGAGAGGTTTCTTCAAGCAGTGCACCGACGAGGAGAAGCTCGCGACCCTTTTTGAAACCGAAAAACTCACCTTCTACGCCGGATTCGATCCGACCGGGCCGAGCCTTCACGTGGGGCACCTCGTGCCGCTGTTCGCCATGGCCCACTTGAACCGGGCCGGGCATAGGGCCATCGCCCTAGCCGGGGGCGGGACCGCCCGGATCGGCGACCCCTCGGGGAAGACGGAGATGCGGAAGATGCTCACTGTCGAGCAGATCCGGAGCAATACCTTATCGATAAAAAAGCAGATGGCCAAGTTTATCGATTTTTCGAGCGGCAACGCCCTCCTTCTGGACAACGCCGACTGGCTCGCCGACCTCAACTATATCGAATTCCTCAGGGACATCGGCCGGCACTTTTCTGTCAACCGGATGCTCAGCTTCGAGACTTACAAGATGCGCCTCGAGACGGGCCTCTCGTTTATCGAGTTCAACTATCAGCTCCTGCAGTCCTACGATTTCCTCGAGCTCTACCGGAAGCACGGCTGCAAGCTCCAGATCGGCGGGGACGATCAGTGGGGGAACATTGTCGCCGGGGCCGATCTCATCCGGCGCGTGGAGGGGGCCGAGGTAGTGGGGCTTACCTTCCCCTTGGTTACCCGAGCGGACGGTAAAAAGATGGGAAAGACCGAGAAGGGGGCCCTTTTCTTGGATCCGGATATGGTAACCCCGTATGATTTTTACCAGTACTGGCGGAATGTTCCCGACGAGGACGTGGAAAAGTTTCTCTTCCTCTACACCTTCCTTCCCGCCGAAGAGGTGAGAGAGCTCGGAGCCTTACAGGGGCGGGAGTTAAACCGGGGTAAGGAAGTTCTCGCCTACGAGATGACGAAGATCGTCCACGGCGCGGAGGAGGCCGGAAAGGCAACGGAAGCGGCGAAGGCGGCTTTCTCGGCGGCCCCGGGACAGGGCGGCGGGGGCACGGAGGGCATCCCGAGCCTCACCGTTTCCCGGGCCGAGCTCGACGAGGGGATCGGAGTCCTCGAGCTCTTCGCACGAACGAGCTTGTGCAAATCCAACAGCGAGGCGCGCCGCCTCGTTACCCAGGGGGGGGCGAGGATCAATGACGAGACGGTGAGCGATCCTCTGGCGATAATCGATTCGAGCTACCTCGACAACGGCGAGATGCTCCTCCGGGCGGGGAAGAAGAGGTATTTCAAGATAGTGTGTGAGCGATCCGGCGGCGCGGCCGCCTGCGTCAGCGGAAGTCCCGTTTCGAAATCTTCGTTCTGAAGAGGATTCCGGCCACTTCGCAGGCGAGCTTCACCTGCTCCTCCACACCCTTACGGGCCTGCACCTGAAGGAGGCCTTTCGGGACGTCGGCAACCGCGCTCGTTATATCGGGAACTATTTTCAGCGAGTTCTGCAGGACCGCGGCATTCTGTTTCGTGAGATTGTCCAGGAGATAGTACTGTACCGTTCCCTTTCCCATACCTTAGGAAGTTATCCCGAAAGGCGGGGGGTGTCAATTCCCACTTTCCGGCTCACTCCTCGACCTCCTCGAGGGGCGTCGATGCGAGGGGCTTCCGGAAGCGGTAGAAGATCAGTCCGATAACAGCGATATTGACCGCCGAGGCCGCCGCGAAGAGGTTCCATTTCGGGTTCGCCGAGCCGAGGTTCCCCACGAGAGAAAACAATTTGACGCTTATCGTGTACTTGCTCTCCTCGTTGAGGAAGAGGAGGGGCGCCATGAAACCGTTCCAGGCGCCGAGGAAGGCCACCATGCAGGATGCGGCGATAACCGGGAGGGAAACCGGCAGGAGCACCTGCAGCATGTACCGCAGGGGGCCGGCCCCCTCGATTTCGGCCAGGTCGTTGAGGCTCTTCGGGAACCGCTCGAGGTACGCATAAGTGGTGAAGAGGGACACCGGTACCGCGTGATACAGATAGATGAGGACGAGAGGGACGTAGGAGTTGATCAGGTTGATGCGGATGAACATAGAATAGAGGGGAATCAGGGTGTGCATCCCCCCCGCTAGGCCGAGGACCTGCACGCCGGAGAGAAAAAAGGCCGACCCCTTCCGCCGCCGCTGCAGCGCGAGATAGGCGGCTGCGGGGAAAGTGAACAGCGGAATGGCGGCCGCCGTGATCCCCGACAGGAGGAGGGTGTTCAGCATATACCTGCCGATGTTTTCTTCGGCGAAGATCCTCCCGTAATTGGCCGCGGTAAGGTAGGAGAACTGAGCGGCAGACACCGTGAGGCTGTCGAGCTTCGAGAAGCTGACGATGAGGAGGAAAACCGCGGCCGCCGCCGATGAGACCACGAGCGCCGCCGCGAGGACCCTCGGGGCCGCGGAAAGCAGCGGGGCCCGGGGGAACCGCCTGTCTCTCCCGGTCTCCCGTTTGAGGAGCATGAGGCCGGCGGCGGACACGATCACCGTCGGCTGGAACCCGGCAAGGAACCCCCGTGTTGCGATCATGATGACGGTAAAGAGGATGTGGCCGGCGGCGGCGGCGAAGAAGAATCGCTTCCTGATCAGGGTAAGGAGGAATATTCCGCTCACGATGAATCCCGGGAAACCCATGAACAGCGGCTGTACCGCCGCAGCGAATACGATGAGGGGAACGAGACGCTTCTTCTCCTTCTTCGAGAAGAACCACAGAACGAGGCTCAGGACGATGATCCCGAGCATGATAACGGAATACGCCGAGCTTATGCCGAAGTCGGAGGTTTCGGAGAAAATTTCATAGAGAAACACCCCGAGGGTCGTTGTCGCCCCGACGATGTGGTTCTCGGTAATGCCCGCGATGAGAGGCGGGCCACCGTCGGTCATGAGAAAGATGACGGTGAACTCTTTCAAGGCCTTGATGAAATTGAGAACCGCCATGACGAGGACGGTATTTTTGGTCATGGGAAACAGGATGTGCCGTATCGTTTCGCCGAGCCCCGCGCCGTCGAGGTGCGCCGCCTCCACGGCCGACCGGGGGACCTTCTTCACGGCGCCGGAAAGAACGAAGGCCGTAAGGGGCACCGTGAGCCAGACACTCACGAACAGGGCGCTCAGGAAGCCGGCGGGGCCGCTCGTCATGAGGTCGATCCGGAAGCCGAAGAGGGCGCTCACGAGGGACTCGCCGCCGTTGCCGTAGATGAGGGCCCTCCAGAGCGGCACCGCGATGTACACCGGTATCCCCCAGGGCACCAGGAGCCCGGCGTAGAGGATCTTCGAGAAGCCCCCCTTCCGCGTGATAACCACGGCGAAGAGGTAGCCTAGAAAGAGGGAAATGAGCGTTGAGGCGGCGGCCCATAGCACGGTGATATTCAGGCTGTAGAGAAAGGCGGGGTCGGAGAGGAGAAACCTGAAATTATTGAGGCCGACGAACTCCCGCCGGCCGTACACATCGCTGAAGAACGAGGTGTACAGGGCGTTCCCGAAGGGGGCGAGGCCGATGAAGAGAACGAGAAGGAATACGGGTACAAGTCTGGCCGATTTCACGGTGTGGTTACGCCTCCGAAGAATACGGCCGACCCGGGGGCCGGCCGTTTCGGTTTTCCCCCGCCCGGCGTCGTGACGCCGGGAAGGGTGCTCAGAATATGAGCTCTATTTCGGTAATATTGCGGACCGCCTTGATCCCCG
Source organism: Spirochaetia bacterium (assembly GCA_046542935.1). Lineage (GTDB taxonomy): Bacteria > Spirochaetota > Spirochaetia > SPDA01 > CAZSGZ01 > JBKHAJ01. The sequence continues at coordinate 3,416 of JBKHAJ010000125.1, read as the reverse complement.
CCGGGACGGTTTCGGCGTCCTTGTCCCATACGATGATAAGGGGGAACTCCCGGTCGGGAAGGGGCTCGCCGTTGCGGTACATGGCGATGATCACATCGTTGTTCCGGTGGAGCTCCCGGGAATCGAGGGTGATGCTGAATCCGTCCGCCGCGGTTATCTTTACCTTGTATCCCGCTTCCGCGGCCTCGGCGTCATAGGAAATGATGGACGAATCCTGCTGGTGGGGAGCGTACCTCGGATCATCGGAGAAGGCAAGGAGGTAGTGCAGCGGAATTCCGGTGTATTCGATGTCTTCCTCCGCCTTCCGGTCGAAGTAGGTCACCGTCTTCTTGTGGCAGCTGATGCCGCTCTGCATCGTCTGGCGGTCGACCTCGACGTTCATCCGGCCCTTCATCATGAGGGTAAAATCCTTGTAGGCCTCGCCGGAGGCGACGATCTTCTCGATCATCTTGACGCTCAGGTGGCCTTCTATGTTCGGGACGGACGGGCCGATCTTGACGGTACGGATGTAGCCGGGATCGACTTCCATGTATTCACCGTCCATCTTGAAGGCGAGTATCCATTCTCCGTCGGAGTCGTCGAGGATCTGCTCGCCGCTATAGGTCATCTCGTAGCCGTCCATGGCGACGAGGGTAACTGTGTTGTCCCTCTGCAGATTCATGAAGCTGTTCAGGAAGTCCGCGAAGACGATTCCGCCGTAGGTATTGGTGTAGGTGGTCCCCGCGGAGGTTGTAAAGCTTCCCCGGCCTTCGACATAGAAGGGGGACGCCTCGAGCTCTTCCAGGGAAAACGCGGCTTCGGTATCGTTGATGTCGATCCGGAGGGCGAATTCCTCTTCCGCGCCGGTCTCCGTTCCGAGTCCGAGCTCGATGTCCGTGACGTCCTTGACCCACAGTTTTCCGGTCACGTTTCCGACTATCTGCGGCGGAATCTCCATGCCGTCCATCGAGTCGGCGAGTATGATGTCTTCGTAGGAGACCTCCGCCGTGTTGAAGGTCACACTGTAGCCGTCACTGGCGGTGATGGTGATGTCGTATCCCGATTCCCACAGCTGTCTGTCGAATTTATAGGGATGGTTCCGGTCGGCACCGTCGGTCATGGCGGCGATCATCCGGAAGGGCATCCCCTTGTACACATTGGTCTCCCCCTTCCGTTCGAGCTCCATCTCGACGTAGTGGCTCCCGTGCTGTTTCGCCTCCTCGAAGTAGGTCGAGGTGATCTCGTCCTCATGGGTCCCGAGGAGCCGGATAGTCCATTCCGGTTCCGCCTCGGCCGAGGCGGCCTTCTCCTCCGAGGCGGCCGCCGTTTCGGGAGCCCCGGCGCAGCCGGTGAAACCCATCCCCAGGATGAGGATCATCGAGAGCAGTACATACAGTGTCAACATTCTTCGTTTCATCTAACGTTTCCTCCTTTGGATTTTTTGGTCGATTATCGCCTGTCCCTGTTCGAGGACGGCTTCGATGCTCATTTGTCCGGTGAATACGAACCTCAGCAGTTTCCACATTGTGTTTTTGAAAATCGGATAGACATCGTTTGGGGGAATGACCGTCCCGTTCCGGTAGCTTTCCTCGAGGACCGGGAAGTAGGGGTTCTCCCTGCCGACGGATTTCCAGGCTTCGGCATTCGCGGGGAGTTTGAAGGCCCCCGCGGTAAAGCGGTACTGCGAGCCGGTCCCGGTGAGGTATTCCATAAGCCTCCTCGCAAGAATCGGATTGTGGGTCTTTCGGGTTATGGCCCAGCCCTTGAAGTCGAGGAGGGACGATACGGGCTTGCCCGTCTCGGCGTTGTACGGATAGGGATGCACAGCGAAATCGAGCCCCAGCTCCTCGAAGGCGGGTATGCTGTATGAGCCGGTAAGGATCATCGCGACATCGCCCTCGACGAACCGGCTGATCATGCCCTCCCGCTCCCGGACATCCAGGAGCCCCTCCTCGCTGAGATATACCAGGTATTCCAGGGCCCTCCGGGTGGCGGCGTCGTCGATGACGATGCCGCCGTCCGGCTCGAGGAGGTTCGCTTTCCCGAAGGCGATCTGGAAGGGGATCAGCCAGTAGGCGGAGAAGGCGTTCCAGGTAATCGGGGAGGTCCCCCGGGCGTGTACGGAGGACAGTATCGCCACGAATTGGTCGAGGCTCCAGCCGCCCTCCGGCAGGGAGCCGGTGATATCCGGCCGGAAGAAGACGAGCTGGGTGTCGAAGTAGTACGGCGCCGCCCATTGCCCCCCGTCGCGGGAAAATGCGGATCGTCCCTTGTCCACGACGTGGTCCATGGGGATGTAGTCGAGACGCTGGATGATCCTCCCCGCTATGAGCTCGGGAAGATAGTCGGACTGGACCATGACGAGATCGGGAACCGCCCCTCCTCCCCGGACCACCGAGGTGAGCTTGGACAGAATGCTCGGTACCTCGAGAACGTCGACCTCGAAACCGGAAAGCTCTTTGAATCGTTCGATCTCCGATTCGAGGAGTCCGGTTCCTTCCCAGCTTATCCAGACGGTGAGTTCTCCGCTTTCGAGGAGTTCCCCCGACAGGTCGAGGGATGTGACCCGGGAGAAAACCCTCCCCTCCGCTTCGAGGGTCCAGCCCCCGTCCTCCCGGAACAGGTACCACCCTGCCGGGGCGTCGGTAAGGTCCCCCGTGAGGACCTGCACCCGGCCCCCGTCGTCCGTTATCTCCATGCGGTAGATTTCGGCCATGAGAGGCGCGGCTTCCAGGACGGTGAGCCCTTTCTCGAGGGTCCCCCTCCGGGGGACCGGATAGGAGAGCTCGGCGAAGCGCGCTTCGGAAAGGGACCTGAGAACGGTCCCTCCGACGGAGATATCGAGGGAAAACACCGCCGCCGGAGCGAGGAAGAGCGCGGCGAAAACGAAAACCAAGGGTATGCGGGCAAGCCTATGTAATGATGTAGTGCATTTCATACATCCTCCTTTCCAAACACGGGAGGAACCGCTGTTTCCGGCGGAACCTTATCGTCCTGCGTCCGTAGGATGCCCCGTAGGACCGCAGGATCGGAGGCAGAATTACTCTAACACGGACACGGGATAATTTCAACCGGGAATTCCCCGGCCCGGGACGGACCGGGCGCTTCCGCCTCCGCCGCGGCGCGCGTTGACACCGCCAGGTATCCCTGGTTAAATGGTGCCCATGAAAACACTGATTACCGGGGGAGTCAAATCCGGTAAGAGCAGATACGCCCTGAAGCTCGCCCGAGAGCGCTTTCCCTCGACGATATTCCTAGCCACGGGGGTCCCCTTCGACGAAGAGATGGAAGAGCGCATCGCCGCGCACCGGGGTGAAAGGGACGAGAGCTTCGTTACCCTGGAGGAGCCGGTCGGAATAGACCGGGTCGAAGGGGACAATATTGTCTTTGACGATATAACGGTGTGGCTCAACAACCTCTTTCATCACGGAAGGGAG
>JBKHAJ010000124.1:0-10000 GCA_046542935.1 Spirochaetia bacterium | reverse complement strand
GCCCCCAATCCAAGGGCCACGAGAAGAGATTGTCGCCGAATAAAGTGGATCGGATCATCAAACTTGAGCTCCCCGTAATAATAGGAAGACGAAAAGAGCACCGCCGTACCCACCCCGAGAAGGAGCAGTACGAGTCCCAAAAAGAGTACGTCTCCCGAGTCGCGTCGAAGTTTTTCCGCAGTAAAACCGTTACTAATCATTGCAGCTTCAGTGTCGACAGACTTAAAATTGCAAACAGACCGCCTAAAATCCACAGCCTGATAACCACCTTACTCTCCGCCCAGCCCTTTAACTCGAAATGATGATGGAGAGGAGCCATCTTGAAAACCCGCTTCTTCCGAAGCTTATACGAGAGAACCTGAATGATCACCGAAAGGACCTCCAGCACGAAGACCCCGCCGACGATGAACAGGAGAATCTCCTTCTTGATCATCAAAGCGATTACCCCGATAATCCCGCCCAAACTCAGGCTTCCGGTATCGCCGAGCATGATCTCCGCGGGATGGGAGTTGAACCACAGAAACCCGATGCACGCCCCTACAAGACCGAAACAGAGAACGGTCAGCTCACCGGCGTTACTCAGATAGGGGATCTGCAGGTACTCGGAAAAGTCCGCTCGTCCGGTCAGATAGGCCAAGACGGCAAAGGCGAGCCCTACCATGATCAACAGCCCCGACGCCAAGCCGTCGAGCCCGTCCGTGAGGTTCACCGCGTTGGAGAAACCAACTAGGATAAGGATCCCGAAAGGGATATAGAAAGCAGAGAGATCGAGGATCGAGAATTTGAGGAAGGGCAGGTACAAGAGGCTCGTGTGAGGATTTCCGTTGAGGTACAGAAATGTAACGATAATCCCCGAAAGAACAATCTGAGCGATAAATTTGAACCGTGCCTGCAAGCCGGCCGAACTTTTCTTAAAGACTTTCAGATAATCGTCGATAAATCCGATAGTGCCGAAACCTACGACCGAAAGTACGACAATCCAAGTATAGGGGTTTCGAATGTCCTGCCACAGAAGCACCGAAAATATGATCGCCAGGTTGACGAGTATCCCCCCCATAGTCGGGGTCCCCGATTTGATCAGATGACTTTCGGGTCCGTCGTTTCGAATCTCCTGCCCTACCCGTCGTCTCTGGAGAAGATTAATGAGCCTCGGCATAAAGAGAAAAACGATCAACAGCGAGGTGACCGCGGCGTAAGCGGAGCGAAAGGTAATATATTGAAATATATTGAAAAACGAGTAGTGCTTGACTAATGGAAATAGCAGCTCTTTCAGCATTGTCGCGTTCCTTGTCCGTCTATTTCGAGGATGTCTAGGAGCCTCTCCAGCTCGACACCCCGGGAACCCTTCAGCAAAACCAGATCTCCCGTTCCTACGGCTCCGGCGACTCCCTCCTCGAGAGCCGAGTAATCGGCAAACCAGGAGACCCTCCCCTCGAGCAGGTGGGAAGCCTCTTCGAAGGCGCCCCTCATTTCGGGGCCGAACAGGAATATTCTGTCGGCGGTCGTTTCGCCGAGGAGTCTTCCGAGCTCCCTATGGGCCTCTTCACAGAAAGGTCCGAGCTCCCTCATTTCTCCGAGGACGAGATGTTTCCGTCCCGAGACGGAAATCCCGTCGAAGAAACTTAAAATCTCCCGCATACTCTCGGGATTGGCATTGTAGCAGTCGCTTATTACCGTAATCGGCCCCTCGATGATCTCCCCTCTCCCGAAAAGGGGCGCCGCCGCTTCGGCCGCCGCCCGTATGTCGACAAAGGGCACTCCCACCTCCAGAGCAACCGCCGCGGCGGCCAAGAAATTCCTTACATTGTGCTCCCCAGGGAGGGGAAGCTCCACAGCGCCGTATTCCGTCTCGACAACCGAACCCCGGACCCCGCCGGTTACGCTCCGGCGAAAACCGGGAAAGCTCTTAGGTCCCACCGTCCTAATCCGCCCGGGAACGCCGTCGAAGAGAAAAGCAAGGTACTCGGTATCTTCGGGGATAAATCCCGTTTGGCCGCCGTCGAACCGGGAGAATATCCGCTTCTTCTCGGCGGCGATGGCGTACTGCGAGCCGAGAAGACCGATATGCGCCCTGCCGATATTGGTTATGAGGGCGTAATCGGGGTTCACGATATCGGCGAGAACATCCATCTCCCCCTTCCGGTTGATTCCTAATTCGAATACCGCATACTCCGCTTCCAGGGGCACCCGGAAAGCCTCGAGACAGACTCCGATTTCGGAATTGAAATTTCCTCCGCTCACGTAGGTCCGGCAGTACCGGGAAAGGGCACCGCCTAAGAGCTCCTTCGTGGTAGTCTTTCCGCTGCTTCCGGTCACCGCGATTCTCGTGAGCCGTGACAACCCCTCCATCCGGTACTTGGCGATCTCCTGGAGGGCCGTCAGGGGATCACCGACAACGATTACCGGGGCCCTGAAATCTTCTCGAGCGGCCTGCGCTTCCACTTCGCCCACCCGCTCTTCGGCGGCGAATACGGCGGCGGCCCCCCGGTCTATCGCATCGGCTATGAAGCGGTGTCCGTCGGTCCGGGTTCCGGGAAGAGGCACGAAGAGCTCGCCTCGCCTCAAGGTCCGGGAGTCGATACCGACCCCGGTAATGTTTCCCGTCACTTCCCGCCGCGGGGCGGCAGCTGAGGTACCGGACAGCAGCGAACCGCCGGTTATGTCCAGGATCGTCTCGATCCTCATGGTTCCCTCTTCCTCGAATCGAGGAGTATTCTTATGAGTCTCCCCGGGGTGAGCTTCTCGAGCTCCAAATCGTTCTCGGCAAGCTTGGCAAGCCTTTCGGGAGAGCTCAACACCGCGATTCCGGCTATGAGACGCTTGTTCTTTTCCACCCACTCCTGCTGCTCTTCTTCGAGCTGTTCGATGGAATTTTCAAAATTTTTATATCGGTACACCTGCCACACATTCACGAAGAGGAACACCGGAAGAGTCAGGAATATGAGAATGAGCGCCCTCTTACTCACCGTGCTCCTCCATCGCCTTTTCGAAAACCCGGAACTTCGCACTCCGGGAGCGGGGGTTGGATTCTATTTCCGCCTCAGCCGGGGTGACCGGTTTCCGGGTGAGAATCTCACCTTCGGGCCGCCCACCGCATCTGCACTCCGGCCACTCGGGCGGACAGGTACACGCCTTTGCTTTATTCCGGAAAAAATTCTTGACAATTCGGTCTTCCAGAGAATGGAAGCTTATGACTCCCATCCGCCCCCCCGGTTTCAAGACTTCGAAGGCGTCGTTCAAGGCCGATTCGAGCCGCGGGAGCTCCCCATTCACGGCGATCCTCAAGGCCTGGAAGCTCCTCGTGGCCGGGTGGATACGCTTGCGCCGGTACTCGGCGGGAACGGCGTCGGAGATGATCTCCTTCAGCCGCCCGGAGGTCTCTATCCTCTCTCTACCCCGCTCCCGTACGATCGCGGAGGCTATCCTCTTCGAATACCGTTCTTCGCCGTACTCGAAGATAATGTCGGCGAGCTCCTTTTCGGGATACTCATTGACGATGTCCGCGGCATCGGTCTCGAGGTCCGGATCGAGGCGCATGTCGAGCTCTTCGTCCCGGGAAAAGGAGAATCCCCGCTCTCCCCTTTCGTAGTGAAAAGAGGATATGCCGAGGTCGAAGAGTATTATGTCGGGCCTTTCTTCCTCCGAAGGATAATCCTTGAAGAACCGGTTGAACCACATCCCGTAAAAAGAGATTCTATCCGCGTAATATTGGAGTCTCTTTCGAGCGACCTTCATGATACGAGGATCCGCGTCGACACCGAGGACCCGGACCCAGGGGGCCTTTTCCAAGAACATCTCGGAATGGCCCCCCTCGCCCAGGGTGGCGTCTACGATCAGATTCTGTTCCGCCCGAGGTTCGAGGTATTTCCACACCTCGTCGGACATGACCGATGTATGTACAACATGTAACGCCGTAATAGTTCCCCTCCCAGAAAACTACAGTTTTGCTATCCTTTTGATCCGTCTAAATCGACAGGATCTTGCTCAATTCCTTCGCTGCTTCCTTGAAGTCGGTTTCCGACTCCTCCTGATATTTCCTATATTCCTCCGCAGCCCAGATTTCTATATAAGTCTCGATCCCGAGAATTACACACCCCTTCTCGAGCCCCGCCGCGTCCCGCAGGGCGGGGGGGATGTTTATTCTGCCGGCCTTATCGATTTCGATTTCCACGGCCGGCGCAATTATATGTCTCCGTATAAGCCGGGCCTTCGGATCGAAGAGGGAGGTGGACTCCATGAGGTCACCGGATATTCGCCTCCATTCCTCCTGGGTAAACAGCCACAGGCAGGCATCGATCCCCTTGGTAACCACCAGCATATTACTCCCGATCTCGGCCCTAAGGCGAGAGGGAATGAGTAATCTGCCTTTTTCATCGAGGTTATTCCTCGATTCACCAGTTATCACCCCTTCATCCCACTTCTAGCTATAATTTCCCACTTTTTCCCACTTCTGCTTACACAGTACCTCCTCAGGGATGAATGCGCAACAGAGAAATCTATTTAATTGGTAAAAAAATGAACAAAATTTTGCGATTACTCTACGGCTGTTTAGTAGTCTTTTCTTTTTCGGCGTGTTTTTATATTATTCGGAGTGAGGGTACTTCGCTTAAGGGGGAACTATGCCTATATATAAAGTCCATTTCACATGGAAAGATAAAGAGGTCGCCTTAAAAGCGCGGCAGCTCGATATGACCCATCCCTATTTCGTTTCGATCAAAGACCTTGTGTTTCCCAAGGAGACGAAGCTCATTATCGACCCCACCGAAGACGAGGTAAGAACCCGGTTCGGGAGCAGCGAGCATATTATGCTCCCCTTTCAGTCGGTTATCCTTATCGAGGAGTTCAAGGACGAGGAAAGCATGAACAAGGTTCGTCCCTTCTCCGTTGTGGATTCGAGCGAGAAGAACGAAAACAGCGGACCCGGATGATCCTCACCGTCAGGTACATAGTCTATCCCGAGGGAGATGTTCAAGAGATTCCCCACAGCTTGGGAATCAATCAAATAGTCGATATAAACGGATATCCTCTTCCCCTGCCGCTTCCCACCGACAGGATGATCGCCTATGAGGTATATAGGATTACCAAGGAAGAGAACAGGCGCGAGGCCTCGACGTATTATCACCTCGCCCTGCTCCGTCGTGACGAGCTTACTCAGTACGTGGAATTCGATTGAGGCGACTTCTCCCGGGCGAAGGTGCGATAGTCGATATCGGGGAAAACGTTGTTTTTCCGCTCCAGCCGGGTCAACCATTCGGTGTTGACCGTGTTCTTGCAGAGGTTCTCGTAGATCTTCGTAAAGTTGGAAATGTGCTCTTGTACCCTTTTGACCGCGTAGGGGACGGTGGTCCCGGCCTTCATTATAAACGGCCAGTCCGAAGCTTGAGACAGAAGGACCTCTCGGGCGGCCTGATTGAGGACCCGTTCTTTTAGGCCTTTCTCGTCGGGGAACCTTCCGGCCAGCTCCTGCATCCGCTCTATGACCTTATGGGTATGCCGGTATATCCAGTCGTTTGTACCGTTGAGCCACACCTCCGAATAACCCTTGGTACCCCATGACGAAAAGCTCGGGGTCGCGACCTGATTCTCCGGGTGTCTTGCAAGATAGTCCGTGGGGGTAACCATTTCGATGCTTGAACCATCCTGGTAAATCTTGCGAATCAGATGCTCGAGCCACGAGGGTCCCTCGAACCACCAATGCCCGAAGAGCTCCGCGTCGAAGGGACTGACTATCACCGGCGGCCGGTCCATGAGTCCGTTCAGCTTCCTTATCTGCTTCATTCTATTATAGAGAAAGTTCTCGGCATGCTCTTCTACCTTGCTCTCCGCCTCCTCGATGGAATAGGGAAGCTTATTATCGGTCATCCCGGTTATTTTGTAGTACTTGAAGCCGGTATGAACCCGGATCCCGTTCTCATGGATATAGGGGCCTATATATGATAGAGGAAGATCGAATCCGATGTCTCTATAGAAATCCCTGTATGAGAAATCACCGGGATACCCCTCCTCGGAAGACCACACCGCGTGGGACGAGGCTAGGTCTCGGCCGAAGACGGCGACCCCGTTCTCGGTCTTGAGCGGAGCGTACACCCCGTACCGGGGCTTTTCATTTGCCAAGAGGACCCCGTGGGCCGCGGAAAAAAAGTACTTCAAGTTATTGAACCTGAGATACCGGTCGAGACCGGGAAAGTATCCGCATTCGGGAAGCCACATGCCGCGGGGTTCACAGCAGAAGATCCGCCCGTGAGACATGACCGCGGTCTGAATCTGCATCTGGATGTTCTCCGGATATTCGGCATACAGGGGCAGATATCCATGAGACGCGGTAGTCGTGATGAGCTCGATATGCCCCTTTTTCTGGAGATTCTTGAACCCCTTGAGGATGTTACGCCGGTAGAGGCTGGTAAAATCGATGTAGCTCTTCTCGAAGAGGTCCTTGTACATCCTAGCTAAAACGTTGAACTCCCCTTTAACTTCAGTCCGCTTACACTCCTTGTTTGCGAGATCGAGCATTCGTTCCAGATGCTTGACGTACCGCTCCTGCAGGAGGGGGTCGGTAAGCATCGAAGCCAGGGTCGGAGAAATCGAGACGGTCAGGCGAAAAGGAAAACCCTGTTCGGAAAGCACATTGAATACCCGAAGGAGGGGGAGATAAGTCTCCGAGATCGCCTCGAAGAGCCAATCCTCCTCTAAGAACCGCTCGTACTCCGGGTGCCTCACGAAGGGAAGATGGGCGTGCAGCACGAGCATTAAATATCCCTTATCCATATACATATCCTATTTATTGCTTGAAGTTAAAATTATTCGCCTCGATGAATTGAATAATCCGATGTGGAATCGATCCGTCGAGGGACGAATCGGAAAGATTGAAGAGTCCGGCGAAGGCGAGCATGGGATCGGAAAAGTCGGTTATGTTTTCTCCCGCGATGGTCGCAGCCACCGTTTTAACGGGGCTTGTTACCGTATTGCTCGTACACAAGACCTTTTCGCCCCCGCCGAGCCGGACGACGAGCTTGATAAAGTAGTTCTTGCCGCTCTCGGGAAGGTTGATATACCATTTATTGTCCTGAACCTTGACCGGAATATCGAAGCTGTCGATGACCACTTCCTTTCCCGATTTATCAGCCTCGATTTGACACACCCGAAGGAGGAGGCCTTCGATATGACCTCGCTCCCCTATCTCTTCGAGATCCAGGTCCATTATATCCCAATAGGCGAAGGCCCAGAAAGGATCGCGGAGGAGCAGGGATATTTTTGTTTCGTTGTATCTTCCGGGAATCTCGAAGTCGATCCCCTTCTGGGATTCGAACTCCTCGTCCAGGAGGATTTCGTACTTTTTTTCCTCGATCCTCATGGCGAAGTTGTTGAAACATTCCCGCTCTTCCCTGTCCTCTTCGATGGCCTCGAGAATCTGCTCAATCAGCTCTTCCCTGCTCAAGTCGGCGGCATTCTTGATTCCCTCGTTATCGGCTATCTCGTGGAGCGCCGAGAGGGATAATACGCTCAGTCTTTCTTCCGTCACATAAGCCTCCGGGATTGATACTTTATCGTAGGAAAAATGCAAAAAACCTGTCAAGCCCCTAACCCAAAAGGGTTACCTAGGCCAAAATTTTTTCGATTCGCGCAAGGGCGTTTTCCACATTTTCCCTGCTGTTGAAGGCACTTATCCTGATGTGCCCCTCACCGCACCTCCCGAAACCGCTTCCGGGTGTGCATACGACTGAAGCCCGACTCAGAAGTAGATCGAAGAACTCCCAGGAGTCCTTCTTTGTCTCGATCCAAATATAGGGTGAATTGATTCCTCCGGTAACGGGAAATCCCAGTTTTTGCATCGCTTCGCGGACTAAGGCGGCATTGCCCAAATAGTAATCGATAAGTTCCCGTACCTGTTTACTCCCCTCGGGAGAGTAGACCGCCTCCGCGGCCCGTTGTACGGGATAGGAGACCCCGTTGAATTTAGTGGATTGTCTCCGGTTCCACAACGGCTTGAGCTGCCTCTCGTTTCCGTCGGCGTCGTAAACCCTGCACCGATCGGGTATTACGGTAAATGCGCACCGGGTACCCGTAAATCCCGCGGTCTTGGAGAAACTCCGGAACTCCACCGCCACCTCGTCGGCGCCGTCCACCTCGTATATGGAACGGGGTATGGACTCGTCCCGTATGAAAGACTCGTAGGCCGCGTCGAAGAGAATGAGGGCCTTGTTCTCCCGGGCGTAGTCGACCCATCGCTTCAGATCTTCCTCCGTCGCCGTCGCTCCGGTAGGATTGTTGGGAAAACAGAGATAGACAAGATCCACCGGTTCTTTCGGAAGGTCCGGAAGGTAGTTGTTTCGGGCGGTCGCCTCGAGATAGACGAGCCCCTCGTACCGGCCGTCCTTAGCCGCTCCGCTTCTCCCGGCCATGACGTTGGTGTCCACGTACACCGGATACACCGGGTCGGGGACCGCCACCCGTACATCAGGGGCGAAGAGCTCTTGAAAGTTGCCGGTATCACACTTCGCCCCGTCGCTCACGAAAATGTCCTCCGCGGTGACCGGGCATCCCCGGGACGCATAATCGTTTTCGGCAATCACCTCTCTCAGAAAGGGATATCCCTGCTCGGGACCGTAGCCCCGAAAAGTCGCCTCGCCCCCCATCTCGTCTACGGCTCGACGGAACGCTTCGAGAATCGCCGGGGGCAGGGCCCGGGTAACATCCCCGATTCCGAGCTTGATAATTTTCGCATCCGGATTGTCCGAAAGAAAGGATTCGATTCTGGAGCTGATAGTCGAAAACAGATACGACGACTGAAGCTTAGAGTAGTTGTAGTTGACGCGAATCATGAGTCCCCCTCGTAACGGAATACTATTATAGTAATATTTATGATAATAATCTACACCGTCCGGTGTCATAGTGAGTTTCTATTCACCGAGACCGTACAAACCCCGGGAATCCACGGAGACGAGCCCCTCCGCGACGAGCTCCCGGGCCGCGGCATCTATCCGCTCCGGAGAGAAGGAAAGATTGTCATAGACAGCCTCTTTGGATTGTTTTCCCTCCTCCGAGAGAAACTCGAGTAAAGCCCCCCTCACCTCCCGGTTGGACCCCCGAAAGGGTTTCTGCACGGTGTAGTGGGCGCTTCGACGATTGGGGTTGGGAAGGAGATTCCTCAGATATACACCGTAGTCCATGAGTCCGTAATACCAGCTCCTCGGATCGGCGTAGTCGAGGGTTTCCTCGATCAGGGGGAATATCTCCCGGTCGGTGACTCCGCTCCGCCCGAAGAAGAACCGGTGCAGGAAAACCCTGCGGATATTGGTCTCGATAAAGACCTGAGGGCGGTTAAACGCGAAAACCGTTATCGATCGGGAGGTGGAGGGACCTATGCCGGGATAGGTAATGAGTATTTCCGGGTCGGCGGGGACGATACCGTCCCTTTCCGCCGCTATCCGCGCCGCGGTGTCCCTCAAGGACTTGGCCCTTCGGTTGTAACCGAGTCCCCGCCACACCGGATAGACCTCGGCGAGCTCCGCGGCGGCAAGATCCTCGATTCGAGGGAACCGGATAAGGAACTCCTCATACTTTGGGAGGACCCGCTCGGTCCCGGTCTGCTGCAGCATGATTTCCGAAACGAGGATCGCGTAGGGATCCCGGGTCGAGCGCCAGGGGAACTCCCGTCCCTCCTCGGCGTAGAATCCGCGAATAACATCTTGGAATGCTCCGATTTCGTACTCCGATAGCCCCGTCATCCTCGTGTCACCTCAGTACCTGTGCCCGTGAGTGAGCAAAGGCGGTATTTACCCTCACCCCGCGACCGTGGTATAGCTCCGGTATGCCTGTTATCGCGGTGATCGCCGCTATGGAAGAAGAACTCGCCGGTTTTGTCAAGGCCTCCGATATCTCCCGGGAAATACGCTTCGGCCCGGTAGTTATCCGTGAAGCCGGTTTAACCGGCGCCCTCGGCCGGACCGATCTCCTGCTGTACGTCTCGGGCATAGGGAAGGTTCTTACCGCCGCGGCGGTA
>JBKHAJ010000123.1:0-10096 GCA_046542935.1 Spirochaetia bacterium | reverse complement strand
CAACGGGGCCCCGTTCTCTCGGAGTTGCGGATTACCTACCAACCCGACTTTCCGCCTCAGGTCCCGGCCGCGATCACCGCGGACCCGGGGAACGGCTCGGTAACCCTCACCTGGAGCAGGGTCACCGACGCCGACCTCGCGGGATACTTGATCTTTTACGGTACACGGCCGGGCAGGTATTTTGGAACCGACAGCGACGACGGACCGTCTCCCGTGGATGCGGGCATGAATACCGAATTTACCTTGGAGGGGCTCGAAAACGGAAAGCTCTATTATTTTTCCGTAGCGGCGTACGACGATGCGACTCCACCCCACCGAAGCGGTTTTTCTGATGAGGTCAGTGCACGACCCTCGGTCCTCGAGGAGGACGGATGAACTTCAGGGATGTTCTGGGCAGAGCTCGAAATGCTTTCACCCTCGAAGATTATCCCCTTGCGGAACAGTACGCGCAAAGACTGGTAGAAACCGAGCCGGAGTATCTTCCCGCCCGGATTCTCTACGGAAACATCCTTCTGAGGCAGGAAAGATACGAGGAAGCCCTTGCGCAGTTTCTCGAGATCAGCCGGAAGGATGGGACCAATCCGGAAGTCCATAATAACCTGGGAGTACTCTACCGGAAACTCGGGCGCATCGATGACGCCCTCGGCGCCGTGCGACGTGCCATGGATCTCGATCCTGATAACGCGGACATCGCCTACAATCTGGGAAACCTCTATAAACAACTGGGGAATCTCGAAGAAGCTCAAAAGTACTATTCCGAAGCTCTGCGCTTGGAACCGAGCTTGGTACAGGGGTACATCAATCTCGGAATTGTTTACGAACGCCGAGGCGAGTACGGCAAAGCGCTGGATGTCTATAGGAAGGGCCTCGACCACGATACGAATAATCCGCTGCTCCACTTCAACATGGGGGTTGCCGAGGAGGTCTTGGGAGATTATGAGACGGCCGAAACCTCCTACCGGAGGGCCTTACAGCTGCGCCCCGACTTTACCGACGCTCTCAATAATTTGGGTATCGTTCTCGAGAAATTAGACCGGGATGATGAGGCTCTCGGGGCTTTCGAAGAGCTCCTTGCCCGGGATCCCGGGAATATCAGGGGAAAGAACAATATCGCCTTCCTCTACACCAAAAAGGGCCGTTACGATAAGGCGGAAGAGTTTTACCGGGATGCCGCACAGAGCGATCCGAGCTACCTCAAGGCTTCCAAGAACCTGGGCCGGCTGAAGCAGCTGAAGGGGGAGCACGCGGAAGCGATCAAGCACCTCATGGACTTGGTTCACCGAAATCCGGAGGATACCGAGGCCCGGGTGCTTCTCGCCAACGTCTACATCGAGCGGGAGCATTATCAGGATGCCGTGGAAAATCTCCAGTTCGTGCTGGATCGAAATCCCCGGGACGAAAAGGCGCTTTCGAGCCTGTCCAAGCTCTACGAAAAGACGGGAAATATCGATAAGGCCCGCTCCTACCTCCTGGACGCCCGCGAGGCCGCCCGGAAGGACCGGGACATCCACATGCAGGAAGTGGGGTTCAAGAAGAGACACGACTCCATCGAGCAGGCGATCGAAGAGCTCGAGAGGCTTCTCGAAATCCATCCCAACTACTTTCAAGGATATCTCCTTTTAGGAGAGATGTACGCGGTTATAGGCGACAACCGGCGGGCAGTGGAAATATTCGAGGATATAGATCGGCGTTTTCCATCGAATGAAGAGGTCCTCATGTCCCTGATTCAGAATCAGAGCGCCCTCGGCAATAAGGAGGATGCTCTAAAAAGGGCGGAGGAGCTGGTCCATTTCCAGGGAGAGGGAGACGAGACCGAAGAGCTCGACCGGTTTTCCCGAAGCCTGGAGATCTATGAACAGCTCAGCGGTGAGCTCGAGGACTACAACCGCAGGGCTATCGAGCGGAATCTGAAGTCTTTTGCCTCTTTGACCGAACCGTTGGAGCCGGAGGTAAGCAAAGAGATGGAGGCGGCGAGCGTCTTTATCGATTACCTCCCCGGACTCGAAACGGAGGAGGTCCCTATTCTCGATGTCGGGGGAATAGATCCGATTATTGCCATCCACGAGGATGAGGAGGATGTTTACCTTTCCGAGGAAGAGGAAGAAATCCCCGAAGATATTCCGGAGGAGATGAAAGAGGACATAACACTCCTCGAAAAGCCCCTTCCGGAGGGGCCGCCCCCCTCAGCGCCCCCTCCGCCCCCGCAGCCGTCGCAGCCGTCGCAGCCGTCGCAGCCGTCGCAGCCGTCGCAGCAGCGGGAGTCCGGCGTGCCCGAAGCCGGCCCCGGAGGCGGAGAATCTCCCGGACCGCCTCCTCCTCAGTACGTCCCTCAGCCGATTCCCTACCCGGTGTATCTGCCGCCGGAGGAGCCTGCAAAGACTGCTGCCGAAGAGGAGCCTGAACCGCCCACCGAGCCGGAGGAAGCGGTCGAAGAGGAGCCCGCTGCCGAAGAGGAGCCTCCCCTGGAAGAAGAGCCGGAGCCTTTGCCCGCGCCCGGCGAGGATGAAGCGGAGGAGCCCCCACCCGTAAGCCCCGTAGGCGTCCTCGACTATCTGGAACGGCTGACCCGGCATCTTCCGGAGGAGGAACGGCGGCGTTATTTAGAGAGCGATATGAAGCTCAAGCTCTCGGCGGTAAGGTCCCGGCTTATGGGCAGAAAAGGGCTTCGGGAGGAGATAGAGTCAAAGTATGCCGCCTTACCGGGGAAACCGGCGGACGGTATTTCAGGAACAAAACTCAAGGGGACCTTCGAGTTCATACGAGGGCTTTCGAAGTATCATCCCGACCAAGAAGCGGGGTTTGCACTCAAGCATACCCTTTCGGGTATAATGAAGCATATGAGGAGTTCACAGGATGCCAGCGGAGAAAATCCCTAAAGATAACAAGAAGATTCCCGCCTTGAAGAATTATATCGAAAAGATGCCGAGCCTTCCCACAACGGTCACCAAGATCATGGAGATCGCCAATAATCCGGCCGCTTCCCCGGCGGATCTTAACAAGGTGATAAGCCTCGATCCGGTCTTGATGGGAAAGGTGATGAAGCTGATCAACTCGGCGTACTACGGGTTGTCACAGGAGGTAACCTCCTTAGTCAGGGCTATTATTATGCTGGGCATCAACACCGTCAAAAACCTCGCCCTGAGCACGGCTGTCTTGGGAAGCCTCGGAAACAAAAAGAATTTCCAGGCCCTCAATATGGAGGGATTTTGGCGGCACTCCCTGTGCGTCGGGGTTACCGCGAAGATGATAGCCAAGAAGAGGGGAATCGAGCAGAAGCACCTCGAGGAATTCTTTATTGCGGGGCTTCTCCACGATATCGGGAAGATACCGCTTAACAACCGCTACGACGAGGAGTTCGTGGTCGCCATGAGCATTTCCGACAAAGAGCATCTTCCCCTGTACCGGGCCGAGCAGAAGGCCTTCGGTCTCGATCATACCGATGTGGGATGTATGATCGTAGACGCCTGGAAACTGGGAAGAGACATTCGGGATGCTGTGGGGTATCATCATGACGTAGAGGGGTACGACGGGGGGCATCCGGATATGGTGGGGACCGTGGGAATCTCCAACTACTTCGCCAATTTGTATGAAATGGGTTTTTCCGGGGATAGATACCCTGAAAAGATCGACCGTGAGTTTTTGAAAGAGTTCGGCGTGAGTATGGATTATTTCGATGAGATCGAGGAGAGTGTACGGGAGCAGATCGAGAAGGCGAGGATATTCCTGCAGATCGCGGCATGATGATACGAGGAGTGTGATGTGAGTATGAAGGTGAAGCTGTGGGGAGTCCGCGGTTCGATCCCGTGCCCCGGGCCGGATACGGTAATATACGGGGGCAACACTACGTGCCTGGAGGTCCGCTTCGATGACATCGACCGGTTTATAATCATCGATGCCGGTTCGGGGATCCGGCTTTTGGGAAACTGGCTCATGAAGAACGAGCTGCCGAAGGGTCCGATCAAGACCGAGATCCTCATCTCTCATACCCACTGGGACCATATAATGGGGTTCCCCTTTTTTACTCCCATCTTTGTGCCGGGGACCGAGCTTACCGTCTACGGACCGGTTACTTACGAGGAGGAGGGACTCGACCGGATAATCGGGGACCAGCTCTCCTACAGGTACTTTCCGGTTAGGCAGAGCGAGCTCGCAGCGAAGATCACCTACCATCCTTTGAAAGAGAGCTCCATGGATTTTGGGGACGGTATATGGATTACCACGAAGTATCTGAACCATCCCATTCTCTGTCTCGGATACAGATTCGAGTACAAGGGGAAAGTTTTCTGTACCGCCTATGATACCGAGCCCTTCCGCAATGTATTTCCCACCGATCCCGAGTCCCCCGACTACGATCCCGATGCCGCGGAGGAGGGAGAGAAGGCCGCCAGGGAGGAGAACGAGAAGGTGTGGCGGTTTCTGCAGGGGGCGGATATCCTCATTCACGACAGTCAGTACACCCGAAAGGAGTACCTGGAAAGCAAGATCGGATGGGGGCACTCCTATTTCGAAGGGGTCATCAACTCGGCCCACAAGGCGGGGGTCAAGAAACTCCTCCTCTTCCATCACGATCCGATGCGCACCGACGAGGAACTCAAACAGCTCCTCGCGAAGTATACCGGCATGGTGGAGGGAAAGACCGATATGAAAATAGAAATCGCCCGGGAGGGTGAAGAGTACGGGGTATAATGGGGAGGAAAAACCATGGCGCAGCAGCGAAAGAAATATAAACCCAGCGAGATCATATTCAAAGAGAACGACGAGGGACAGGAGATGTTCATCCTGATAAGCGGGGCGGTGGAGCTCAAGAAGAAGGCCGCCTCCGGGGAGACGCTCCTCAAGCTCGTAGAAACCCCGAACGACTTCTTCGGTGAGATGGCCCTAGTCGACCGGTGTCAGCGTTCGGCCACTGCGGTCGCCGTGGAGGATACCGAAGTAATCGTAGTAGATCAGCCGACCTTCGAGCATCTGATTCTTACCAACGGGAAGTTTGCGCTCAAGATCATCAAGATCCTCTCCGACCGGATTCGGTGCTCCAACCTGCAGATTTCGGAGCTCGTCTCCGAGGTCCCTCAGGAGAGGTGTGTTCGGGGGATGGTAGACTTCGCCCTCAAGTACGGCGAGCGGATTTTTAACGGGGGATACAAGATTAACATCACCGAGATGTCGAACTGGGTCAACAGCCACACCGGGCTGTCCCGGAAAGACATCGGTAATTGCGTATTCAAGCTTCTCCGTGCAAAGGAAATCGATTACGCCCCGACCAGCGCCAAGAAAAAAGAGGACATCGTCCTTCCCGAGGTCTTCGTCGGCCGGTACGACAGGAGAAACTGATGAAAAACGGTTTTGCCCGCGGGGCGGTATTACCTCTTCGGAACGGTCTTACCGCCGCCGTCTTCACTGTGCTCCTTTTCATAGGCGGCGCGGTCTACGGCCAGGAAAGTAATCCGTCCGCCGGCGCTCCGGACCCCAGAGTTCTTTCGATCCCCGGAAGAATAACGGACCTAATCCGGCGGGTACCCGCCCGCGGACTTGAGCTCATTGCCGAGTACCTCCGGGAGCCCGGGAACGACGAGCTGACCGTTAAAAGATTACATGACTGGCTCTCACTGAATCATCTCCTCGATCCCAACCGTCCCGTGCCCCCGGGACGATCCCCGTACTTTCTGATCACGGGGAGAAGCGGTTCGAGTGAGGCCTTCGCCCGGGTGCTGAAGGAGCTCCTCGATTGGGCGGGCATCGAGAATGTCCTGGTGGACGGAATAACCAGGCGATATGTAGGAAGGGGGGGAGACCCCCTGCCGTGGATGTGGAACGCGGTTCGCATACGGGGGCGGTGGCGATTGGTGGATGCCGCGATGGACGCGGGACCCTCGTATCGGGACACCGCCGGAGTGCCTAGGGCCGCCTACTCCGGGGAGTACCTCTTTCTCGAGCCGGACGGATTCGCCCTTACACACTTCCCCTTTGACGACCGGTTTCTCTTGACCGGGCGTCCTATGAATCGCGGGGAGTTCCTCGAGCACCCCCGTTTCGCACCCGGGTTCGCCCGGTATGATCTCAAGATCGTGAACGAGAGGGGACTCCCGGTTACACCCGCGGGCCGGGTGTGGGAGCCTCTCCCCTGGGAAGGCGTCTACAGTCTTGGAGACCGCTATATTGTGAGTGCCGATACGCTCGAGTTCCTTGTCCGCAAACAGGACTCCGTCGAGGTATCGGCCGTGCTTAGCGACCGGTTCGGAGTCCGCAGGCCCGGACGGGTGCTGGTTTACGAAGATGAAGAGGGAGCATGGATCGAGATGGCCCCCGATGAATCGGGTGACCACACCGCAACGCTGTTCGTTCGGGATGATTCCGGTGGAGAGGACTGGAGCGAGTTCTATACCTTTTCGGTGGCCTCGGATGAGCCGGGCGGTCGGCCCTTTCCCCGAAGCGGCCTCGTATACCGGCGCCATCCTTTTTTCGAGCGGGGCCTCGAGCTCACCGCCGCGTCGATTCCCGCCCCTTCTTCCGATCCCGTGGGGTGTTATGTCCGGATCACCCTCCCCGATGGGTACGAAGCGGACGGGTTCTTCCGGGATGCCGGGACAGGGGAAGAGTATTTTAACGCGGTTACCACGAGTTACGCGGGAACGAACGAGCTCGAGTTCCGTTTCGTTCCCCCCGGCGCGGGGCGCTACCGGGGAGGTATTTCTTTGTTGAGGACTCGAGGACATAGCCGTCCGGAAACGGTCCTCGATTTCTACCTGGATGTCTGGGAAATCGACCGGACCGGCGACGGGACCGAAGATGAACCGGGAACGCCTGAGTATCCGAGTATTACCGATAACCTCCTCCTGTCGAAAAGCTTCTACCGGGAGGGATTGGTCCTCGAGACACTCACCGGGTACGATCCGGCTACCGGATACGTGTCTCTTTCGGTACGGGTACCCGATTCGTTTTTCACCGAGGGACGGTTTCTCAGCTGCGACGCCGTGGACGCAAGAGGAGAGAATGCCGATTTTCACGCCTCCTACCACCGCTCTTCCGACGGGTACCGCTTCTATTTTGCCCCCGACGAGGATCGGGACCTGACCGGACGGATAATACTCCGGAGGAGGGATCCCGAAACGGGCGCCTTCCGGTCCGAGCAGGTGACGGCCCGGCTGACCCTTCCCCGAGCGCCCGCCGATCCCGCTACCCTCCCGCCGGCGGACAGTCTCGCCCACCGAAACGGAGCGTATCTTGCCGGTACGGAAGTCGTTAGGGAGAATATAACCAACCGGTTCGTGGAGGGCTTCGTCGATATTACAATCTCTCATCCCCCGGAGGCGGAGCTCTTCGTGTGGTATCGGGACGCGGAAGGAAATGATTACAGCAGGGACAGCCTCCAGGTGAGCATCCCCTCAGCAGGTGAAAGAAGCTTCCGGTTCAGGCATCCCCGCTTCGATCCTGCGGTAGCCAGGATTATGGTCCGGAGCAACTCGACCGGTGGGGAGTTCCTTCCGGCCTATGAGTTTACAGTTCTTCCGGGGCTGCGCACCACCGATTCCCTCCCCCCCGCGGGAACCCTGCACTTCTATCCGGCCTTTTCCCGGAACGGGCTTGTCCTCATTGATGAGGCCCTCCGTGCCCCGGACGGCGGCAGATACCGGGTCGAGATTCGTACCCCCGAACGGTACGGACTGGTTGCCGATGTAGTAGACGGCCTCGGGCGCCGTGTCGACGGGGCCGTGAATCTACGGATCAGGGAGGACGCATACACTTTTTTCTTTGATCCCCCGCCGGCCGGGAGGGAGTATAGGGTCACCCTCTACCTGACGGACCGGTTCGGATCGAGGATTCCGGTGGTTCTCTTCAAGCTCTCCTGATGTTCCTTGCGCTCGGCTGTCCCGGTAATCGGATCAATGGCTGTGGTCCCGATGCCTTCCTTCGAGATGCTCCCGATAATGACGGGCCGTCATAATATTGGAAAAGGCCCGCTGGACCACCTCGCTCAATGCGGGGTGGATGTGCATGGCCGCGAAAGTGAAGGTCCTCGAGGGAGTATACATGAGATTGACGATTTCCTGGACCAGGACCGAGGCTTCCGGTCCGATAAGGTGGGCTCCTAAGAGGCGTCCGGTCCGGTTCTCCAAAAGGACCTTGACGAAGTAACTCTTATCGGCGAGTCCCATTGCCGCCCCCTTTCCGGTTTCGCCGTACCGGGCGATTCCCACGAGTACGTTCTCCGCGCCTAATTCGGCGGAGGCTTTCGCCTGTCCCATTCCCACCGCGGCAATCTCAGGCCATGAAAAAACGGCGTGGGGGACCGCATGGTAGTCCGCTTTGACCTTTTGGGAGGGGTCTCCGGCGGTCGCGTTGTAGTAGACGACCTCCGATTCATAATTGGCAACGTGCTTGAAGAGATGTTTACCGGTGGCGTCGCCTAAGGCCCAAACCCCGGGCACCGATGTTTCCAGATACTCGTCGGTGTGTATCCATCCCTCGGCGTCCGTGCCGATCTCCCCCGCAAGGGGATCGAGAATGTCGGAATTGTTCGTGCGTCCCGCGGCGAGGAGGATCTCCTCGGCGGTCAGCTCTATGCTCTTGTCCTCCCGGATATTTCGGCATACCGCAATCTTTCCCCCCTTACTCGTTCGAACAGCCGTCACCTCGTATCCGGTGAGTAACTCGAGGTAGGAGGACATCTCCTCCTCGGCCAGACGGGATATTTCGGGCTCCTCATCTTTGAGGAACTGGGGGTTCCGGCCGACGATTGTCACTTTGCTCCCCATGGCCGAGAGGAAATGCCCATATTCGGCTGCGATATACCCGCCGCCGACGATGAGAATGCTCTTAGGCAGGGTGGTGAGGTCCAAAATTGTTTCGCTGGTCAGATACCCGGTATCCTCAAGACCTTCGATATCGGGTATAACGGGTCTTGATCCGGTGCACAGAACAATCATGCTTCCGGAGATGGTAACCCCGGCGACTTCGAGGGTTTTCGGCCTTACGAACCGGGCGGGGGCGCGGTAATAATCGATAAAATCAGAGTTTTCAAGACTTTCCTTTATGTTCTTAACATCTTCGGATACGTAATTCCGCATCCGCTCCATGATCGAGGAAAAATCGATTTTCATGTCTCCGATTTCGATTCCGAGCTTCCGTGCCTTTTGAACAGTCCTCACCACATCGGCGGGATACAGAAGGATTTTCGAGGGAATGCAGCCCCTGTTCAGGCAGATTCCCCCGGGTTCATCCTTGTCGATGACCGCGACGGATGCTTCCGGGTTTTCGTGGAGATAGGGATCGAGAAGGTTCATCGCGGAACCCGTCCCAATTAGTATGAGGTCGTAGGATTTCATCGGGCATATGTCCCCATGAGCGAGCACTGATCGAGAATCTTTCCTTCCATCAGCTGTTCGAGCTTCTGTTTGCTCAAGCCGGGGGATTCGTTAAGGACTCGGTCGAGGGCGTAGAGCTTGAAGTAATACCGGTGTTCCCCCGAGGGGGGGCAGGGTCCCCCGTATCCTATCCGTTTGAAGTCGTTCACTCCCTGTGTACCTCCTCCCTCGAGCTTCTCCGAGGCGGCGACGCTCTCGGAAAAACCGTTTACCGTCGGGGGGATGTCGTATACTACCCAGTGTACCCACGTCTTTCCCGGGGCATCGGGATCGTCCGCTATGAGGGCAAGACTCTTGGTTCCCTCGGGGATATCCTTCCATGCCAAAGGAGGGGATATGTCTTGCCCGTCACAGGAATACTTCGACGGTATAGGTTCTCCTTCTCTGAATTCGGTACTTGTGATTTCCATAACTTTCTCCTCCATTATATAGTATAAGGAGATATTGAAGAAAATCAAAATCCCCATTACCCTAGATACATGAGGGATATATGAAAAAAAGGATCGGAACCAAGGCTCTGGGGATGCTCGCCGTCCTCACGGTGGCCTTCGTCATAGCGGGATGCACCCGGGATGTTTCCAGGACCTTCATGGAGTCCCGCTTTCGAAACCGGACCGCCGCCGTCACCAAAACTCTGACCGTAACCGGGGACATGACCGAGGTCGGTCTCCAGGTGCGGGGCAACCTCCGGCGAGGAAATTTTTCCATCAAGATATTCGGTCCCGACGGCGTAC
>JBKHAJ010000122.1:0-10120 GCA_046542935.1 Spirochaetia bacterium | reverse complement strand
GATGGGTCAGGAAGAGCTCAAAGACGCCCTCGCCTACTGCCTCAGGGAGCTCGCCGTCAACGCCAAGAAGGCGAACACTAAGCGGGTCTTTTTCAAGGTCAAGGACCTCGATATCGGAAATAAGGTCGACTACGAAGAGGGGATGAAATCGTTCAAACAGGAGACCCTCGATAACATCGACTACTATCTTGACCTCCAGAAGGAGGAGGGCTTCTACGTCAAAGTGGTCTTTCAAGCCAAGGCGAAGAACCTCTACCTCTCGGTCCACAACAACGCGGAGATATCCAAAAAGGAGCAGATGCGGGTCTACGACCGGATCGCCCGCTCCAGGGCCTTCGAGTCGATGGAAGAGGCCTTCTCGTCGGTCCTCGACGACAGTGAGGGAGCGGGATTAGGGCTGGTTATCCTCATCCTGATGCTCAAGAAGCTCGGCTTAGACGAGGACGCCTTCGACATCGACGCCGTCGACGGGGAGACCGTGGCTAAGCTCAACATCCCCTTCTCCGAGGTCCATATGGAGAACCTGGATCTCCTCTCCAGGCAGATTGTCGAGGAGATCGAGCGCCTGCCCCAGTTCCCCGACAACATCGTATATCTGCAGAAGCTTATAAGCGATCCCGAATCGGAGATTACCGATATCGCCCGGCAGATCAGCATGGACCCCTCCCTGACCGCGGACCTCTTGAAAGTCGTCAATTCGGCCCAGTTCATGCTGCCGAAGAAGGTGGACAATATCGTCGAGGCGGTCAAGCTGGTGGGCCTAAGGGGACTCAAGAACCTGCTCTACTCCTACGGAACCCAGAAACTGCTCAAGGGAGGCACCGAGGAGTTGTGGGAGCACAGCTATCGTACCGCCTACTATGCCTATACTCTGGCGAAGAGCCTCCGGAAAAAGAACATCCTCGATGATGCCTACGTCGGGGGCATCCTTCACGACATGGGAAAGATCATCTTCTCCAATATCCATCCCGACCTCCTCGAGAAGATTACCGTGTTCTGCAAAGAGCGGGACATCAGCCGGGATTTCATCGAAGACCTCTCGGCGGGACTCAACCACGCCGAGATAGGCGCGCTTATAGCCGAGAAGTGGAATTTTCCCGATTCCTTAGTCGATGCTATTCAATATCATCACGACCCCGATGCGGCGAGCGAGGAGAACCGTCTGGTGGTCTACACCGTCTATCTTGCCAATGCCTTTTGCAACATCGAGCAGGACATTCTCAGCTACGATCTTTTGAACAAGCGGGTCTTAAACCTGTTCGGTCTCAAGAGTGAGGAGCAATTCAATCTGACGAAGAAGAAACTCGAAGCCGCCTTCGAACGCGAACGGGCCGACCGCAGCGAAATTTATCGGGCCGAGTAATTCCGGGTTGACTTTTTACTCCCAATATAGTAGTTTTTGCATATAAAATTTCTCAGGAGGAACAATATGGCGGTAGTAGTGTATTCCACGCCCACCTGCGGTTATTGTAATAAAGCGAAAGACTATCTGAGGAGCAGGAATGTCCCTTTCCAAGAGTACAATGTCGCCCAGGATATGCGCAGGGCGGATGAAATGGTGAAGAAATCGGGTCAGATGGGGGTCCCCGTACTCGATGTCAACGGTAAGATTATCATAGGCTTCAATCAGCCGGAGATAGATAAAGCTCTTAAATAGAATAGAGCGCCCCCGATCGTGTTGCCCAGGCGTGCATGATGATTCCGAAGGCTACCGATACATTCAGCGAGCCTTTCGCGCCCAGAAGGGAGATGCTGACTCTTCCCGCTCCCGCCTCGGCGGCGGCGAGCCCCTCGGGGCTGATTCCCAGCTCCTCCGAACCGACGATCATAATCCCTTCCCGGGGAAAATCGAATTCCTCGAGGGGTTTCCCGCCGAGCTCCAGGGCAAAGACACCGGGCTTGCCCCGGAGATACTCCAACCCCCTCCGCTCCCACTCGACGATTTCGGTACATCCCATGGCGGTTCGTTTCACCCTGGGGTGCTCCGGGGTCGGGGTGAACTGCGAAAGGACTAATCTTTTTGCACCGAAACTCTCGGCGGTACGGAAGATCGACCCAACGTTGAAGGGGGACCGGATATCTTCGAGGTATATCTCGAAGGGGAGAACGGTCCGACGGCCGGCGTCGAGGGTCCCGGTGGAGAAATCGAGGAGGTCCCAGTCCGCTGGTTCCGTGCCGAGATGCCTCATGAGGCCGTGTCTGAGGCCGCTCAAACTTCTCAAAATTTCTTCGGGGGAGCGGTCCGGACCTTCGAGAAGTTCGAGGGTGTTTTCACAGCACTTGATATACTCCCCGGAAAGGTTTTTTTCCTTAAGGATCAGCCGGACAAGTCCTTCGGTATACCGTATATCCGGCCGATTCCCGGCGTAAGCCGTGAACTCCTGCTCCTGGATAAGGGTTATGATCTTGCGGAGCCGGGTTTTTCGGGGGAGGGTTTCCAGTTTCTTGAGAGTTATCATCGTTTAGAAAGCACGTTTCAGGATTTTATCGATGTCGCCGCTCGATACCGAAACCGGGAGATAAGAACCGCCCCCTAAGGCAAGGATGGTGTCGATACAACCGGTAAGCTCCTGTCTCGTCACCGAGAAGGAGCTGAGCCTCAGGGGCATCTTGAGAGACGCGGTCAGGTAGCGTACGAATTCGATAAGCTCCATGCCGTTCTTGATCGGCTTGCCCATGAGGTCTTCCTCGACGTATGAGGCGATCTCTTCCAGGGCTTCCGGGGCCGCAGTGTGCAGCCATTCGAGGATATGCGGGAGAAGGACCGTTGAAATCCACGCGTGGGGAATCGAGTATCGTCCACCCACGGCGAAGGCCGCGGCGGTTCCGAGTCCGAGGGTGGAGGACGCGAGGGCTACGGACGTTTCTACACCCTTTTCCATGGCAAGCCGGCGGTGGTCGAGGAGTTTTGGCTCTTCGAAACTGCGTTTGACCGTATGAAGGAGCGGCTTGAACACATTCATAAGGAGAGTTTTTGCTAAAAACGATCTCTTCAGGGAAGCATATCCCTCGACGGCGGTCAAAAGAAGCTCCATCATCATCAAGGCGGTCTGCTTGGGACTCAAACTGAGGGTGAGTTTGGGATCTATCACCGCGCTGGAAGTGTAGAGACCGGTCTTCAAGAGGTGTGTCCTCCGGTCCCTTTCGTCGATTACGAGAACCTGGTCGGTCATTAGGAAGGGGCTTCGGGGAGTAGTGGGAACCTCGATATAGGGAAGGGCCCCCGGGTCGAAGTCGCTACCGGGAATAACGAAGTCGAGGAGCTGGGCCCCCGGGGCGAGCCGGGCGGCGCATTTCGCCAGGGATGCGGCTTTTATCCCCCCGAGGCCGATTATGAGCTGGGCCTTGCTGGTCCGGGCAACCGAGGCGGCCCGTTCGGCGGCTTCGCTTCCCGAATCGAACCCGATTTCATTAAAGACGACGGCGTGTACCCCGGCAGATTCGAGACTTTTCCGAATCAACTCTACAATCCCCCAGGTGCCTAGGACCTCCTCGGTTACGAGGAGCGCCCGGTTGCCGAGTTCCTGTGCGATAAGCCCCAACTGCTCTATGCTGCCGGGGCCGGTCACAAGGCGGGTGGGGGTGTAAATCCAACCCATTGCATGCTCCTAATAAAAAAGGCAGAGAATGACTACAATTTCTCTGCCCCTGCTTCGTTCTTTCTCGATATGGATATGGAAACGCTTATATCTCAAACATCTCCATAATGCTGTCCGCGACCGATTCTATGACCTTGTCATCGATATAGGAAGGATCTTTGAGCTTTTCTTTGATTTCCGCGATCTTTTCCGCGCGAACGTCGGGCGAGGATTTTACGCTTTCGGCGGCTTTGTACAATTCTCCCATGTTCTTGGCCTCTTCGGACACGTTGATCGAGTCCGACTTCTCGGCCTTTTGGGGCCTGGAGGTTTTTTCGGTCTTGTTGTGTTTCGAAATGGGATCTACCGGGCCTAATCCTTCAATGGTCATTGATAACCTTCCTTTGACTCTCTGTATCCTTTATCGGCACTTCCACTCTAATTTTAAAACTTTTTCTTCCCGGCGACAAGTAGGGAAAACTCTCCTTGCGTTTTTTCCCGCTTTTCGAGCTCTTCGAGGAGCTCTTTCGCCGTTCCGGCCAAGAATTCTTCATGGATTTTGGTCATCTCCCTGCCGATTACCACTTCCCTCTCACCTCCTAAATCGGCAATATCACCCAATAGTTTTAGTATCCGGTAGGGACTTTCGTAGAGAAGAAAATTTTCTTCCCGCATGAGAAGCTCCTGAAGACGGCGCCTCCTCCTGCCCTGCTTCGGGCTTAAGAATCCCTCGAAGGTGAGGGTTTTTCCTCCTATACCGGCTACGCTCATGAGAGCGGTCATTGCCGAGGGCCCCGGAACGGGTATGACCTCGTGTCCGGCCTCTCTGACCCGTCCGGCTAAGAGCGATCCGGGGTCACTCAAACCGGGAGTGCCCGCGTCCGTGGCGTAGGCCACACACTTGTCCGCATCCAGCTCCTCGAGAACCGCCGCGATCCCCCTTTCGGGGTTGTTGGCATGGCAGCTTATGAGCCGTTTCCCGATCTCATAGGCGGAGAGGAGCTTCTTGGTATGCCGGGTGTCTTCACAGGCCACAACGTCGGCCTCACGGAAAATCTCCAGTCCTCGAAGGGTGATATCCTTGAGGTTCCCGATGGGGGTCGCTACGATGTAGAGTATCGCCATGGATAAATAGTACGGCGAAAAGTCGGGATTGGGAACCCCGGATGAATCTGGTATAGTAGCGGTATGCCTCCGCAGGGTGATTCTCCCCTTGTCCTTATCGTTCTCGCTCTTCTCGCGCTCCTCATCGTTATTCTCTTAAAGGTTCTCCGGGGGCGCGGCAGGAGCGGAAGAAAAGGAGGGGAGGATCTCGTCGTTACCGGCTCCGGGGACCGGACCCGCCCCTGCCCCCTGTGCGGGAGCAGGCTCAAACGGGGAGAAACCGTCCACACCAAGGTATTTCCGGGTAAACCGGACCGCCTCGCCCATATCTACGGCTGTCCCTACTGCTATGACCCGGGGTACAGGGAAGATAGGTACTGCCCGGTCTGTCATAAGGTCTTGCCGAAAGAAGGATACATAATCGCGAGAATGTTCGAGCGCTCCGATAGGGTCCATGTCCACGTTTTAGGCTGCACCGAGTGCAGGTCCCGCCGTTAGCGGCCGGCGAGAGTCCGGGCCGTCCGGTCTATTTCTCGATTCCCTTCCTGCTCGTCACTCCCCGCTTGTAGTAATGCTTGACCTCACGCATCTCGGTAACCAAGTCGGCCGCTTCGACGATTTCCGGGGCCGCCCGGCGGCCGGTCAAAAGCAGCTCGACCTTCGGCGGCTTTGATCGAATCAGCTCCAAAACATCGGCGACTGAGATGAGATCCATCGATACGGCCACGTTGATCTCTTCGAGGAGCACCAGGTCGTACTCTCCGCTCGATACCGCCTCTCGGATCCGTTCGAAACCCTCCGCCGCGTGTCGGCGGTCCTCCGCGGTGGGCTCCTGCCGGATAAAGCGCCCGCCTCCGTACTGCTCTACGGTTACCGAGGGGCCGAGCCGCTCGAGGGCGATGATCTCGCTGTAGGTCCCGGTTTTCAAGAACTGGCCGATGAATACCCTGAGTCCCGCTCCGACGGCCCTCAGGACGAGCCCTAAGGCCGCGGTGGTCTTCCCTTTACCGTTACCGGTGTATACCTGTACGTATCCTCTTTCGAGTCCTGCCATAGGCGGTCAGTATAGTGCGGGAGATGCGGCGGGGCAATCCCAAAATAAATGCCGCGGGCTGGATGCCCCGCGGCTGATGTAATCTCGACAACGGTGTCCTGAACTCTAGAACAGTCCCTGGACCTTTCCGGTCTTGGTATCGATATCGATGTTGCGGAAGGCGGGATCGGAGGCGGTTCCGGGCATGAGCTTGATGCCTCCGGCCACCGGAACGAGGAAACCCGCGCCCCTGTAGGAGAGGATGTCCCTGATGGGCAGTGTCCAGCCCTTAGGCCGCCCCTTGAGGGCGGGATCGTGGCTCAGACTCAGGTGGGTCTTTACCATGCAGGTGCCGAGCTCCTTCGATTCGGGATCCTCCGCCGCGGCCTTGAGCTTCGCCTCCGCTTCGGGGGTATAGGTTACGTCGTCGGCCCCGTAGACCTCGGTTGCGATGAGCCGGATCCGCTCCTTAAGCGGCGTCGAGGTTTCGTAGAGGAATTTGAAGTCCACCTTCTCTTCGGCGGCCTCCACAACCGTCTGCGCCAGGTCGGCGGCTCCGGCTCCGCCCTCTTCCCAGTGCTTGCTGACCGCGACCCGGGCGCCCGCGGCTTCGGCGGCTTTCCGGATGACTTCTACCTCTTCCTCGGTATCGGTGTAGAAGTTGTTGATGCACACCACCGGCTTGATTCCGCTCTTCTTGACCGTCTCGATGTGGGCAATCAGGTTCTCGACACCCTTCTCCACAAGGCCGGTGTTCTTTTTGATGTAGGCTTCGTCGAGCGGCTTTCCCGGAACAACGCTCGGTCCGCCCCCGTGCATCTTGAGGGCCCGGATGGTGGCGACGATGACCGATACGTCCGGCTTGAGCCCGGAGAAACGGCACTTCAGGTTCCAGAACTTTTCGAAACCGATGTCCGCCCCGAACCCGCTCTCGGTGACATGATAATCGGCGAGCTTTAAGCCGAGCCTGTCGGCGATGATCGAGCTCTGCCCGATGGCGATATTGGCGAAGGGTCCCGCGTGGACGAGGACCGGCTGCCCTTCGATGGTCTGCATGAAGTTCGGATTGATCGCTTTGCCCATGATGGCGGTCATGGCTCCTGCGACCTCGAGGTCTTCCGCGGTAACCGGTTTTCCCTTCTTGTCGTATCCGATGACCATCCGGCCGAACCGGGCCCGCATATCGGCAAGGTCCCGAGCCACCGCGAGGATGGCCATTACCTCGGAACTGACGGTGATCTGGAAACCGCTTTTCATCATGAAGCCGTCCATTTTGCTCCCGAGACCTATGATGATTTCCCGCAGAGCCTGGGCAGAAAAATCAATGGCCCACATCATGGCGGGATTCCGCGGGTCGATGTCGAGGCGCTTCAGGTTCTTCTTAGCCAGTGTAGCGTCCCCGTAGTTGAACTCGTGCTGCAGGCGTGACGTCAAGGCGACCATCGCCAGGTTGTGGGCGTTGGTGATCGCGTCGATGTCACCTGTAAGTCCTAAGCTGAAATCGGACAGGGGAATGCACTGGGCGAGTCCACCTCCCGCGGCGGAACCCTTGATATTGAAGGTCGGGCCCCCCGAGGGCTGCCGTATCGCCCCGATAACGCTCTTTCCGATCTTTCCGAGCCCCTCGACGAGGCCCATAGTTGTGGTCGTCTTCCCCTCGCCTAGAGGGGTCGGGGTGATTGCGGTCACTTCGATGTACTTCCCGTTGGGTTTGCTCTCGAGGCGGTCGAGGATCTTCATGTAATCGAGTTTCCCCACGTAATGACCATAGGGCAGGAGCTCCTCCTGCTTCAGCCCCAGCTCGTCAGCGAGCTGGTAGACCTTCTTCATGTCGGCTGCCGCCGCTTCCGCAATTTCCCAGTCCTTCATCTTTGTAGGATCAAGCTTCGCCATACACATCTCCTTAAGTGTCAAAATTTATATCGCTCATCGCCCCGTTCAACGTAGGCGTAGGCGTTGTGATTGTGGATACTCTCGGCGTTTTCCGCCTCCACGCTGAACCAGGGGAAGCTGCCGTACTCCTCGAGCTTCCGGGTCACGTCCCTGACTAAGTCCTCGACGAACTTTGGATTGTCATAGGCCCGTTCGGTTACGTATTTCTCGTCTTCCCGCTTCAGCAGTGTAAACAGCTCCGCGCTCGCCGAGCTCTCGATGAGCCCGATAATGTCCTCGATCCAGAAGAACTTGTCGAGGCACAGCTTGACGGTAACGGTCCCCCGCTGATTATGGGCTCCCCGGTCGCTGATGTCCCGGGAGCAGGGACACACGGTCGTAACCGGCACTTGGATTCCCACATAGAAGAGCTGTTTGGATTCCGCTACCTCGCCGATATACTCGCACCGGTAGTTCATGATGCTCCGCTCACCCGAGACGGGGGCCTCTTTCTCTATGAAATAGGGAAACCAGGCCTCGCCGTATGCTTTTGTTGCGTCGAGATTCTCCCGGATGACGCTGAGCATTTCGAGGAACTGGGTCATTGAGAAATCGTAGGTGTACTTATTGAAGACCTTGATGAAACGGCTCATGTGGGTGCCTTTGAGGTTTTCGGCGAGGTCCGCGTAGAGGCTGATGTTGGCGACGGTGTGCTGGAATTTCTTTTTCTTATCCAGCACGGTGACGGGGTAACTGAGGTTCTTTACACCGACCTTATTGATCCAGATTTTACGTTTGTCCTTTTGACTCTGTACGTCGATCATCACATCTGAAATTTTTCTATCACACTTTATCCTTCAAATCAATCAAACTTAAAAGCAAGTGCAAAAATTGGTAAAAGATTACAAGGATTTGTTTATTGCGACGTAAACTCATCTAGGCTACACTTGGAAGTACTATTTCAAGAAATGCGGCAGAAAGGAGATGACGATGGGAGAAATAAAACGATTCATATCGGTTGCGGAAAATATACACTGTACCCTGATCCGGAAGGTAGGCGGAAAATTCGCCGAGGAAACCGCGGACGGACGGGGATTGATCCACTACCGGGACGGAGACGCTAAGAAGAGCATGGAGGTTCCCGAGAAATTCGTCCGGGCCGAGGACTGGAAGAAGGGAAAAGTCAAACACATGGCCGCCGCCATGTGGCAGGGATTCTACGGAAAGGGTAAGGCCCGGGAACAGGGGATCGATTACATCCGTCATTGGGCCCGGGAGCAGGAGAGTTACGGGGCGACCTATCAGGATGTGAACGTCGACGAGTTCAGCACCGACGTGGACGAGCGGAAAAAGCTCCTCACCTGGGTCGCCGAAATCGTCCAGGACGCTTCCCGGCTTCCCTTGAGTATCGACAGCTCCAATATGGAACTCCTCAAGGCGGGACTCGAGGCCTGCGACACCTCCCGGGGAAAACCCATGGTGAATTCGGTCTCCCTCGAACGGTCCGACGCCATCGATCTCGCCGCCGAGTACAAATCGGTGGTTATCGCGGGAGCGACCGGAGAGGAGAGCATGCCCGAAACCAGAGAGGACCGGGTTGAGAACTGCTCCCGGCTGATGGACCGCCTCGAGAAGGCCGGGTTCGGGCTTTCCGACGTTCATTTCGACCCGCTGGTCTTTCCGGTGAGTGTTAATAAGGAAAACGGGCTCATCATAATCGATACCATCAAGAAATTGAGGGAAAAGTTCGGGGAGGAGTTCCACTTCGCTCCGGGCTTGAGCAACATCAGCTACGGGATGCCCAATCGAAAGCTCATCAATCAGGTGTTTACCTATATCTGTGCTCAGGCGGGGTTAGACGGGGGAATCGTCGATCCGCGGCACATCAATCTCAAGGTCTTGAACGGAATGGACACCGAATCGGAAGCGTATAAGTTAACCGCCGATCTAATCCTCGGAAAAGACGACTTCGGGATGAACTACATCAGCGCCTCCCGTGAAGGGAAGCTGTAGGCTTAAATAGGCTTAAATAGGCTTAAATAGGCTTAAATAGGCATAAAAAGGAGGAAAGAGAATGTCCGCTACACTCATCAAAGGAACCGATATTCGCGAGCAGATCTTAGCCGAGATCACCGAAGAGGTGGAAGCCTTGAAGGCCAAGACGGGGAAGGTGCCGGGCCTCGTCACCATTCTCGCGGGTGAAAACCCGGCGTCGGTCAGCTATGTTACCTTAAAGATAAAGACCGCGGAAAGGGTCGGTTTCAAGGAGATTCAGGACAATCAGCCGCCGGACATATCCGAGGAGGATCTCTTAAAGCTTATAGACAAATACAACCGGGACGATACCATCGACGGTATCCTCGTTCAGCTCCCCCTTCCCGATCACATCAACGAGAAAAAGGTCCTGAATGCCATAGATCCCGACAAAGACGTGGACGGGTTTCATCCGGTCAATGTGGGACGGCTTATGATAGGCGGCGACGAGGTGCGGTTCGCTCCCTGCACCCCCGCCGGTATTCAGGAGATGATCGTC
>JBKHAJ010000121.1:0-10133 GCA_046542935.1 Spirochaetia bacterium | reverse complement strand
GCGAGGGGGGGTGGTCGAACACGTGACATCGACCAATATCCATATCCGTCCCGACGGCGGGTCCAAGAAAGATGTAGACGTCTACGATCTGATCAAGTACCAGCGAACCAACCAGGACACCTGCTTCAATCAGAAACCGGTGGTAAGCCTCGGGCAAAAGATAAAAGCCGGCGACGTCCTCGCGGACGGACCGGCCACCTACGACGGAGAGCTCGCCTTAGGCCGGAACGTTTTAGTCGGTTTCGTACCCTGGAACGGCTATAACTACGAAGATGCCATCCTTATTTCGGAAAAGATCGTCAAAGAGGATATTTTTACCTCGATTCATATAAAAGAGTTTACCACCGAGGTCCGAGAAACAAAGCTCGGCCCCGAAAAGCTGACACGGGATATCCCCAACACCGGCGAGGGCTCCTTGGAGCAGCTCGACGAGGAGGGGATCATCCGGATCGGCGCCAAGGTAAAGTCCGGCTACATCTTAGTCGGAAAGGTCACCCCGAAATCGGAAACCGAGACCACTCCCGAGTTCAAGCTCTTGAACTCTATCTTCGGAGAGAAGGCTAAGGAAGTCCGGGATACCTCCTTGAAGGTCCCCCACGGGGTAGAAGGAACGGTTATCGACGTACAGCGTCTGAAGCGTTCGGAGGGAGACGATTTGAGCCCCGGGGTAGACGAAGTTGTCAAGGTCCTTATCGCCACCAAGCGGAAGCTCCAGGAAGGGGACAAGATGGCCGGCCGACACGGCAATAAGGGAGTTATCGCCCTGGTCCTCCCGGAAGAGGATATGCCCTTCATGGACAACGGTACCCCCCTGGACCTGTGCTTGAACCCCTTGGGAGTGCCGAGCCGAATGAACCTGGGGCAGATCCTGGAAACCGAACTTGGATGGGCCGGAGAGGTCCTCGACGAGTGGTATTCCACGCCGGTTTTTCAGTCCGCCACCAACGAGATAATCGAAAACAAGCTCAAAGAGGCGGGACTGCCGATCAACAGTAAGACGCCTCTCTACGACGGGAGGACCGGCGAGCGCTTTGAGAACGACGTTTTCGTGGGTATTATCTATATGCTGAAGCTCCATCATCTCGTCTCCGACAAGATGCACGCCCGGTCCACCGGCCCCTACTCGCTGGTTACTCAGCAGCCTTTGGGCGGAAAGGCCCAGTTCGGCGGTCAGAGGCTCGGAGAGATGGAGGTCTGGGCCCTGGAGGCGTATGGAGCGGCCAACACCCTGCAGGAGCTCCTGACAATCAAGTCCGACGACATGGCGGGACGCGCAAAGGTCTACGAGAGCATAGTCAAGGGAGAGCCGTACTCCTCGGCGGGCGTCCCCGAATCGTTCAACGTTTTGGTCCAGGAATTACGGGGCCTCGCCCTCGATATATCGATTTATGATTCGCGGGGCAAGCAGGTTCCGCTGACCGAACGGGACGAGGAGCTCATCAATCGACAGGGGAGCCATTTCTAAGGCGAAGACAGGAAGGAGAAGCATGAGAGAGATCCAAGATTTTGATAATATAATGATAAAGCTTGCCTCGCCGGAGCAGGTTCGGGCCTGGTCCTACGGCGAGGTTAAGAAACCGGAGACCATCAACTACCGGACTCTGCGTCCCGAAAAGGACGGTCTGTTCTGTGAGCGGATCTTCGGGACCACAAAGGAGTGGGAGTGTTACTGCGGTAAGTTCAAATCTATCCGCTATCGGGGCGTTATCTGCGACCGGTGCGGCGTCGAGGTAACCCACTTCAAAGTGCGCCGTGAGAGAATGGGACACATCGAGCTCGCGTCGCCGGTGTCCCATATCTGGTACTACCGATCGGTCCCTTCCCGGATGGGGCTTCTCCTCGACCTGTCTATCGCGGCTCTGAGATCGATCCTCTACTACGAGAAGTATATCGTCATCGAGCCGGGAGATACCGACCTGAAGCACATGGAGCTCCTCTCCGAAGAGGAGTACATGGAGGCCCATGAACGATACGGGGTCGGCTTTACCGCCGGCATCGGCGCTGAGGCGGTCCGAACCCTTCTCGAGAACCTCGACTTAGAGGTTTTGAGCGAAGAGCTTCGAGCCAAGATGGTGGAGAAGGGGGCCAAGGCGGACAAGCGACTTCTTAAACGGATCGAAATCGTCGAGAATTTCAAGGATTCGGGAAATCAGCCGGAATGGATGATCCTAGACGTCATCCCGGTTATTCCGCCCGAACTCAGACCCATGGTCCAGCTCGAGGGCGGGCGCTTCGCCACCTCCGACCTGAACGACCTGTACCGGAGGGTCATAAACCGGAACAACCGGCTGAAAAGGCTCATGTCCCTAAACGCTCCCGACATCATCATCCGGAACGAGAAGAGAATGCTCCAGGAAGCGGTGGACGCCCTTTTCGATAACTCCAAAAAAAAGAGAGTGGTCAAGGGCGCCTCGAATCGGCCGCTTAAATCCCTCTCCGACATGCTCAAGGGGAAGCAGGGACGCTTCCGGCAGAACCTCCTCGGAAAGCGGGTCGACTACTCGGGACGAAGCGTTATCGTGGTTGGTCCGGAGCTCAAGCTCCATCAGTGCGGACTTCCCACCAAGATGGCCTTAGAGCTCTACAAGCCCTTTATCATGAAAAAACTCGTCGAAAAGGACGTGGTCTACAATATCAAGAAGGCAAAGAGCCTCGTCGAACAAGAGACCCCCGAAGTGTGGGCGGTCCTCGACGAGGTGGTCCGGGAGCATCCGGTGCTCTTGAACCGCGCGCCGACCCTTCACCGGTTGGGAATCCAGGCTTTCGAGCCGGTCTTGGTAGAGGGAAAGGCGATCAAGCTGCACCCCTTAGTCTGCCACGCCTACAACGCCGACTTCGACGGCGACCAGATGGCGGTCCATGTGCCTTTGACTCAGGCGGCCCAGATCGAGTGCTGGACCCTCATGCTGAGTGCCAATAACCTCCTCAATCCTGCCAACGGGAGCCCCATCGTGTTCCCGTCTCAGGATATGGTCTTAGGGATAAACTATCTGACCCGGGAGAAGCCGGGAAGCAAGGGGGAAGGGAAGTACTTCTCTTCCGTCGAGGAGGTCCTCATGGCCGTGGAAGCTCGGTCGGTGGAGTACAACACCATCTGTAAGGTCCCCTGGGACGGAGAATTATTGGAGACCACTCCCGGACGGGTAATCTTGAACGAAGAGCTTCCCGATGAGATCCCCTTTATCAATGCCACCTTAGGGGACAAGGAGCTTCGAACCCTGGTGTCCACCTGCTACAACAAGTACGGCGCCGCTACAACGGTGAGGATGCTCGATTCGGTCAAGGAGCTGGGCTTCAAGTATTCGACCCTCTTCGGGGCAACCATCGGACTCGACGACATTGTAATACCCGAAGAAAAGGTCACCATGATCGACGATGCCAACTCCAAAGTCGTGGAGATACAGAACCAATATCTCCAGGGACACATTACCCAGGAAGAGCGGTACAACCGGGTCGTCGAGGTATGGAGTAAGACCAACGAGGATCTGACCGGAGTGCTGATGACGACCCTCAAGCAGGACCGGCAGGGCTTTAACCCGGTGTGGATGATGGCCAACTCCGGCGCCCGGGGAAGCCGGACCCAGATCCGACAGCTCTCGGGTATGCGGGGACTGATGGCGAAACCCTCGGGCGACATCATCGAACTCCCCATCCGGTCGAACTTCAAGGAGGGGCTTTCGGTCATCGAGTTCTTTATCTCCACTAACGGAGCACGGAAGGGGCTTGCCGATACCGCCTTGAAGACCGCGGATGCCGGGTATCTCACCCGTCGACTCGTGGACATCGCCCAGGATGTGGTAGTCAACGAGGAAGACTGCGGAACAATCAACGGAATCGAAACCCGGGCCATCAAGGACGGCGAAGAGGTCGTGGAATCACTCCAGGACAGAATCGCCGGACGATTTACCTTGGAGAGGGTCAAGCATCCTATTACCGGCGAGGTCATCATCGACGTCAACGAAGAAATCACCGACGAGCTCGCCGAGACCATCGAGGAAATCGGGGTGGAGAGCGTGCGTATCCGGACGGTACTCACTTGTGAAACCAAGCACGGTGTCTGCAGAAAATGCTACGGCCGGAACTTGGCTACTCACAAGAACGTGGATATCGGGGAAGCGGTGGGAATCATCGCCGCTCAGTCGATCGGCCAGCCGGGAACCCAGCTGACCATGCGGACCTTCCACATCGGGGGGGCCGCGACAAAGGTGAGCGAGGAAAACCGGATCACCCTGAGGTACCCGGTCCTCGTCAAAGAAATCAACGGGAATACCGTCGAACTCAAGAACGGCGATATCCTCTTCACTCGGAAAGGGAACATCGTGGTCGCCCGGGTATTCGAGGAATTCGAGCTGTCGAAGAAGGACAAGATAAAGGTCAAAGAGGGAGTCAAGGTAGCCCGGGGCGACGTGATTATGCAGCGTGACGGCGAAGACATAACCGCGCACGAAGTCGGCTATATCCATCTGGAGCAGGACAAAATCCTCCTCATAGCCCAGGACCAGCGGATCGATATCCGTAACGGGGCGGAGCTCCTCGTTCACGAGGGGAAGTATGCCGGAGCGGAAGAACCGCTTGCGATTTTCGATCCTTTCTCGGAGCCGATCATCGCCGAGGTCGACGGGAAGGTGCGTTTTCAGGACATCGTCTTGGGCACCACCCTGAAAGAGGAAATCAACGAGGACACCGGCAACATCGAGAAAAAGATAGCCGAGTTCACCCTCGAGTCGCTCCAGCCCCGGATCATTATCGAAGACGAATCCGGACAGGAGCTCACCGGATACTATCTGCCGGGGGGCGCCTACCTCAATATCGAAGACGGCCAGAAGGTGACCGCGGGGCGGACCCTTGCCAAGATCCTCAAGGAAAGCGTCAAGACCAGAGATATTACCGGTGGACTTCCCCGGGTCGGCGAGCTCTTCGAGGCGAGGAAGCCCAAGAATGCCTCGGTCCTGGCCAGGATAAGCGGAACCGTCCACTTCAAGAACATCGTGAAGGGTAAGAGGGTCGTCAACATCGAGGATGAGTTCGGAAATTCCTTCAAGCATCTCATCCCCATGGGCAAGCATCTCTTTGTCCGGGACCGGGACATCGTAGAGGCCGGAGAGATGCTCTGCGACGGAAGCGTCGATCCCCATGATGTCTTAGACATTCTAGGTGAAAACGCCCTGCAGAGCTTCCTTGTAAACGAGGTTCAGGAGGTCTACCGGCTCCAGGGAGTCAACATCAACGACAAGCACATCGGAGTCATTATCAGGCAGATGATGCGGAAGGTCCAGATAGCTCAGGTGGGGGACACGAATTTTATCTACGGCCAGCAGGTGGACAAATACAAGTTCCACGAAGAGAATGCCAAGGTCATCCGCGAAGGCGGTCAGCCGGGGGTAGCCATACCTCTGCTGTTAGGTATTACGCGCGCGAGTCTCAACATCGACAGCTTCTTTTCCGCCGCCTCTTTCCAGGAGACCACGCGGGTGCTTACCAACGCCGCCATCGAAGGCAGCGTAGACGAGCTGAGGGGGTTAAAGGAAAATGTAATTATCGGTCACCTGATTCCCGCGGGAACCGGAATGAAGGAATACAAGAACATGAAGCTTTACGACGAGCACAGCGAGGATTTGGACGCTACCGTCCAGGATATTCTCGAGCAGCGGAAGCTCGCCGAGGAGCTCGAAGAACCGGAGGAGGCCCCGGTAGAGCAATAGTAGAAAAATTGAGGGGCCTTGACTTTTTCGACGAACCTTGATAGATTTGCCCCTCTAATATAGAGCTATAGAATATAACAGCAAGTACTATAGAAAGGATATACAGTAGATGCCGACAATTAACCAGTTGATACGAAAAGGCAGAAAGGTCACGTCAAAGAAGACGAAGTCCCCGGCCCTTGAATCGTGCCCTCAGAAGAGGGGTGTATGCACCAGAGTTATGACCGTAACCCCGAAAAAGCCGAATTCAGCATTGAGGAAGGTTGCCAGGGTGAGACTCTCCAACGGAATCGAGGTCACCGCCTACATTCCCGGAATCGGTCACAATCTCCAGGAGCATTCGGTTGTTCTTCTGCGGGGCGGACGGGTAAAGGACCTTCCGGGGGTGCGGTATCACATAGTCCGCGGCGCAAAGGACACCTTGGGTGTCGACGACAGGCGAAAAGGGCGGTCCAAATACGGTGCCAAGAAGCCTAAGGCGTAGATGGTGTAGAGGGAAAAAATGTCGAGAAAGAGAGTTGCAGAACCGAGAGAATTAGTCCCCGATTCGAGATACAACAGTAAGATATGCGCGAAGTTCATGACCAGAATGATGCTGGACGGAAAGAAATCGACCAGTGCCGCCATTCTGTACGAAGCGATGGAGAAAGCCGCGGCCCAGTCCGATAAGGAGCCCTTGGAAACATTTCTCAAGGCGTTGGACAACGTCAAGCCGATGGTCGAGGTCAAATCGCGGCGCGTCGGCGGTTCCACATATCAGGTTCCCGTAGAAGTCAGGGACTCCCGGCGGGAGGCGCTCGCCATGAGGTGGATTATCACTGCGGCGAGGGCCAGGAAGGGTAAAGCCATGAGCGACGGATTGGCCGCTGAGCTCATCGACGCTTTCAACAATACCGGGACAGCGGTCAAAAAGAAGGAAGATACCCACCGGATGGCCGAGGCCAATAAGGCCTTCTCCCATTTCCGATGGTAAGCTTAGATGTGTTAGAAAAAAATTAAAATTTTTCGCTTGATTAGGTGTCTAACACTTGATACAACCCGAATTATACGGTATGGTGACCAACCGTGTTTTTTGATTGGTGCCTTACGTGCCCGTAATCGACTAATCTGTGAAGTAGTCGGTAACGGTCGCGGAAAAGCCAAACCAATCGTCCCGGAAAGGCGTAAAAAGCGGCCTGGAAACGGATGGTAAGGTGGTAGGTTCTTAGCTTCTAGGAATTTAAACATGTTTTGACGGTTCTGCGCCGGCGAAATCCCACCTGCTAATCACAGTTTCGCATAAGTCCGCGTGACACGTCTGCAAGGATTATTGCGTATTATTGGGAAGCGGATTTGTCCGTTTTCTATAATATAGATAACAACACGAATACAATATGGAGAGGATTGCAAGGAGGAAAACTGATGGCTAAGGAAAAATTTGCACGAACGAAGCCACATATTAACGTCGGCACCATCGGTCATGTAGACCACGGAAAGACGACGCTCACCGCCGCTATTACCATGATTTCCGCTAAGAAATATGGTGACAAGCTGATGAAGTACGAGGACATAGATAATGCCCCCGAAGAAAAAGAAAGGGGTATTACGATCAACACTCGGCACGTAGAGTATCAGACCGATAACCGGCACTACGCTCACGTTGACTGTCCGGGACACGCCGACTACGTCAAGAACATGATCACCGGTGCCGCTCAGATGGACGGCGCGGTTCTCGTCGTAGGCGCCGACGACGGCCCCATGTCGCAGACCCGGGAGCACATCCTGCTTGCACGTCAGGTAGGCGTTCCCGCTATCATCGTGTTTCTCAACAAGACCGACTTGGTCGATGATCCCGAGCTGATCGATCTCG
This sequence comes from Spirochaetia bacterium, assembly GCA_046542935.1. Classification (GTDB taxonomy): domain Bacteria; phylum Spirochaetota; class Spirochaetia; order SPDA01; family CAZSGZ01; genus JBKHAJ01. The sequence continues at coordinate 2,582 of JBKHAJ010000121.1, read as the reverse complement.
TGGAGATGGAGGTTCGCGAGCTTCTCTCGACCTACGATTTCCCCGGCGACGATATTCCTATTATCCGGGGCTCCGCCTTCCAGGCGATGGAGAACATCGAAGATCCCGATAAGATCCAGCCCGTCATAGAGCTCTTAAATACCATGGACGAATACTTTCCTCTTCCCGAGAGGGACATCGACAAGCCCTACCTCATGCCCATCGAAGACGTTTTCTCCATCCAGGGACGGGGGACCGTCGTTACCGGAAGGATCGAACGGGGAATCATCAAGGTCGGTGAAGAAGTCGAGATAGTCGGTATCAAGGACACCAAGAAGACCGTTGTTACCGGCGTCGAGATGTTCAACAAGCTCCTCGATCAGGGCGAGGCGGGGGATAACATCGGCGCTCTCTTGAGAGGGGTAGAAAAGCAGGAGGTCGAGAGGGGCCAGGTATTGGCTAAACCCGGTTCGATCACTCCGCATATGAAGTTCAAGGGAACTATCTACTGCCTGACCAAAGAAGAGGGAGGACGGCACAGCCCGTTCTTTACCGGATACAGGCCGCAGTTTTATTTCAGAACCACCGATATTACCGGAACGGTCGCCCTCCCCGAGGACAAACAGATGGTTATGCCCGGTGATCACACCGAGATCGAAGTAGAACTTATCCACCCGATTGCTATGGAAAAGGGGCTCCGCTTCGCCATCCGCGAAGGCGGTAGAACCGTCGCCAGCGGTCAGGTAACCGATATCGTAGAATAAGCAGTGAATAGCCCCCGTCCGGAGAGGCGCTATGCCCGACGGACGGGGTTTTATTTCAGGAGATACAATGGCTAGTGACAGGATTCGAGTTAGGCTGAGAGGATTTGACATAGAACTCATTGATCAGAGTGCCAAATCCATCGTCGATACGGTAGTCAAGGCCGGAGCCGAAGTGGCCGGTCCGGTCCCGTTGCCCACACGTATTAACAAGTTTACCGTGCTGCGGTCGCCGCATGTCAACAAAAAGGCACGGGAGCAGTTCGAGATGAGGACCCACAAGCGCCTTATCGATATCATCAGCCCGTCTTCCTCCGTGATGGACGCCCTGATGCGGCTCGAGCTTCCGGCCGGTGTCGATGTAGAAATCAAACAGTAGATACAGAGGGAAACAATGATAGGGTTAATCGGCAAAAAAATCGGAATGACACAGGTGTTCGACGAAAAGGGATTCATTACGCCGGTTACAGTTATTCAGATCGATGAAAACACCGTCGTCGCCGAACGCAGTAAAGACAAGCACGGTTATGACGCCGTCGTCTTGGGTGCCGGCGATATGAAGGAAAGGCGTGCGACTAAGCCGTATAAAGGACAGTTCCCCGAAGGGGCTAAGCCTAAACGGGTCCTCAAGGAGTTTCGCAACTTCGACGCTGAGTATACGGTAGGCGGAAGCCTCGGGGTCGAGTTGTTGGGAGATCTGGAATACGTCGACGTCCAGGGGATATCCAAAGGCAAGGGGTATCAGGGCGTCATGAAGAGACACGGTTTCGGTGGTGGACGCAAGACTCACGGGTCTAAGTTTCACCGGGGCTTAGGATCCACCGGTATGGCCGCATGGCCCTCCAAGGTCCAGAAGGGGACGAAGATGCCGGGACGTATGGGCTCGGACAAGGTCATCGTGCAAAACTTACGGGTTGTCCGGGTCGATGCTGATAAGAAGGTCATCCTGGTAAAGGGAGCGATCCCCGGTCCCCGGGGCAGCTCGGTGATCGTGCGGGAAGCGAAGAAGAAGTACTAGCAAGTAAGGAAGAAGATACCATGGAAAAGAAGGTCTTTTCGCTGGATAATAAAGAGGTCCGTAGCATCGAGCTCAGCGACGCCGTGTTCGGCTGCGAGGTGAGTGAGGGGACCATATACTATGCCGTCAACAACGAGCTGGCTAATCGCCGGGTCGGAACTGCCTCCACGAAGACGCGGTCCGAGGTGCGGGGCGCCAAGTCAAAACCCTGGCGCCAGAAGGGTACGGGCCGGGCCCGGGCGGGACGCAGACGTTCGCCCCTCTGGGTGGGCGGCGGAATTACCTTCGGGCCGAAGCCTCGGGATTACAGTTACAAGATGCCCCGGAAAATGAAGCGGGCGGCGATGAAGTCGATTCTGAGTCTCAAGGCGAAAGACGGGAGCATGAAGATCGTCGAAAACTTTACCGTAGAATCGGGAAAGACCAAGGAGCTCGCTGCAATCCTCTCCAAGATTATCGAGAAGGAACGAACCGTGCTCGTTCTCTCCGAAGACGACGGGATGCTCAAAAGGGCCGGAGCCAACATTCCCTGGCTCAAGTTTCTCTCCTACAATCGCTTGAGCGCCCACGAGCTTTTCTACGGAAAGCAGGTTTTGGTCCTCGAGGACGCCGCAAAGAAGCTTAACGATTTTTATGCCGAGCAGAAGGCGCCGGTAGCGGAGTAAGGTTATGAATGCAGATCAGATTATCATAGAGCCCCTGGTGACCGAAAAAACGAACCGGTACAGGGAGAGTGATCCGAGGAAATACGTCTTCAAGGTGCTTCCGAGCGCTAACAAGTACGAGATTATGAAGGCGGTCAAGGAATTGTTCTCGGTGAGCCC
>JBKHAJ010000120.1:0-10135 GCA_046542935.1 Spirochaetia bacterium | reverse complement strand
TTATAACCGGGGAGAGCGGGACCGGAAAAGACTTAGTCGCCCAGACCATTCACCGCTTGAGCAAAAGGGAAAACGGTCCCTTCGTTCCCGTGAATATGGGAGCGATCGCCCAGGACCTTATCGAGAGCGAGCTCTTCGGCCATGAAAAAGGCGCCTTTACCGGCGCGGCGAAGCGGCAGGAAGGAAAATTCGAACAGGCCAAGAACGGGACACTCTTTCTCGACGAGGTGACCACAATGGAGCAGAAGGTCCAGGTGAGTCTTCTTCGGGTCCTCGAATCGAACATGTTCCAGCGGGTAGGGGGCAGCGATTTTATCGATACCGACGCGCGGATAATATCCGCTACCAACGACGATGTCCGTAACGCCGTGGAAAAGAAATCCTTCCGGGAAGATCTCTACTACCGGCTCAACGTATTCAACATAGAGATGCCTCCGCTCCGGACCCGGGGTGAGGATATTCTCCTCTTGGCGCGGGAATTCTTGAAGAAATACGCCTTGGAGTTCAGGAAAGATGTCAGCGGCTTCACTTCGGCGGCGGAACGAAAAATCATGGATTATCCCTGGCCCGGGAATGTGCGGGAGCTGGAGAACATCGTGGTCAAAGCGGTTATCATGAGTACCGGCGACGAGGTGGATGAGGAGCTCATCCCCGATGAACGGGACGATTCCGAGGATTCCCGGTCCTTAGGGATCGAAGTGGGGATTACCCTGGAAGAGGCGGAACGGCAGATCATCGCCGAAACCCTCAAAGCGGTCTTCGGAAACAAGACCGAGGCGGCGAAGATGCTCGGAATAAGCCGGAAGGCGCTCTATAACAAGCTCCACCATTTCGGTCTCGAGGATTACTTGGCCTGACTTTGGCATGCATCCTGCATGTCTATACACGGACAGCAGGAGTATGTTGCGAAGTGTAAAGAATCTACATAATCAGTGTATAACCTCCTCGGGTAAGCCCTTAGGGAGGGTCACGTCTTTTTTCGTGCGCCGGGACACCCGTGAGGTGAGCTACGTCGTAGTCGCCCCCCCGGTCGAAAACGGCCGGACCGTGGAGGGAAGGGTAGTGCCTGTAGGTAAAGGTTTTCAGATTGACGAAGGTCCCGAGGGGGTACGCATTCAGTATGCCGTCCGCAAGCTTCCGGCGAAGAGCAGGTTCAATTTTTTTCCCGATCAGTTTATTTCCACGCAAGACTTCCTCGGGATGTCGGTTTTGACTCCCAAGGGTATGATCGGTGAGGTAGAGGACTTGGTGATCGAGGACGATTCCTTCGAGCTCCGCTTCATCATCGTCGACTCCGCGCAGATTTTTTCGGAGAAGAACCTCCTCGTCAACGCCGATTCCATCGAACGGATAGACCCCGCGGGCAAGGCGGTTGTTCTTTCCGAAACTATCGACGATATACGATAAATCTTTTCCGTCGCTATCCCCGTGAGACTTTTTGTACTTTGAAGGCGAAGATCAAGAAACCGATTCCCGTAACCGCCGCCAAGATTCCGATGATCCGGATAAAAGCGATACCGAAGCTCAACGGGGCGATAAAGAGAAGAATCGCCAGTAGAATGAAAAAGATTCCCGAGAGAACGATAGACCACTCATCCTTGATCTCTTTTCGTGCTCTGACTGCTTTGATGATTTCCATTGCCCCCGCGAAAAGGGAGAGGGCGGCCAGAAGGTAGACGAGAACGACTCCGAGAGCCGCCGCCGTAAAGGTGGGAAGAAAGACCACCACCGCTCCGATGATAAAGGTAATCAGCCCCCGAATGAGGGTTCCCTTCCAGCGGACGTCGTGTTTCCGGTTTCCCACCGACATAAAAAGTATAAAAAGCCCGTCCAAGAGAAAATATACGCCTAAGATTTGAACGAGGACTATAAAGGTCTGGGAAGGCCAAAAGGTCGCGAGCACCCCCAGGGCAAGTATAACTACACCGCGGAGTAAGATTATCCACCAGGGCTGATAAAAGGTGTTTCTGAAAACCTGGCCACTGATTCCTGAATTAAAACTTTTCATAGTTTCTCTTCCTCCTCATGATATTCAATGTACTACAGTCGAGCCGCCAAGTCCAACTTTGAATCTCCACCGATTTATCGTATACTAGATTAGGAAGGAGGAGTTTCAATGGACCGAATAATTGAAACGCACTGTTACAATTGCAAAACCCTGATCAGGATCTCCTTGGAAGAGGCGCGCAAGCATAAGACGGTCTATTGTCCCAAGTGCCGCCTTGCCCAATCGCATATAAATAAGATAATCCAGGACATGGAGAGGAGGGACAATGATACTCAACTATAACGACCCCCCCGATTTTCCCGCGGAGGAGCAGGTTCACCGAATCAGCCGGGCGCCTATGGGCATAGCCCCCCGAAATGTGTCCCGGCGTTTCGAAAGTGAGGCGGAAGCGAGGAGAAAAAAGAAGATCGTCTCCCTTCATCTTCCTTTTTGGCTGTACTACAAGCTCGATCATGCCGCGGAGTATCTGAACCGGGACTTCTCGGCGGTCTGCGAGAAGCTCCTCAGGGAGGGAATCGGCCGGCTCGAGGAAGAGGAGGGGACGGAGTTTTCCCGGCCCAAAGGGCGGCAGCGGCGCATGCGAAAAAAGAACCTTCAGAACCGGCAGAACGGACGGGTCGATATATTTGCGTAGGACGATATGACTCCTAAGATCGGACTCGCCCTAGGCGGCGGGGCGGCGCGGGGTTTCGCCCACATCGGGGTGCTCAAGGTTTTCGAGGAGGAGCGGATACCCCTCGCCGCGGTTACCGGAACAAGTGTGGGAAGCCTGATGGGACTCCTCTTCTGCGCCGGCAAGACTTGCAGGGAGATCGAGGCTGTTTCTCTTCCCATACGGTGGCGAGACATCTTGAGCCTCCGTTTGAGCGGAAGGGGTATCTACTGCACCGACAAGCTCGAGAGGCTGATAGAGGGTGTCCTAGGTCCCGTATGTTTCGAGGATCTCGAGATCCCCTTTACCGTCCTAGCCGTCGATGTAACTACCGGCGAGGAGGTGCTCCTCGATTCGGGTCCTGCCGCCGCCGCGGTCTGCGCGAGTACCGCTGTCCCGGGAGTGTTTTGTCCCCGGGAGATCGGCGGAAGGCTCCTGATCGACGGGGGGATGCGAAACAGCGTTCCCGCCGATGTGGTCCGCCGGATGGGTACGGATATCGTGGTGGGGGTGGATTTGAACCGGGACCGGGTCAAGCGGCGGAGTCCGACGAGCGCGCTGCAGGTCGTTTCCAACACTTTGGGGATAATCCTCAACAACAACCTCGCAGCCTGCAGGAGATGCGCGGATATCCTGATTGCTCCGGACTTAACCGGTTTCGGCTACCGGAGGCTCGACGACAAGGGCGAGATGATCCGCCGCGGGGAGGAAGCCATGAGAGACGCGTTGCCGAAGCTCGAGAGTATGCTGGGGAGCAAGAAAACATAGAAGGAGTCAGAAAGGTGTTTATAGCGGAGATCGAAAAGAGACGGGCCTACAGGGCTCTGTCGGATGAGAAGATACCGGAGGAGATCCTGGAGAGGATTTTAAGGGCGGCGACGTACGCCCCCTCGTGCTTCAATAATCAACCCTGGCGCTTTGTAGCGGTTACCGGAGAGGAAGCTCTCGGGAAGGTCAAGGAAAACCTTTCCGGGGGCAACTATTGGGCCCGCAAGAGTCCCTGTATTATTCTGGTCACTTCCCGGGCCGATCTGGACTGTGACCTGAGCGATAACAGGCACTACTTTCTCTTCGACCTGGGCCTTGCCTCGGAGAACCTGATTCTCCAGGCCTTTAAAGAGGGGCTTACGGCACATCCTATCGCCGGCTTCAAGCCGGTGGGGATGAAGGAGGCGGTGGGAATACCCGAAGATTATACCCTCACCACCTGCATCGTCTTAGGGTTTCCCGGCGACGAGACCCACTTGAACGAGGAGCACCGGCGGAAGGAGCGGATGGAGCGGGAGCGGAAACCTATCGAAGAGGTGGTCGGTTTCGATCGGTGGATATGGCCTCGATAACCGTACAGAACACCGGGGACGTGATAGAGGCGTCCCCGGCCGTATCGATCCTCAACAACCTCTTACAGAACGGGGTCTCCATCTCCCACGTCTGCGGGGGGAGGGCCCAATGCGGGACCTGCCGTTTCGAGGTTATCACAGGTGAACGGTATTTGAGCCCCCAAACGGATATCGAGAAACGGAAGCTTGAATTGCTCGGCAATCCGGAAAAGGTCCGACTTGCCTGTCAGACCCATACCTTTGGGGACATCACCATCCGTATCATCTTTTCCACGCCCCCCGGGCGGGCTTCCGTGTAGTTTTTATACAAAAAAGCGATTTTATCTATATTGGCACATTATTTGCATCTCTGTAAGGAAGAGGCAGGTGTGAAGGTACATCCGAATGACGAGGATCTTCATAGACAATTTCTCGAATGCAAGCGAAAACACATTTTGATGATCACCAATCACGGGATCCATCAGTGGAAGGTGATTCCGGGTCTCCGGGACACCGGAGGTCAGAATGTCTTCGTCAACTACATGACCGACGCCCTTTCCGAGGCGGGTATGAAGGTCACCATCGTCAACCGGGGGGGATACGAGCATCCCGTCACGGGGGAAATGCGGCGGGGTATCCGCTACAAGAATTCTACCGAGCGTATTCTCTACATAGAAGACGGGAAAAAGGAGTTTATCCGGAAGGAGGACATGAACGACCGAATTCCGGAGCTCGTCGATTTTTTGACCGATTTCTTGAAGGAGGAGGGAGCGGAGCCCGTGCTTATGGTAACCCACTACTGGGATGCCGCTAAGATCGGCGTTTCGGTCAAGGACCGGCTCGGCGGGGACTATCCCCACGTATGGGTCCCCCACTCCTTAGGCGCTCTCAAGAAGAAGAAGGTCGATTCCTCCCGGTATAAGGATTTAAGAATTGATGAACGGATCGAGGCTGAAAAAATGGTCCTCGAGAGCGTGAGCAGGGTCGGTTACACCTCGGAGGATATAAAGGAGTCCCTCGAGGAGGACTACGGCTACCGTTCCGACCTCTTTCTGCCTCCCTGTATCGACTTAAACCGCTTCCATCCTAGGGACCTCCCCGAAGGAGAGCCGATCTGGGATTTCTTGGCCGAGCGTTCACCTCTTTCCGAGGAAGAGATCAGGAAAAGGAAGATAGTTGTAGAGATCAGCAGGACCGACACCACCAAAAGGAAGGACGTCCTTATTACCGCCTTTGCGAGGGCAAAGAAGGAGGTAGACGACAGTCTCCTCATCATTGCAATAGACGATCGGCGCAAGGAGATAGCCGACGACCTCTACAGTATCATCGAAAAGGAGGGAGTAAAGGACTCGGTTATTACCGTAGGTTCGGTCTATGACGAACTCCCCTTTATCTTCGCGGCGAGCAACGTCTACTGCACTCCGTCGATCAACGAAGGGTTCGGGATGTCGGTCCAGGAAGCGGCGGCCTCGGGACTCCCTTCGGTTTCGAGCGACTTGGTTCCCTTCACCATGGAGTATATGCTTGGGGACGATCCCCAAGAGCTTTTCTCCGACCGCTCTAAGGATTCTCCCCTCAAGGGAGAGGCCACTATCATAGCCAAGGCTGATGAGACCGACTGCTTCGCAGAAGCTCTGGTCTATATTCTTACAAACAATGTGGAACGGAGAAAGATGGGGGACAAGGCCTTCGAACGGACAATTCCCTACTTTACTTGGCAGCGGATGGTCCGTGATTTTTTAAGAGAGATGGGTATCACCGCTTCGAGGAACGAGTAACGAGGAGTAAAACGATGTTGATAATTGCAACCGATTTGGACAGGACCCTGTTTCCCAACGGGGATCAGGAATACGACGGCTCCATGGGCCGGTTTACCGAACTGGTGGACAAGTCCGGCTTCCACCTGGTGTACGTCACCGGCCGGAACGAGCGGCAGATCCTAGAGGGGATGGAGCAATTTTCCGCCCCCCCTCCCGAGTACGCGGTAGCCGAGGTCGGAACCAAGGTCTATCTTTTTTCAGATGGTTCGCTCGAAGAGGACCCGGGCTATATCGACTATATCGAGTCCAAGACCGGGGTTTGGGATATCGATAAGTTCAAGGAGTCCCTCCGGTGGACCGAGGAGATACGGCTTCAGGAAGAGGAACATCAGAACCGGTTCAAGATCAGCTACTATGTCGAGCCGGGTAAGGCTGAAAAGGCGGTGGAGGAAGTTAAATCGCGCCTCCAGGCTTTGAGCGCCGATTTCAACCTCATCTACAGTGTCGACGAGACCAAGAACCTAGGCCTCCTCGATGTTCTCCCCACCCATGCCAACAAGCTCGAAGGACTCGAGTACGTGCGCGGGAAGCTCGGAGCGGACAAAGAGGATGTCGTCTTCTGCGGGGACAGCGGAAACGACATCATCCCCCTGACTTCCGGTTACAAAGCGGTATTAGTACGCAATGCCCTGGACGAGGTCCGGGAACAGGTCGAGGAAGAGGCCAAGCGGAAGGATATCCGGGAAAGGATCTACTTTGCCCAAGGGTCCGGCAGCCTCAACGGATACTACGTCTCCGGGGTCATCGAAGGGCTCGAGCATTTCGGCATCGGAGAGGCTTGATGGGCCGGGGCACCGTCAAAGCGGTTCAGGGGAGCGTGGTCGACGTCGTCTTCCCTCCCGAAGAGATGCCCGATCTTCGCAATTTGCTGGTCCTCAGGGACAACGAAAAGGTCAAACTCGAGGTTGTCGGTCATATCGATGAAACTACGGTCAGGTGCATCGCCATGAGCAAGGTGGAGGGGATGTTCCGGGGCTCCGCGGTAAAAGACACCGGCAAAGGGATAACCGTCCCGGTGGGGAAGGGGATCCTCGGACGGATGTTCAATCTCTTCGGCGAGCCCATCGACCGGGGAGGAGAGGTGGATTCCGATGAGAAGAGGGACATCTACCGGCAGCCGGTCCCCTTAGTCAGGCAGAGCACCTCCCAAGAGGTCTATGAAACCGGGATCAAGATTATCGACCTGTTGAGCCCCCTCGAGAAGGGAGGAAAGGCGGGTCTCTTCGGCGGCGCCGGGGTGGGAAAGACGGTCCTCATCATGGAGCTCATCCACAACATCGCCCAGTACCACCAGGGAGTGAGCCTCTTCTGCGGGATAGGCGAGAGGACCCGGGAAGGGGAAGAACTCTACCGGGAGATTCAAGATGTCGGAGTCATCGATAACGCGGTCCTCATGTTCGGTCAGATGAACGAGCAGCCGGGGGCCCGCTTTCGGGTCGGCCATTCCGCCTTGACCATGGCGGAGTACTTCCGGGACGAGCAGAAACAGGACGTGCTCCTCCTCATCGACAATATCTTCAGGTTCATCCAGGCAGGAGCCGAGGTGTCGGGTCTATTAGGAAGACTCCCCTCCCGGGTGGGATATCAGCCGACCCTCGCTTCGGAGCTCGCCGAGCTCGAAGAGCGGATCAGCAATACCCAAGACGGGGCCATAACCTCGGTCCAGGCGGTGTACGTCCCTGCGGACGATTTCACCGACCCCGCCGCCGTTCACACCTTCGGGCATCTCTCCTCGTCGATCGTCCTCTCCCGTCAGCGGGCCAGCCAGGGGCTCTATCCCGCGGTCAACCCTTTAGACTCCCAGTCGAAAATGCTCACCCCCCGGATCGTAGGTTCACGGCACTACTCCACGGCGCGGGAGGTTCGGAGGACCATAGCCGAATATGAAAATCTCAAAGACATCATCGCCATGCTCGGGATCGAAGAGCTCTCCCGGGAGGACAGGCAGACCGTGAGGAGGGCCCGGCGCCTCGAGCGGTTCCTGACTCAGCCCTTCTATACCACCGAGCAGTTCACCGGAAACAAGGGAAAGACCGTTTCCTTAGAGGACACCTTAGACGGGGTGGAGCGGATCTTGGCCGACGAATTCGACGACTTGGCCGAAAGGGACCTCTACATGCTCGGGACGGTGGAGGAAGCACGGAAAACGAAGAAAGAGGAGGAAAAAGAGGAATGAAAGTCGATTTCGCCTTCCCCACCGAGATCAAGGGCTACGACGGGATCGAGCGGATCAGATTCGCCGACGAGGACGGGGCGATAACCCTCCTGGAAAGGCACTTAGACTACGTGACCTCCCTGGCCGCCTGCGTGGTGGAGCTGGTCCCCGCTGAGGGAAGAAGCACGTTTGTGGGGGTCGACGGGGGAATACTCGTAAAAAAGGGGGGAGAGGTGCGGATCGCGAGCTTCCGCGGCATCGAGGGAGAGAGCGTCGAGACTCTGTGGAAACGGATGGAGGAGACTTTCCGCCGGAAAGAGGAGAACGCGCGAAAGGTCCAGTCTATTCTGACCAAGCTCGAAGTGGACCTTGTGAAGCGAATCTTTCAGGAAGGCGAGGCATGAGCGAACGAAAAAACGGAACCGGAGGATTCATCCGTGAGCTCAAGAGGATCGACCGGCGGCGCAGCACCCGGGACGAGCGGGAAAAGAAGGGAGTCTGGTTCGGCCTCGGGATGATCGGCCTGGTGGGATGGTCGGTGGCGATCCCCACCCTTATCGGGGCCGCCGCGGGCATTCTCTTGGATACCCGGACCGACACCAGGTATTCCTGGACAATCATGCTGCTTTTCGCTGGGGTAATAACCGGAAGCGTCATTGCCTGGATGTGGGTCAACCGGGAGCAGCAGAAGATCCGCTCCGAGAAGGATCGGGAGAAAGAAGAGAAAGAGGAGTAACTTATGGAGATATCCACGATACAACCATATGCGATCTTAGGATCCGCCCTGATCGGGGGAGGGGTGGGAGCGCTCTTCTTCTTAGGGCTTAAATATACCCTCGACAAGCTGCCCACCTCGAAGAGGCCGGGTCTCCTGTCGATGCTCAGCTTCTTCTCCCGGACCGCGTTTGCGGCGGGAGGCGCGGCGGCAAGCGGCTTTATCGGCGGTTTCGGAGGCCTCATCGCCTTTACTTCAGGATTTCTCTTGGCCAAGGCGGTAATTCTCGGGGTCGCCCGGGCGAAAAAGGGGAGAACCGGATGAATCTGACTCCCGATGCGATAGTCTATTTTCAGCGCGGCTTTTTTACCCTCAACGCAACCCTTGTATTTTCCTGGGTTGTGATGGGGGTAATTATCGGAGTCGTTCTGTTATTGACCCGCAATCTTTCATCGGGAAAGAAGGTATCCAAGCGGCAGGCTCTCCTCGAGATGATCGTCTTCGGGATCCGGAAACAGATACGCCAGATCGCGGCCCAGGACCCGGCTCCGTATCTGCCTTTTTTGGGCTCCTTGTTCCTGTTTATCTCTATTTCTAATCTCCTCGACTTAGTCCCCTTCTACGAGCCTCCGACCAGCTCCCTGTCGGTAACCGGGGCCCTCGCGACCTGCGTTTTCTTCGCGGTCCCGGTCTTCGGTGTGAAAGCGCTCGGAGTAAAAAGATATCTCAAACAGTACATCGAGCCGTCCTTCGTGATGCTCCCCTTCAACATCATAAGCGAGCTTTCGAGGACCTTGGCCCTCGCGGTCAGGCTGTTCGGAAACATCATGAGCGGGAGTCTTCTTGTGGCGGTCCTGATTTCCATAGTCCCGCTCTTCGTTCCCCTGGTCATGCAGGCCCTAGGTCTGTTGATCGGCCAGATACAGGCATATATTTTCGCGGCCCTTGCGACGGTTTACATCGCATCGGGCACCAGCAAGGAGGAAACATAAATGGATAGTATTAATTTGATCGGAATGATTTCGATAATCGTCGGAGGGTTCACCATGACCATCGGGTCAATCGCCCCGGCTTTAGGTGAAGCCCGGGCGCTTTCCCAGGCGCTTCAGTCGATAGCCCGGCAGCCCGACGAATCGAACTCCATAACCCGGACCCTGTTTATCGGGCTCGCCATGATCGAGTCTACGGCGATCTACTGCTTCGTTATCGCCATAGCACTCATCTTCGTCAATCCCTTCTGGAACCACGTGACCGGATAGCGGAGGGGTCATGCAGCAGTTCGATCTCTTCACCTTTGTCGCCACCATCGTCAACTTCCTCATCCTGGTGGCCTTGCTCCGTATATTTCTCTATAAGCGGGTCGTAAAGGCGGTGGAGGACCGGCGGGCGAAAATCGAGAACCGGTGGAACGAGGCGGAGACCGCCCGGGAGGATGCCGAGCGGAGCAGGCAAGAGTACCGGGCGAA
>JBKHAJ010000119.1:0-10136 GCA_046542935.1 Spirochaetia bacterium | reverse complement strand
GAAGAGACACCCTAAAAACAATTAGTGATTCAATTCTAGCATTCTTCGGTACTTTATCTACTTGATAAAGGTGTTAATGGATTTTTCCGCTTCATTCCAGAGGATGTTTTTTCTATCCTCCGGCAGAAAAGTCGCGTAGAGATTGTTTTTGATGAGGGTCAGAACCTCGTTGATGCTGAAGATCTCCGCATCGATGAGACTCATATATTCTTCCACTAACTCTTTCCCGAAGATACTCGGATCGTCGGTGTTGATAGTCACGAATATCCCGTGATCGAAGAAAGGTTTCACCGGATGGTCCTGCAGGGTATGGAAGAATTTTCGGGTAAAGAGATTGCTCGTCGGGCAGACTTCGAGGGGAATGCGGTGGTCCCTCAGGTAATCCATGAGATTTTTGTCGTAGATCGAGCTGATGCCGTGTCCGATCCGCTGGGCGTGGAGGGTGTTCAAGGCGTCCCATACCGATTCGGGGCCGACCACTTCACCCGCGTGAGCGACGAGGTTAAGGCCTTCTTTCCGGGCTTTCTCGAAGATGTGGACGAAATCCTTGGCGGGTCCCTTCGATTCTGTTCCTCCGAGGCCGATGCCGATGATGTTACCGCTGCGGTGTTTGAGGGTAAGATCGAGATTATTCTCCGCGTTTTTGACGCCGCTGGTTCGGGAAACGTCGATGATAAATTTGACTTCCCGGTTATCTTTCTTCTTAATGCTCTCGACGCCTTTATCGAGAATTCCCAGCATCTTCTCGAACGAGAATCCGTTCATCAGGAATTTCGAGGGGGCGAAGAAGATTTCGGCGTATACGATGTTATTGGAATTGAGATAGTTGCGAAGGTCTCCGATCAAGAGCTCGATGTCATCGTCTTCGCTGAAGGAATTTTGGATTACGTTGATGAATAAATCGATGAATTCGTCTAGGCTGGTCACCTGGAATCGAGCACGGAGCTCTTCTTTCGAAGTAATTCCCGCGGGGGTCAGACCGTGTTTCTGCATGAGGTTCCAAATCGTGTCCACACTGGCGAGTCCCTCGAGATGCAGGTGTATTTCGGTCTTGGGTACGTGTGTTATCAAGTCCCGTATTTTTTGTCTATCCAACTTTCTACATTCCTGCGATCAAGATTATACTTATTACTATATAACGGCTAAAACCGCTCATATGATAATACTAAATCTATAACATTTCACTATTTTTCTCTACTTTTTGAGGCGGGAGCTGCGGAGATGGGAAGAGAAAAAGAGAAGAAAAACCCCTGTCGGACCGACAGGGGGCAATTTTACCATATTCTTCGAGTTACGCCGAAACGACTTCCTTGACCTCGGGTACCTTCTTTTTGAGATAGGTTTCGACGCCTTGTTTGAGGGTCATTTGGGACATCGGGCATCCGCTGCATGCTCCGGTGAGCCGGACAGTCACTTTGCCTTCGTCACTCACGTTGACCAGCTCGATGTCGCCGCCGTCCGCCTGCAGCGAGGGCCGAACGTCCTGTATTGCCTGCTGAACTTTATCTTTTAACATATATGTCTCCTTTCGCCCCATATCGGGCAGGAAAAACATACTCAATTGGTAGGTTTTAGTCAAGATTGCATTTTACACTCTTTCCGTATAGTATAGCCGCATGGGAAGAATCCTTGTTTTTGCCAACCAAAAGGGGGGAGTAGGAAAAACCACTTCGGCGGTCAATCTCGGGGCGTATGTTGCCGAAGCGGGAAAGAGGGTTCTCCTGATCGATTTCGATCCTCAGGGAAATCTTTCCAGCAGCCTCGGAGCGGATACCGAGCGGGAAGGAGTTTACGAGGTTATAACCGATTCGATCGCCGCGGAGAAGGCTGTTCAGAAGACCTCCGTAGAGGGTCTTCAGGTGATTCCCTCCAATATCAATCTGACCGGTGCGAATATCGAGCTGATCGATCAAGCGGAACGTGAAAGCTTCCTGAAAAAAGCCCTTATCCCCATCAAAGACCGATGGGATTACATTTTTGTCGATTGTCCTCCTTCCTTGGGGATTCTTACCCTCAACGGGCTCGTCGCCGCGGAATACGTCATAATTCCCCTTCAGTGCGAATATTTCGCCCTCGAGGGATTATCCCTTCTTCTTCAGTCGATACGGCGAGTTCAGGAGAATTTGAATCATGATCTCAAAGTCGGAGGGATTCTCTTTACCATGTACGATTCGAGGACCCGTCTGGCCAACGAGGTTGTCCAGGAGGTAACCGGATATTTCAAGGATAAAGTTTTCCGTACCATCATTCCCCGGAATGTCAGGCTTTCGGAGGCCCCGTCCCATTCGATTCCCATCAACCAGTACGAGCCGGAATGTCTCGGAGCCAAGAGCTATCAAAAACTAGCGCAAGAGGTATTACACCGTGTCTAAAAAGGCCCTCGGGAAGGGTTTAGACGCCCTCCTTTTTTCAGATAAACCTGCCGGTGATAAAGCGGTCGAGATTCCCCGGGATCAGATCATACGGGTCCCTCTCGTGTCGTGTAAGCCGAATCCCCACCAGCCGAGAAAAACCTTCAATGAGGAAACCCTCGCCGAGCTCACCGAATCGGTCAGGGAGCAGGGGATTATCCAGCCGATCTTAGTCGAGCGGAAGGGCGATGCCTACGTCATCATAGCCGGAGAACGCCGCTTTCGTGCCGCCCAGAGGGCGGGTCTCGAAGAGATTCCCGTAGTAGTCAAGCAGCTCTCCGAGGCGGAGAAACTCGAGATAGCCCTCATCGAGAACATTCAGCGGGACAACCTGACCCCCATAGAAGAAGCGGAGGGTTACTCCCAACTCATCGAGCAGACCGGCCTCAGTCAGGAAGAAATAGCCAAAAAGGTCGGAAAGAAACGCTCCACGGTGGCCAACAGCCTGAGGCTCCTCAAGCTGCCTCAAAAAATGCAGGCCGCAATTTCCGCGGGGGAGATATCCGCGGGACATGCCCGGGCGATTCTGTCCATCCTCAATCCGGCCCATCAGGATATGCTCTTTACTCACATCATAGAAAGGGGGCTTTCGGTTCGGGAGGCCGAAAACGAGGCGGCACGCTTGAACAGCGGAAAGCTGAACCGGAAGAAGGAAAAGGGTAAATCCGCAGCCGGCTCGGCCG
Organism: Spirochaetia bacterium; assembly: GCA_046542935.1. Taxonomy (GTDB): domain Bacteria; phylum Spirochaetota; class Spirochaetia; order SPDA01; family CAZSGZ01; genus JBKHAJ01. The sequence continues at coordinate 7,042 of JBKHAJ010000119.1, read as the reverse complement.
AAGAGAAACCTGCGGAAATAGAAGAGATGGAGGAACGGTTTATAGACGCCCTTGGGACCAAGGTGGAAATCCGCGGCGGGATAAAAAAGGGAAAGGTAGAGCTCTACTACTATTCCATGGACGATCTCGAACGACTCTACGAGGTCATTACCAAAAAGAAATTGCAGGATTAGCCGGGCTATTTCTCAGGCGTGAAAGGGTGTTCACGAACGGGGTTTATAGCTTATAGATATACACTCCGGAGATCTCGATCCTTCTCCGCGTAGGTGGCCTCAATCCGTCACGTTCCGAAGCTTGGCCTTGAACTCTTCCTCAAGCTCGACGAGCTCGGTTTCGGCCTGCCTGCTCTTGATCCGTCCCTCTTCCTGGACTTCTAAGGTCTCCTCGATGGCGGCGATCAGATCGGTGTTGACCTTCCTCAATGTTTCGATCTCAACTATTCCCCGTTTCGCTACTAGTTATACCCCTTTGCTTTCCGAAGGGCTTGAGCGGGATCCTCCCTGCCGTCGAAAACACGTCCGCGGGTGAGTGAAGATATCTCTTCGAGCCGGTCCTCAACCGCCGCCCCGAACATGATGGAAAAAACCGGTACGTCAACAGTATACGTATTCCATGCGTTCCATAAATGGGTATAGGTCCGCCCCTCGTTCGATTCCCCGTCGGTCATGAGTAGTATCGCCGGAATGTAGGATGAAAAATCTTTTAACTCAGAAACAAAGTTGAGACCGGTTATAACCGGGGTGTAAATATCGGTGGGACCTTGAGGGGGAAGTGCGATAATATTCTGGAGAAGGTTATTGAGGTCGTCGGGATCGTTTCCCCGGACCGTCCAGATATCGCGTACCGTCGAGGAAAAGGGCATAACGACGGTTATGTCCGCTTCTCCCGTTTGGATCAGGTGCCTCCCCGCCTCTTCCTGATCGAGTAGAGTGCGCATCGCGCCGTGGAGCTCTTCGATTCCCAGGTCCCGCATATTTTCCGAGTAGTCGAGACAGAATATACTCAGCGACGGTTTGCGGAAGAGGATTTGGTAGAGGTCAAAGGCTTCGGCCGTAACCTCTGCGGCTGGGAGTTCTCTGCAGGAGCGGACGGGGCCGGTTTCGATCCCCCAGTCCGGATTGAATATCTCCCCAGAGGCGGACCCCTCGGGGGTACGGTTTCCCATGGCGGTAATCCCGGCCCGGACTTCCGGGGTAAGGAGAAACTCCCGAAGCTTCAGAAAGGTCTCTTCTTTGCCTTTCGGACCGCGGTCGATGAATCCTAGGGGAAAATCGGCCGCCATGGTACCGTCCGCGGGATAGAGAACGTAGAGGGGTTCCCGGCCCCGGGATAGGAGCTCCCGGTTCGCCTCGATGACAAGGGTTTCGTAATTGACCATGGCGTCGTAGTTCGACTCCACCATGAGCTCTTTGAGCCATTCGGAGCTTCCCGAAGAGCGGTGGACACCTTCGAGAATCGATCGGATCCGGGGTTCCAGCCCTTCCGAGCGGAGACGGTCCATTGTCAGGACATCCGGAGTTCCGGTGAGGGCGGAGAGGAACCCGAGATAGGCAATCGCTCCGCTGCTCGTTTGGGTGGCCGAGGGCATCATAAAGCTGAGCCTTTCCGCTTCGATCGCCGTGAGGATATCCGCGATTCGTACGGGGGTACCGACGAAGCCGAGCTCCTCGGCAAGATTCCGTCTGATTGCGAAGACAACCGGCGAGGTCATTATGGAGGTGATGTGCTCCACCCGGCCCTCGGAATTTCCCAATTCGAGCCACAGGCTGCTCGCGGGCCACACCGCATCATGGGTGACCCTTCCCTCCCTGAGCGCCAGCATGATATTCACCGGGTCCCTGTACTCCATGGATATCTCGGTCCTATAGGTACTCTCGAAATCACGGAGGATCGGTTCGAATATTTGGTTCTCTATGCCCGAGATAATGGAGATAGGCGGGAGAGGCTCGCTGCATCCGGCCGTTATCATAGCCGCCGCCGGGAAGAGTACCGATAGGAGGATGATGAGGGGAAATTTTTTCATAGCCGACCTCCGCTAAACCCTTACTGAGAATAGACACGGTGTGTTAAATTTTGTTTAATTTTCCTACAGTGTCCAGAGGAGGAACATGTCGAAAAGATCGCCGAGGTGGTTACCCATCGTGAGGAGAAGGGAGGGGAATGAACCGTGAGCGGCGTCCGCGGCGGCCGGATTGACAAAAACCCCCTCCAATCTGTATAGTGGTATTTCCGAACGGCGATGGAGAGGTGTCCGAGTGGTCGAAGGAGGCGGTCTTGAAAACCGTTGAGCCGAGAGGCTCCGTGGGTTCGAATCCCACCTTCTCCGTCATAAACTCTTTGGGAGAGGTGCGAGAGTGGTCGAATCGGGCTCCCTGCTAAGGAGTTGTACCCTATCCGGGTACCGAGGGTTCGAATCCCTCCCTCTCCGTCTTTGTGCCCATAGCTCAGCTGGATAGAGCGTTAGATTGCGGATCTAAAGGCCGGAGGTTCGAGTCCTCTTGGGCACGCATGAATTTTTGGAGAGATGCGAGAGTGGTTGAATCGGGCGGCCTCGAAAGCCGTTGTACCGCTTGTCGGTACCGTGGGTTCGAATCCCACTCTCTCCGCTCTTTTATAGCAGAATGGTAAGCGCTTGCTGCCTGACGGCTGAGGCAGCATCACTGGAGAGATGACCGAGAGGCCGAAGGTGTACGCTTGGAAAGCGTATGTATCCTATCCGGATACCGAGGGTTCGAATCCCTCTCTCTCCGAACATCCCCTTTAGTGATGATTGTCGGGCCCCGCGCTATCGGTTGTCGCCCAACCCCGTCAGGTCCGGAAGGAAGCAGCGGTAAGCGAAGGATCGATGAGCCGCGATCGGCTTGGCAGGAGCTAAAGGGGATTTTTTATGTCAAATATGTCCGAATCGATGACCTACGAGGTAACAGCCACAAAAAGGAGGCCGCGCTCCTTCGACGATCTGATCGGCCAGGAGTTCGTCGTTTCTACCCTCAAGAACTCCTTGGAAAGCGGACGGATTGCCCACGCCTACCTCTTTGCCGGGCCCCGGGGGGTCGGTAAAACCTCCGCAGCCCGTATTCTGGCCAAGTCCCTCAACTGCTCCAAGGGTCCCATCGATACTCCCTGCGACGACTGTGTCTGCTGCGAGGAGATAAACCGCGGCGCTTCTTTGGATGTCATCGAGATCGACGGAGCGTCCAATACCTCGGTAAACGACATCAGGGAGATCAAAGACGAGGTACTGTTCGCGCCGAACTCCTCCCGCTACAAGATCTACATCATCGACGAAGTACATATGCTTTCGAACAGCGCCTTCAACGCTCTGCTGAAGACCATCGAGGAGCCGCCTCCCTACATCGTGTTTATCTTCGCCACCACCGAGATCCACAAGGTTCCCGCCACCATCCGGAGCCGCTGCCAGCAGTTCAATTTCCGCCTCATTCCCACCGAAGAGATCAGTGAATGTCTGAAGAGGGTGTGTACTGAAAACGGGATTCAGGCGGAAGAAGAAGCCCTGTTCTGGATCGCCAAGGAGGCTACCGGCTCTCTGCGGGACGCCTACACCCTCTTCGATCAGGTGGTTTCTTTCTCCGGCAACTCTATTACTTTAGAGGCCATTCGCAAAAAGCTCGGCCTTGTCGGTCTCGACAGGATCAACGAGCTCGCCGAACTCCTCGCGGAGGGGAATATCGGGGAAAGCCTCGAAGCTCTCGATACGATCCTGTGTGACGGTGTTTCCGTGGAGCAGTTCGTTATCGATATGACCGAGTTTTTCCGGAACATCCTCTTCATAAAAAACGGAATCGAACGACAGAGTATTTTAGGATACGCTCCGGCGAGGTTTTCCGAAAAGGCCCGGGACATCTTTACCGTTTCCCAAATCGAATACGCGATTGGGCTCCTCCTCGAGCTCTATCGGAACATCAGGTATTCCTTGAATCAGCGCTACGAGCTCGAACTCGTCGTGAGCCGTTTAGCGGCCTTGGGTGATTTTATCCCCCGAAGCGAGCTCATGAAGCGAATCACCGATCTCAAACACGGGCTCATGCAGGGGGTCGTGGGTGGTGAAGCCGCCGCCTGGGAGGACGAATCGGGGGAGACGGGCGAAGAAGGAGTTCCGGCCGCCGGCCCGGCGGGAACCGCGGGCGGAGAAAGCGGTCTCCCCTGGGAGGAAATCATCAACGTCTTGAAAAAGACGAAGGTGGCCCTCTCCTCCGCTCTCGAAAAGGCGGTCGATAAACGCTTGGAAGGCGGTGCTTTGACCCTCACCTTCCCTTCAGCCTATACTAAGAACTGCGTCGCCGACGAAATCCAAACCGTTTCCAACGTAGTCGAACAGGTCCTAGGCCGCCAAGTCACCATCGATATGAGGCTTGCCAAGGGAAATGAGCCCTCCGGAGAGGAAGCGGAAGTAATTCCCAACGAACAGATCGACGCGGTCAAGAAGATCTTCAAGGGGGAAATCCTTCAGGGAGAATAATATGAATATAAATCCATTTGATTTTTTAAAGAACTTTCAGAATATGCAGTCCCAATTGGGGGAAATGCAGGAGAAGATGAAGGACATCACCGTCAGCGGCGCAAGCGGAGGCGGCATGGTCACGGTCACCATGAACGGACAGATGCAGGTCCTAGATGTCTCCATCTCGCCCGAAGCCGTGGACCCCGCGGAGGTCGGGATGCTCGAGGATTTGGTCCTCGCCGCCTTCACCGACGCCTTCAACAAGGTGAAGGACAAGCTCAAGGAAGAGATCTCCACGCTCACCGGAGGGGCGCCGCTGCCTCCCGGGTTTATGGGAATGTAAGTGAACACCCTCGAGCTCCTTATCAAGAACCTCTCGCGGCTTCCCGGAGTGGGGAAAAAGAGCGCAACCCGAATTGCCTACTACCTCTTGAAGAAGGAGCAGGGCTTTCTCGACAGCTTGGCCGGACAGATCTCCACCATCAAGAGCAAGATCCGGACCTGTTCGGTCTGCGGGAACTATACCGAAACCGATCCCTGCGAGGTGTGCACCGACCTTCGCCGCGACCGGAGTATCGTCTGCGTCGTGGAAAACTCCCAGGACGTAAACACCATCGAATCGACCAACGAGTATCACGGTCTCTATCACGTCTTAGGAGGAGTGGTATCCCCTATAGACGGCGTGGGCCCTTCCGATCTGACTATCGGCAAGCTCGCCGGAAGGGTGCATGAGGGTGGGATCAAAGAGGTGATTATCGCCACCAACCCCAATGTGGAGGGGGACACCACTGCGCTCTACGTCGCCCGGGCCCTCCACGACACCGGGGTCGCCGTTTCCCGTCTCGCCTCGGGACTTCCGGTAGGAGGCGACTTGGAGTATGCCGGGAGCATTACTCTGTCCCGGTCGCTGAAGGGCAGAATCCCCCTTTCCTAATCCGAGCCTGCTCCCTCAAAGCAGGTTAAGGACGCCCTACTTCCGAACCTCATCTATGAGGAGATCCGCGGCGGTCTCGAGAATCCCGGGGAGCTCCCCCTCTTCTTCGGCGGAAAACCGGCTCAATACGTAGGAAGAGACCGACCCCCGGGAGGGTCGTCCGATCCCGATACGGAGCCTTCCGAAATCCTTTGTCCCGAGCTGTCCGATAATCGATTTGAGCCCGTTGTGCCCGCCGGTCCCCCCGCCCTTCTTGAAGACGACCCGTCCGAAGGCAAGCTCCAGATCGTCGTGAACCACGACGCATTCCTTAGGATCGAGCGAGAAATAGGAGAGGGCCCTGCTCACGCTCAGGCCGCTGCGGTTCATGAAGGTCGCCGGTTTCAGGAGGCGGACTTTGCGTTCCGCCGTTGTTAAAAGGGCGAGCCGGCCGTTGAATTTCTCCTGCCAGGACAGGGCATAGCGCTCGGTGAGGAGGTCGGCGACCATCCGGCCGACGTTATGCCTGCTCCTCTCGTATTCCCGACCCGGATTCCCGAGAAATGCGATTATCTTAATCATGGGGCGCCCCCGGTTCGGTTGCTTTTCATCGGATAACAAATTACAATTTTATCCCTGGAGGTTCAAATGGCCGAAGAGACGATTTTCGAAAAAATCCTTGCGAAAGAAATTCCCTCCGAGAGCGTGTACGAGGATGACGATGTGTATGCCTTCAAGGACATCGAACCTCAGGCCCCAACCCACGTTCTGGTAGTTCCGAAGCGGAAGATCGAAAGGTTCCAGCATCTCAAACAGACGGATCCCGCCGAGGCGGGGACCTTCTTTGCCAAGGTCGCCTTGGTGGCGGAAAAGCTCGGACTCGAACCGGACGGGTACCGGGTGGTTATCAACAACGGGAAATACGGACAGCAGACGGTGGAATACCTGCACGCCCATATCTTAGGCGGGCGGCAGATGACCTGGCCTCCGGGCTGAAAGGAGTCGGATCGTGAGTTTCCTATCCCTTGCTCGAGAACGGAGGAGCGTCAGAAAGTACGAAGACCGGGATGTCCCCCGGGAGGTGCTCGACCGCTGTATCGAGGCGGCGAGGCTTGCCCCGTCGGCGAATAACTGCCAGCCCTGGCACTTCATTATTGTGGACGACCCGGATCTGCGCGAACAGATAGCCCGGACCACCTTTTCCGCGGTGGTAGGCTTCAACCGTTTTACCCTGGATGCCCGGGCCTTCGCAGTGGTGATTACCGAAAAACCGAATCTCATTACCCAGATAGGAGGGAGTATCAAGAACCTGCAGTACAATCTCCTCGATGTCGGCGCGGCGGTGGAAAACTTCTGCCTCCAGGCGGCGGACGACGGTGTGGGAACCTGCATTCTGGGATGGTTCGACGAGAAGAAAATAAAGGTTCTTTTAGGGATTCCGCAAAAGAAGCGGATCAGTCTGGTCGTATCGATCGGGTATCCCGCCGACACCGCGGGTGAGAAGAAACGTAAATCCCGGGATAAGATGAGCAGCTATAATCGATATTTCGAGGAAAGGGGAACGGAAGCATGAAGGGGTTCAAGGCCTACGATATTCGCGGCGTCTATGGGCGGGACTTCGACACCGACGACGTCGTCGCCATGTGGATCGACCCCGAACACTTCGA
>JBKHAJ010000118.1:0-10168 GCA_046542935.1 Spirochaetia bacterium | reverse complement strand
TACCCTTGTTCTCCCGTTTTGACGCGACGCTCAAAGCCGCCCATACATTTGCTCCGGCGGATATCCCCGCTAGGATGCCCTCTTCCCGGGCAAGGCGCCTGGAAGTGGCCCCGGCCTGCTCTGCGGTGACCGTTATTATTCCGTCCACGACACTCGAATCGTACACCTCGGGGACGAAACCCGCGCCGATTCCCTGGATCTTGTGAGGACCGGGCTCTCCCCCCGAAAGGACCGGGGATTCGGCGGGCTCCACCGCGTAGGAAACGACTTCCGGTTTGAGCTCCTTGAGTCCCTTTGAGGTCCCGGTTATAGTCCCGCCGGTTCCGACCGCGGCGACGAAGATGTCCACGGATCCTTCGGTATCTTCCCAGATCTCCCGTCCGGTGGTCCTGCGGTGAATCTCGGGGTTTGCCGGATTCGTGAACTGGCTGGGGATAAATCCGCCCCGCTTTTCGACAATTTCCCGGGCTTCGGCTACCGCCCCTTTCATCCCTTCGGCTCCGGGGGTCAGCACCAGCTCGGCCCCGAAAGCGGCCAGCATGCTCCGCCGTTCATGACTCATGGTATCGGGCATAGTGAGGACCACCTTATATCCCTTGGCCGCGGCCGTAAAAGCGAGGGCTATTCCGGTATTTCCGCTGGTCGCTTCCACCAGCGTATCACCGGGCTTTATCCTGCCGTCCCGTTCCGCGGCGTCGATCATGGAAAGCCCTATCCGGTCCTTGACGCTGGAAAGGGGGTTGAAGGACTCGAGCTTGACCAAGACCTCCGCATTATAGTCCTCCACCATCCTATTGAGCCGTACCAGCGGTGTGTTTCCCACGAGTTCGGTTATATCTTTTGCTACTCTGATAATGTGCCTCCTTACCTGTAGTATAATAATTTTTGTCCGGCTTGACTTATTCTAAAGCATTTTCGACAATGGTGCGTATGGATGTAAATACTTGGATGAATAATACCCTTCCCGGATTGGTGGATGATCTCCAGAAGGCCATAGTCTCGGGCCACCGGATTCAGGAAACCTCGCACCTGGGACTGGCGGGAAGGAAGGAGATATACGAGATTCTCGAGTCGCTTCAGGCTATCCTCTTTCCCGGGCGGTACAGTAAGGAGAGCATCCCGGAGGATGATTTGAGCTTCTACCTCCACGAGAGCCTCCGCCACGTGAGCTACATGTTCCTGCGCTATCTGAAGGACGCCTTCCGGCACTTCTGTCTCAAGCGGGAGCCTAACTGCAGTACCAAGGAGTGTGACGACTGCGCGGCACGGGCATTGTACCACCTAATAGAATCGCTTCCCTCGGTACGCCGGACCCTCCAAAAGGACGTGGAAGCGGCCTTCGGCGGCGACCCCGCGGCCCAATCGATTGAGGAGATCATCCTGAGCTACCCCTCCATCGACGCTATTGCGACCTATCGGATCGCCCACATCCTCTACGAACGGAACGTTCCGGTAATTCCCCGAATCCTGAGCGAGCACGCCCATAGTCAAACCGGTATAGACATCCATCCGGGGGCCCAGGTCGGGGAGTCTTTTTTTATCGATCATGGAACCGGCGTAGTCATCGGTGAGACCTGCCGGATCGGGAAGAACGTCAAGATATATCAGGGGGTTACCCTCGGCGCGCTCTCCCCCTTCGACAGGAAGGGGAACCCCAGGAAGGGGGAAAAACGGCACCCGGATATCGAAGACGACGTGATTATCTACGCGAACGCGACAATCTTGGGCGGCCGCACCACCATCGGAAAGGGATCGATTATCGGAGGGAACACCTGGATCACCAGGTCGGTTCCCGCCGATTCGGTCATCTACCGGGACGGACCCGGCACGAACCAGAGGACCCAATGAAACGCAGAGAGGACCGACAGGGAGGAGCATTCAAACATCTCAACCGGAGCAGGGAAATCGTAACCGTCTTCCTGAAGCACGGCTTTTCGGAGGTCTTTACCCGGAGGCACATCAAACAGTCCAATATCAAGAAGATAAAGGACCTTTCCGAAGCCGGGGCCGAGAAAGCGGCGGAATATTCCCACTGGGCCAGGATCAGAATGGTCTTGGAAGAGCTGGGGACTACATTTATCAAATTCGGGCAGATCATGAGCAACCGTCCCGACCTCCTTCCCGCGGAGCTTATCGTGGAGCTGGAAAAGCTTCAGACCGGAGTCCCCCCCTTCCCGGCTGACGAGGCGATTCGGATGATAACTGAGGAGCTCGGAAAGGCCCCCGACGAGCTGTTCGAGGAGTTCGAATCAGTCCCGGTAGCATCCGCTTCTATCGCTCAAGCCCATAGGGCGGTGCTCAAGACCGGGCATGAGGTGATCGTCAAGGTTCAGCGTCCCGGAATAAGGGAGATTATCCATACCGATATCGAGATTATGATGCGTTTGGCCGGGCTCTTCGAGCGGCTTATTCTCCGTTCCGACGTCCTCGATGCGGTCAATGTTATCCGTGAGTTCGGGAGGTCCCTGGATAAGGAGCTCAACTTCGCGAACGAAGCTATGAATATCCGAAAATTCGCGGAGAATTTCAAAGAAAACGAGAACCTGGTGGTACCCGAGGTATACAGTAAGTTCTCCACTTCCAAAGTCCTGACTATGGAGCATATTCACGGGACCCACGTCCTCAACCTGAAGGAGATCAAAGCTAAGGGCGTCGACATGAAGAGGATCGCCGGAATCGGCGCCGACCTCATCCTCGCCCAGATCTTCGAACACGGCTTCTTCCATGCCGATCCCCACCCCGGGAACTTGATGGTCTTGGACGACGGAAGGATCTGTTTTCTCGATTTCGGGATGATGGGGATGATTCTCCCCAAGCACCGTAAACACCTAAGCGATATTATAATAGGCATAGTCAATCAGGATTCCCACAAGCTGACCCGGGCCCTCATCGATTTTTCCCGTTCCGAGAGTGTTCCCGCACAGGAGAGGCTGGAGTACGAACTCTTCGAGCTGGTCGAATCGTACGCTCATCTGCCGCTCAAAGATATCAACATAGGCGAGCTCATCCCCAAGATGCTCTCCATCGTTTTCGATTATAACCTTCGTCTTCCTCCCAACATATTCATGCTCAGCAAGGCACTGATCACCATCGAAGGGGTGGGATCCCGCTTAGACCCCGAGTTCAACATGATGGAACGGATCGAGCCCTTCGCCCGAAAGCTGATTATGATGCGTTTCTCACCGAAGCGTCTGGGAAAATCAGCCTACTCATCGGCCTCCGACGTACTCTCGATCATCGAGAGTCTCCCCGAGGACACCCGGGAAATGATCAAGGTCCTCAAAGCGGGAAGACTCAAGCTCGACTTCGAAACCGCCGGCCTCGAACCCATCTTCACCCAGGCGAATCGGATCGTAAACAGACTGGCCTCCTCGATTATTTTCGCCTCGCTGATCATAGGCTCGGCGCTGCTCCTCCATGCCCGGGTCCCGCCCCTGTGGAACGGACTTTCCTTGATTGGTATTGCCGGTTTTTTTTCGGCCGCGGTTATGGGGTTCTGGCTTCTCGTAAGCTTCGTTCGTAACAGCCGGCTCTGATTTTATCGTGGGGATAGATACCGAGACGGGTCAGGGAAAAGTCGTAGCGAACCGGGTCCTCGGGAACTATCTTCCGAAAACCTTCGGTTATCTCCCGGGAGGTTGTGAGATCCGGTTGCCTCCGATCGGTAAACCGTAGAATACGGCCTATTTTTAACATATGGGTGTCCACCGGAACGATGAGCCGGGAGGGATCCTGCCGCCACGGCCCGGGATCCACGGCGTCACGCCGGATCATCCATCGGAGGTAGAGGAAAAGCCGCTTACAGGCGCTCTTCTTTCCGGGATCGCTTACCAGCATACCGGCCTTCCCCTCCGAAGCCGCGGCAAGCTCCCGGGCAAAGAAGGATGCTCCGCCTATGCAATCCTCCCCGACGTCCGGACACCCCGCCGCGTAGCAGTTCTCCAGGGTTCCGTACTCCCGGAGCAAGGCGCCGATTCCCCCGAGGAATGCCGTTATATGCTCGGCCCTGAAGAAGCGATAGACGAATCCGGAAAAGAGCTTTGCGATATCTTTTTCAGCGGCGCTTAAGAGATACTCCCGGGGGTACGGAAGGCGTTCGAGAACCGAGGAGACCGCGTCGACAATGCAGCCTACTCTTCCCAAAGCCAGGGACGAGGCGATGAGTCCCACGATTTCCCTTTCCGGTCCGGGGGCCGGGCCGACAAACTGCAGCGGGTCGGGACGTATGTAACGGGGCCGATTATACACCCCGTAGATCTCTTCGAGTATGGGTTTCATGCCGAACTTTTCATACAATTCTTACGGAAAAAATATTCTTTTTACACTATACTCCACAGGTATACCCTAGGACAAGGAGGACGAGAATGCAGCTCGATACCCGGAAGGTAAGTATAAAGCTCTTACTCGCGAACGTCTTGATACCCTTCGGCATCGGGGTCTTGAGGGAGATGTATATGGGGATGTTCAACCCCAACCTGGATATGACTATCCCCCGGCGTCTCGTCTTCAGTTTACGGCCGGTTTCTTACGGGGCCACTTTCGTGTTCGCCATCCTCGCTTTTCTCGTGGTCCGGGCCATGCTGGGCCCCCTGTACAGGTATATCAAAGAGGGCTCCGAATACGAACGCGCCCGAAAGGCGGCGGTGAGCATCCCCCCCTTCCTCATAATCCTACATCTTGGATTATGGGCGATAGGTGTCACCGTTCTCTACAGCATAGTCTATAAATGGAACTCCCCGGGGGGGGTAAGCTACGGCTGGTCCCTGGCAGTGGCTACCGGAACGGGATTCTTGACCGGCGTCTTTACCGTTCTCGCGGTCAACACCATCCTCCTCGAACCGAAGAGGGTTTTAGCAATGAACGATATCCGAAAAGATGAGAACGACCCCTTCATCCGCCGGAAGGATTACATGATTCTCTTTTCTTCGATAGGAAGCCTCGCTATCTTCGCCGCTTATCTGGGAAACTTCTATGTAACCGCCCCGGATCCGAGAGCGACTCATCCCCCTATATGGGGAAGCATGATTGGGGCCTTTCTCGTCTTCGGCGGTCTCTACATCGTTATGATGTACCTCTCGAAGAAGGAACTCCGCTTTCAGACCGGACTCCTGACCGATAGGTTGAACGAACTCTCCCGCGCGGAGGGTGACCTGACCAAGAGGATCTACCTTATCAACTTCGATCAGATAGGAGAGATTACGGTCCGATTCAATACCTTCGTCTCGAACCTGAGCCGTATAATCGCGCAGATCAAGAACCATACCGCCACCCTCAAAGAGACCGCGGCGGAACTTACCGGCAATATGGACCGCTCATCGGAAGCGGTCGGAAGAATCACCTCCGCGGTCGAAGAGACGGAGAAACAGATCGGGATACAGGGAAGCAGTATCGAACAGGTGACGAGCGCCGTGGAGCAGATTACCCGGAACATCGGAAATCTGGACAGTCAGATCGCCGGGCAGGCATCGGGGGTGGCGGAGTCCTCCGCCGCGGTAGAAGAGATGGTGGCCAATATTCAGTCGGTTACCCGAACGGTGGAAACCATGGCCGAGCACTTTACCCGGCTCATCGGCTCCGCCGACTCGGGACGGGAAAAAATAGAGTTCGTGACCACCCGGATCGGAGAGGTCTCCGAGCAGTCGGAGAGCCTGCTTCAGGCCAACCGGCTTATCTCGAATATCGCCGCCCAGACCAACCTGCTGGCCATGAACGCCGCCATCGAAGCGGCCCACGCCGGCGATGCGGGACGGGGGTTCGCGGTGGTGGCCGACGAGATCCGAAAGCTCGCCGAAAATTCCGCGGAGCACTCCAAGACCATCAATGTGGAGCTCAAGACCACACGAGAGGTCATCGAAAAGGTCGTGGAGGCCGCGGCGGAAGCGGAGGCAGCCTTCGGCGAGGTGGACGGGCTTATCCGGGAGGCCGGCCGGATGGAAGAAGAGATCAAGCACTCCATGGAAGAGCAGTCGGTGGGAAGCCGCGAGGTCTTGACCGCCTTGACCGAGATAAACGACGTAACCGGGCAGGTCAAATCCGGGGCCGGTGAGATGAACGAGGGAATTTCTTCTATCCGGACCGAAATGGAGCGTCTTCTCGATCAGAGCAGGGGGATTTCCGAAAATGTAAAGGAGATTCTTAAGCGGACCGACGAGATAGCCCACGCGGTCCGGCGGGTCAACGAAGTCGGCCGGGAGAATCAGAAAAATATCGACGGGTTGACCGGTATAGCCGGAAAATTCAAGGTTGAGGTGTAGGAAATCTATCTTATGCCGATTTTATCCTTCTGTAGAGCTCTTCCGTATCCTCTCGAGTGCAAAGCTCGGTTCCCGGGGTTTTGACCGCGGCGGTCCCGGCGGCGACTCCGAATCTCACGGCATCGCTCAAAGAGTTGCCCCGGGCGAGACTCAAGACACTACCCGCGAGCATGCTGTCTCCCGCCCCGATCTTGCTTACCGTTTCCACCGGGGGGGAAGGCACCTCGAGGACCGTATCCGCGGTGACGAGGACCGCGCCCTCAGGCCCCAGGGAAAGGGCCACCGCCCGGATAGGACGCTCCCGGATAACCTCGGCGGCAAGCTCGATAAGCTCTTTCCTCGACAGAGAAGAGGTATCCCCCCGTCCTAAAATGTGTCCAAGCTCCCGTCGGTTGGGTTTGACCAGAAAGATCTCCTCCCGCGAGGCGGCTTCCAGGGCTTGATTCGAGGTGTCTATGACGAAGCGGGTGCCGTTTTCGGCGGCCACCTCCCCTACCCGGGCGTAGAAATCCACCGGGACGTTCAAGGGGAGGCTTCCGCTCGCCACCAAATAGTCGGCCCGGACACACAGCTCCCGCACCGTCCCGAGGGTATCCTTCCACTCCCTTTCCTTGAAAACCGGGCCGGGCATCCCGAAACGGTACTGCAGCCCCGAAGACTCTTCGAGGATAGTTACATTTTCCCGTACATTCCCGTGGATTACCTGGGTCCGGGTCTCAACTCCCTCGTCGACTAAGAAATCGTGGATAAACTCACCGTTCCTTCCCCCGCTCAGATACAGCGACAGGGACGCGCCGCCGAGCTTCCGGAGAGCCCGGGAGACGTTGATGCCTCCGCCGCCGGGTTGGCGCACCGGGGGATCGCAGCGGAGCTTCTCCTCCGGGACCACCCGGTCCACCGTGGAGCTTATGTCCACCGCAGGATTCATGGTAAGGGTTACGATGTTTTTCTGCTTCATGTCTATTCTCCTCTATTCCCCGGAGGATATGGCCTCGAAACCGCCGATGATATCCAGGAGCTCCGAGGTAATCGACTGCTGTCTGCGCACGTTATAGAGGCGTCCGAGCTCGGCAAGCTTCTCCTCTATATTTTTCTCCGCCGCCTCCATGGCGGCGAGGCGGGCGGCATTCTCGCTCTCCATCGATTCCAGCACCCCTTTGAAAAGTTCGGAATAGAGGTAATGATCGGCGAGCCGCCGGAAGAGCGTTTCCCCGTCCATGGTGGTCAACGGCGGCTTCGTCGGTCCCGGCCAGGGCTCCCGCCGCCACTGTTCGAGCATGGTTTCGGTAATGGGAAAGATCTGTTCGGCAGCCGGGCGGTAGAGGCTTTCCCCTCCGTGGCGGTTGTAGATCATATATATCTTCTCCATACCGAGCTCGAGTCTCCAGTGTTCGAGGACCAGAATTATCGCATCCACAAGATCGGAGATACGGTCGAGAGAGTTGGGCATGGAAAGGTTCTTGTCCACCGGCCGGCCGGCCTCGGCCGCGATCGGCTGGATCCTGGTTCCCACGCTCACAAGACGGATCTCCCCGACCCCCGTGGAATGCCGATCGAGAAAATCGGTCAGGCTGTCCATGATCTTCTCGTTGAACCCGCCGCACATTCCCTGTTCACTTCCGAAGACGATGACACCGATATCGAAGCTCTCCCCGTGCATTCCCCCGTACTCAGGGACTTGCCCCCGGGCGCTGAAGAAACCGCTCAAGCCCAAACGGATGGTACGCTTGTACTCCCGGGCCGCCTCGGCGGCATTCTGATAGAACCGAATATTGACGGCGGCCAGGGATTTCATGTTCTTCACGACGGTCCTAAGCTCTTTTGAACTCTGAATGCGCCGTTTGATATTTTCAATCTGTTCCATAATTCACATCATTGAGCCTTGCCAGCATCTCGTCGATCTCCTCCTGCTCGAGTTTCCCGCCGGAGAGTATCTTTTCACTCTTGTCGTCCCAGTTATCGCGCACCTCTCTTCTGACCTTCCCCTTAGCATTCCCGATCTCCTCTAAGGGGAGATCGTCGAAAACTCCGTTGGTGACCGCCACCATGATACCGATCTGCTCGGGGACACTCAACGGGTCGGACTGATTCTGCTTGAGGACCTCCCGCACCCTTCGTCCCCGGTCGAGGTTCTTCCGGGTCTCCTCGTCGAGGCGCACCCCGAAACGGGAAAAACTCTCGAGCTCTTCGAACTGGGAGTAACTCAAGCGCAGGTCCCCGGCCACCGCCCGGTAGGCGGGAAGCTGGGTCTTTCCCCCCACCCGGCTTACCGATTTTCCCACGTCGATGGCGGGAAGAATCCCTTCCTGGAAGAGATCGGGGGAAAGATAGATCTGCCCGTCGGTAATGGAGATGAGGTTCGTGGGGATATAGGCGGAGATGTTCTGGGCCTGGGTCTCGATGATGGGAAGGGCGGTCATCGATCCTCCCCCATTTTCTTCGTTAAAATGGGTAGCCCGCTCGAGCATTCTGGAATGTATGTAGAAGATGTCCCCGGGATAGGCCTCCCGGGCCGGGGGACGCCTCAAAAGCAGAGAGAGCTCCCGGTAGGCCCGGGCGTGGCGGGTCAGGTCGTCGTAGACAACCAGGGCATCCTTCCCTTGGTCCATAAAGTACTCCGCCATGGCGGTGGCCGCATAGGGGGCTATGTAGTTGAGACCCGGGGGGTCCTCCTCGGTGGCCGCGATTACTATCGACTTTTCCATGACCCCGTATTCTTTAAGCTCGTCGATGACCTGGGCGACGGCGGAGTTCCGCTTTCCCACGGCGCAGTAGATGGTAATGACCTCGGTGTTCTTCTGATTGAGGATTGTATCCACCGCGATGGCGGTCTTACCGGTCTGCCGGTCCCCTAAGATAAGCTCCCTCTGCCCCCTGCCGATGGGGATCAGGGCGTCAATGGACTGGATACCGGTCTGCAGGGGCACCTCCACCGGATCCCGGTCCATGATTGACGGAGCGTCCCGCTCGATGGACCGGCGCTCGTCTCCTTCGGGATCTTCACCTTCGTCTAAAGACCTTCCTAAGGGATCGAGGACCCTCCCTAAGAGACTCTCCCCCACCGGGACTTCCAAGATCCGTTCGGTCCTTTTGACCTCCTGCCCCGCTTTGACCTTGGAGTAGTCGTCGAGGAGCATCACGGAGACCGATTTCTCGTCCATCTGAAATGCGGTACCGTACATCTCGCCGGGGAAGAGAATGAGCTCCTGATACTTGACGGTATCGAGCCCGTGTATCCGGGCTACTCCTTCTCCTACGTAATAAACCTTCCCTATCTCTTCGCTCATAAGCTCCTCTCTCCTCTTGTGGAAGACCTCTTTGAACCGTTCGGATACAGACTCCAAGAAATTTTTCATGCTTTAAGTTTTTTCGATAGTTCGTCCGAAGCTTCACGGATGTATCGGCCCGCATTCCAGGCTATCTTCTTGTTCCGTGCCTCGATTTCGATGCCCAGGACCAGATCCTCGTCGGTTTCGAAAAAGATCTCTTTCCCCTCGAGGTCGAGGTCGACGCCGGTCTTCTCTTCGATCCCGCTTAAAAGATCGTTTCGGATCTCCTGAGGAATAGTAAGGCCGGTACGAACGACAATGCGCTCGGCTTCCTCCAGGTCGGCCGACGCCTCTCCGTCGAGCTTCTCCATGAACCTGTCCACCACCGCCCGCTCGAGATCGACATCGGCAAGGTCCGCGAGAATACGGCGGAGGGCGGTCATGAGGTCCTCCGCGGCCATCTTCCGGAACCGGCGGAGGGTTCTCTCCTTCTCCCGTTCCAGCGACCCGAGCCACTCCCGCTTTCTCTCCTCCACCTCCCGCTTAGCCCGGTTTACGAGCTCCTCCTCTTTGTCGGCGGCCTTACGGCGGGCCTCCTCTTTCAGGCGGTGTTCCTCCTCCTCGAGCTCTTCCGTCTTCGCCCGG
>JBKHAJ010000002.1:0-40366 GCA_046542935.1 Spirochaetia bacterium | reverse complement strand
ACCTTCCTCATTTCGCCGCAGCGTGAAAAGAACAGGAATCCCATTCTTTGGGACTCTAAGAAACAGCGCGGTTACTTTCTTTTCCGCAGACAGGGCAGTCGGGATAGTACCGGAGTTCAATCTCCTGGTAATCAGCGGTAAAAAAGTTACAGATAAGAAGCCGCCGTGTAAGGGGCTTCCCGATACCGGAGATAAGCTTAATTACCTCCATTGCTTCCATGCTGCCGAGTATACCCGCTGCGGCTCCCAGCACCGGGATATTTTCCTGGTCCGGTGCCTGGGGAAAGATGCATTCCAGGCAGGGCTTTCCTCCCGCCGGTACAACGGTAATCTGTCCCCCACCGCCGGATATTCCGGCATGTACCAGGGGTGTCTTCTTTATTACCGCCCACCGGTTGAGGACTTTTCTTACGGAGAATGAGTCGAGGCAGTCAACAAGGATATCTGTGTCCTCACAGAACGCTTCCGCTGTTTCATTATTAAACTCGGCCTCCAGGGTTTCAATTTCGATGCTGCTGTTGAGTGCATTAAGCCGCTTCCCCGCCGAGTCTGCCTTGGGCAATCCGATCAAAGATTCCTCATGGATAATCTGTCTGTTGAGGTTGGAAAGCTCCACCTTGTCCTTGTCGATAATCTTGAGGCGGCCTATCCCTGCGGCTGCAAGGTAGAGTGCCGCGGGGCTTCCCAGCGCTCCTGCTCCGATGAGGGTGACCCGGGTATGGGAAAGCTTTTCCTGTACTTCATCACCCCACTGGTCAATTATTAGCTGTCTGTGGTAGCGTTTCCGATCTTCATTGTTTATCATAGGCAAAGGATAGAAGTTTATTATTGCCCTAATCAAGAACAGAAAGGGAGTGTAATGGAAAAAAAGAGTGCCCGGGAAACGTTTGTATGGAATAAAACCCGTATCTCCTATCCTGCGGATGAATATCCGGAAAGCCTCTATATCGAACTCTCATCTCGTTGCAATTTCAGCTGCAAAGGATGTTTTCGGGAAGGTTTTCAGGAAACCTTTGGAGATATGGATGATGAAATTTTGAAGTCGATCCTCTCGTTCCTGGATCGGGATGAGGCGAAAGGGAGGGTAAGGAGGGTTATTATCGGCGGAGTTGGAGAGCCGCTGCTTCATCCCCGGTTTACATGGTTTTTTCAGCAGCTGTCCGGCCTTGTTCCGGCGATTGAGGTGCAGACGAATGGATCGTTCCTCGATAAGGGGATGATAGATTTTCTTGTCGAGACAGGCTTAGATAAGCTTATTCTCAGTTATGAAACCGGCGCCCTTGGTCATGCCGCGGGCAGCAACCTTGAGGATGCAGCTGTTCCGGCCGGTGACTCGGAAACGATATCAGGTCTTGGCTCCGGGGATTTTCCCGGAAATGCCTTTCTCTGGAAGGTGATTGAAAGAATGAAGGATGCAAGGATAAGGGCCGGAAAGCGGAGGCCCCTTATTGCCCTTGAATGGGTTTTGACCCGGGAGTCTCTTGAAGACTTGGAAGCCTTCGGGGGTGCTGTTGTCGCCGCTAAAGCAGAGGAGATTATTATTTCCAACATACTTCCCATAGATGAAGAGGGAGAGAAGGAAATCCTCTACCGGACCGACGGGTGCAGAGAGGGGAAGGGAGAGCTTCTCGAAACCCTGTTCCGATCGATCCGGCACAGGGTCCATTATACGGTTCCCCAATTTTCCTTACGGACAGAGCGGTACTGCAGCTTTGTTGAGAAAAAGAGTGCGGTAATCCGTTGGGACGGCGAGGTGGCTCCGTGTTACCGGTTTCTCCATGACGGCACCGAACGGGTCGATGGTAAGGATATGGAGCTTATTTCCCACTCTTTTGGGAATATCGATAAACAGTCTCTCTACGATATATGGAACAGCCGGGAATATATCTGGTTCCGCATTTCGGTTTCACAGAGTCTCTACCCCTCTTGTACCGACTGCACCCTGAAGGCGGGCTGCGAATACCTAAGGGACAGCTCCGGGAACTGTTGGGGAATTGAACCCAGCTGCGGAAACTGCCTCTGGTCACGTCAAATCATTCTTTGCCCTTGAACCGCCCCGGCTTGCAGAAGGGCTTGCGAAAAAATTGACAAGAGGTTCGGGAGGGATTACAATTTTTATATATAAATTAAGGCAGCTCCCCGAGCCTGTTGACCTGTTGGAAAAACCCAATCCTTCCTATGGTTGCAGGACGTTAGGGCGCAGGGAAAACCTTGTTGCCTCCCATGTTTGGAAAGGAGAGCGCCACTATCCTATGGAGGTGCTATGAAACTGACCGAGGCCACCCTATTACGAATTAATCTTTCCAACCACACCAGCAGCGAAGAACCGATAGATGTATCCTTGTTGAAGGATTACCTTGGAGGAAGAGGTCTTGCTTCAAAGTATTTTGTTGATGAAGTAGATCCCAAGGTGGATGCTCTTTCCCCGAAGAATAAATTGATCTTCGCCTGCGGCCTGATGACCGGAACCAGCGCTCCCACTGCCGGAAGGTTCATGGTAGTGACAAAAAGCCCCTTGACGGGAACCATCGCATGTTCCAACTCCGGAGGAGTATGGGGTGCTGTTCTGCGAAAAACCGGTTACACCATGGTAATCCTGGAGGGAAAGAGCGATAAGCCGATCTATATTTCCATCTACGACAACAATGTGGAATTTAAAGATGCCTCACATGTTTGGGGAAAAAAGACCGGTGAGACCACGGATATTCTCCTTGACGAAGTGGGGGAGAAAGGGGCGAGGGTTGCCTGTATAGGCCCCGCCGGAGAGAAGCTTTCAGAGATTGCATGTATTATCAATGACAAGCATCGGGCACCGGGACGCAGCGGTGTAGGTGCCGTTATGGGGTCAAAAAATGTCAAGGCGGTGGTGGTTAAAGGAAGCAACACCATCGATTTTACCGATAAGAGTACTTTTTCCTCTACCGTTAAAGAGAAGATTGAGAAGATCAAAGTCAATCCGGTAACCGGAGAGGGACTTCCGGCTTTGGGAACCAAGGTTCTCGATAACATCATCAACCAGGGGGGGCTCTATCCCACCCGTAACTTTCAATCCGCCACCTTTGAAGATGTTGGTGAGGTTTCCGGCGAAGCTTTGGTGAAAAAGGGTTACCTGAAAAGCAATACCGCCTGTTTTGCCTGTCCTATCGCCTGTGCCCGGGATGTGGAACTTCCCAACGGTGTGCGCATGGAAGGCCCGGAGTATGAAACAGGATGGGCTTTCGGCGCTCATTGCGGTGTGAACGATCTCCATGCTATCTGTGAGGCGAACTTTATCTGCAACGGGCTTGGCATCGACACCATCAGCGCCGGTGTTACCGTCGGTACGGCCATGGAACTTTACGAAAAAGGTTACATTCCCAAAGAGGACCTGGAGGATGGACCGGAGCTGAAGTTCGGCAGCTCCGAATCGATAGTCTACTGGACCGACAAACTCGGTAAGGTGGAAGGCAGACTGGGTAAGCTTATGGCCAAGGGATCCTACCGGATGGCGGAACACTACGGCCACCCGGAACTTTCCATGTCCGTAAAGAAGCAGGAACTTCCCGCCTACGATCCACGGGGAGTTCAGGGCCACGGCCTCCAGTATGCCACCAGCAACCGGGGGGGGTGTCACGTCCGGGGCTACATGATCAGCCCCGAGGTGCTTGGAGTTCCTGAAAAACTGGATACCCAGGAGCTGAAGGGAAAACCGAAGTGGGTCATCATTTTCCAGGACCTTACCGCGGTAATCGATTCGGCCGGGCTCTGCCTATTTACCTCTTTTGCCTTGGGCCTTGAAGACTATACCGACCTTATTAACGCTTCTGCGGGATTTAGTCTTTCTCCGGAGGATACCTTGAAGATCGGATCGAGGATCTGGAACCTGGAAAGAAAGTTTAACTTGGCCGCGGGAATCGATTCTTCCCAGGACACACTTCCCAAGCGGATGTTTGAACCCTTGCCCGACGGTCCCCAGAAAGGGGCGGTGCACCAGCTTCCCAAGCTTCTTCCTGAATACTATGAACTGAGGGACTGGAATGCCGATGGAACCATACCTGAAGCGACACTTAAGGATCTCGGTATCGCTTAATGATCCGAGTCAGGTTTTTTACTCTTCTCCAGCTTCTTCTCGAAAGGAAGGAGCTGGAGCTGCCGTTTATCCCCGGCGAGAGGGTCGGGGAGCTTCTTTTTCGTGTTCAGAAAGATATCGATACTCCTTTTCTCCACAAGCTGCTCGAGGACTCCGGGGAGATGAGGCCCGGCACTATTATCATGATAAACGGACAACACATTTTTCATCTTGATAAGCTGAAAACACAGCTCTCTGAAGGGGACGAAGTAGCCCTTTTCCCGCCCGGAGGAGGCGGCTGATCCTGTGCGTCCGTTTCTATACTGTATCACCTAGGATAGATCCGGCATGGATAGAGAACCGGGGAGCGTCCCCCGTACACGATGGACGAGTTTTCTCAAAGACGTACTCGTGTGCTCCCTCGGCGCCTACGGAGGCCCTGAGTCGCATATCAGCGTGTTTCTCAACCGGATGGTGTCGAAGCGGCGCTATCTTGCCGAGGAGGAGCTGATCGAGCTGATGGCGCTGTGCAGTATTCTCCCCGGACCGACGAGCACCCAGACGATCGTGTCGATCGGCTATCAGACCGGGGGACCGAAACTCGCGCTTCTTACGATGCTCGTATGGGCGCTTCCGGTGCTCTCGGCGATGACGGCGCTTTCTTTTCTCTACGGCTTCCTCGCTGAACGAAACATCTCAGCCGAGGTGCTCAGGTACGTCGGACCGATGGCGGTGGGGTTCATCATCGTCGCCGCCGTACGAATCGGGCGTAAGGTGGTGAAGGACATCACGACTGCGTTTCTCCTGCTGTTCGGCGGCGGTGTGACATTTTTCGTCAGACAGCCGTGGATCTTCCCGGTTGTGCTGTTAGCGGGGGCGGCGGCGGGAATTCTCGTATACCGTGAACAGGGGATGTGGAACCGCGTGACGGTGAAGCCGCGGTGGATATACTTCGCCGCCTTCGTCTTACTCGCTGCAGGGGGACTCATAGCGTCGGGGCTGACCGAAGTCCGGCTGGCGGCGTTGTTTGAACGATTTTATCGCTACGGATATCTCGTGTTCGGCGGCGGGCAAGTCGTTGTACCTGTAATGTACAGCGAGCTCGTCGATGTGCATCAATTCATGACGAGCGGCGAGTTCCTCACCGGATACGGGCTGGTCCAAGGTCTGCCCGGACCCATGTTCAGCTTTGCAGCCTATGCGGGAGGTATGGCTGCAAGGTATGGAGGAATTCCCGTACAGCTCCTCGGTGCAGCGATCGGAGGGATCGGGATTTTCCTTCCCGGACTGCTTCTTATCTACTTCGTTTACCCCCTGTGGGAAGACCTGAAGAGGATCAGGGCGGTCCGTATATCGCTTGCCGGAATCAATGCCGTGGCCGGCGGTCTCATTGCCGCCGCGGCGGTAATCCTCATGATTGCAAGCGGCTTTACCTGGGACAATCTTCTCGTGACCGCCCTCGCCGGCGTGCTCTTGGGGTTCACCGGGATTCCCGCACCGCTTATAGTTCTCACCGCTCTCGCTGCCGGATTTATCGGTTAGCTTCGCCGTTCACAGCAAACCGGAGCCGGGGTTGACTCTGTATATGAAAATATACATATTGGAAAAAACACAAAAGGAAGGAACATGACGCAAGAAAATCGTGAAAACCGCATACTGCTTTTTCTTCTCGGGTTTTTGGCGTTTTGGGCGAACGGGGACAACTATGCCGTGGCGCCCCTCTTGATAAACATCGCCTCCGACCTCCGGCTCGAGATATCCCGGGCCTCCCTTTCGGTAACCGCATACATGCTTTCCTTCGGTTTTTTTACAGTCCTCTTCGGTCCTTTAGGAGACAAATTAGGCAGGGGAAGGATCATCAAAGTAGCGGCTTTCGGGACGGCCGTATTCAGTATCGCGGGAGGGTTCGCCTTTAATTTAACCTCACTCATCGTTTTCAGGGCGTTCAACGGGTTGTTCGCGGCGGGTATCTTTCCCGTTACCATGGCCCTGATAGGCGAACGCTTCGGCCCGGATACACGGCAGAACGCAATCGGGAGTGTCATGGGAATGATGTTTTTAGGAGGGGCCTCATCGATCCTTATCGGTGGCGCTCTTGCGCAATTCGCCTCCTGGCGGGCCGTCTATGTTCTCTACGGCGCAGCGGAATTGATTCTGGCCTTTTTCGTGCTGATAAAGCTCCGGTCCGGTACGGGTTCACATCACACGTCTTTTTTCAAGACCTACGGGACGGCTTTTTCAACCCGCAGTCTTATGACGGTGGTAGGAACCATCTTCCTCGTCGGGTATGCGGTTTTCGGCAGCTTTTCTTTTTCCGGATATTACGTTGAAACAGTTACGGGCCTGCCGGTCGTTTTGATCGGGCTCATCCTTACATCCTTCGGACTCGGGACGGTTTTAGGAGGCCGGAAAGCCGGGGAAATAAGGAAAAGAATCGGCCGCTTTTTTCTTCCCGCCGCGGGACTTCTCGGCGTCGCTGGGCTGATATCTCTCGCCCGATTTCAGCATATCGGCATCCTCGTCTCCGCTTTTTTCGCCTTCGGACTTGCCTTTGTTTTCCTGCAGTCGACCCTGATTATGGCGGCGCAGAATCTGCTCCCCTCGATGCGGGGAACGGCGATGTCGCTGGCTTCTTTTCACATGTTTGTCGGCGGAGCGGTAGGGACCCTCTTAAACGGCAGAATTATCGCAGCTGGAAGCGTCACCACCGTATATCACATCGCGGCGCCTGTCATTGCCGCCGCGGCTCTTTTCGCGTACCTCATAACACGGTCCTTAATGAAGAGAAAGAAGGAAACCCCGGTGCAATCAGAAACACAATCTTCATAGAGGAGATTTCACTCCGGTATGTATAATGGATAGGAAATTGGCCGAATCCGCGAGAGAAGCGGACATTACCGTTGTTCCGTGAGGGGAATCGTGAACTGAAAGGTGGCCCCGGCTGATTCGTTATTGAAGCAAGTGATCCGCCCGCCGTGGGCGTGGACTATGTTCCGGCACACCTCGAGACCGATACCTGTTCCATCTTCCCCTTTTGTTGTGAAAAATGTGTCCCATATCTTTTGGAGATACTTTTCAGCAATCCCGCACCCGTTGTCGATGATATGTACGACGGCGAAATCATCTTGTTCATCCACTATTACCCGGATAATCTTTCTATCGTTGTTTCTTACGGCATAAGCCGCATTGCGAAGTAGATTGAGAATCACCTGGATGATCTTGTTTTTGTTGCCGTACACCCTTCCTCTGTAATCGAACTGTTGATAGATATTGATCGGTCTCGTATCGAGATCGAGCTTTGCAATAAAAATCGCCTCGGAAACGGTTGATTCTATATCGATATAATCGAAGGGAACATCGATATCCTCGTCCCGTGTTATGGCGCATATCTCCTGCACAAGATTCAGAATCCTGTCCCTGCTGTTTACGATGCACCCCACCGATTCCTTTTGGTCCTCGTTCAGCTCATGAGCAAATTCGGAGAGAAGACTGATCGGCGTAAGCTGGTTCCGTATTTCGTGGGACAGCCCCGCGGTGAGTTTTCCGATTATCGCCATTTTTTCATGCCTGATCAACGACTCCTGCATACGTTGCATACGTTCAATATGTTCCTTGAGCTCACATATAAGACGCTTGTTTTCCTTGACCAGATAGTATTTCTCGAAAGCTTCGAAGATTATTCTTCGTACGCTGTCCTCCCGCCAGGGCTTTACGATGTAGCTGTAGACTCCCACCCAATTGATCGCCTCGAGAAGGTTGTTCACGTCGGCGTACGCCGTCAGAAGGATCTTGACCGTATCGGGATACAGGTCGTTGAGTTTCTTGAGTAATTCTATTCCGGTCAACCCCGGCATGCGCTGATCGGTTATTATCAAGGGTACCTCACCGATTTTTTCGAGAGTTTCGAGGGCCTCCTCCGCCGAGCGGCAGGTTACGACATTGAAATTATCTTCAAAGGTTATTCTGAAGGAATTCAAATTGAAAAATTCATCGTCAACGTAGAGAATCGTATTGCTGTTATTCACGGCCGCATTCCTCTTCTGCGGTACCTTCCACAGGAAGCTTGACATGAAAGGTGATTCCGCCTTCCTCGTCGAAGAAGGCCTGATCGACCCATTCCTGATAGTGTGTCTCGTTACGGCGGTTCAGAACCCTATGGGTATAACGGCGGATTGAAAGCTCGGGAGTGAAGGAGTTAAGATACTCCCGGATAGATGCATGCTCCGTCTCGGGAAGAAAACGGAGAAAGGAGGTGCCTATAATTTCTTTACACGCCACTCCGAAGTAGTCACAATAGGCATCGTTGACATAGGTAAGGGTGGTGTCGGGTAGGTAACTGACTATAAGGTCCGGATGTTCGTTCATTCAGTACAGCCTCGGAGGTCTACAATTACATAAAGATCCAGATAATTTTATCCGCCGGCACTCTAATCCCGCAATGAAATCGAGTTACAGGATTTTGACAGGGTAGGATCAAAAAATCAGAGAGAAAGAATAAACGCGTACAGATTCGTGTCCGTATCCGTTAGGCCGAATTTCTTTCGTAAATTGCTGCGGTGAAAATTGACGCCACGGGTGGATATGTTCAATATTTCGGCGATTTGCTCACTGGTTTTCCCCTTCTTGATCAGGTCGACTACGCGTATTTCCATGGGGGTGAGATTGTAGTTCTTGAGTCGGGACATCTCGCCGTGAACCGGCAGGAGGAGATCGGACATATTCGATTCGACGAGATCTATGGTGGCTAAAGCCTTAGGTTCATCGATTTGCGACTTGAGCTGGTCGATATAGGGAAGGATACGGTGGGTGATGTGGAAATCTAGGAATTCCGCTGTAGAGAATATGGATCTGTCCGCAAAACGCAGGGCACTATGGAGGTCCGATTGGAGCCTTCGGATCGACTCCTCCCGCAGTTCGAGCTCTTCCTCGAGCTTTTTGCGTGCGGTTATATCCGAGATAACCCCTTCGTACATTACAACACTTTTATCGGTTTGCCGTATAACCTGCCCGCAGTCCCGTATATGCCGTATTTCCCCGATTATCCGGTGCTCGATCGTGTATTCGAAAGTGTAGTTATCACCACTTTCGATGGCCCGCTTGTATTTTCTCAGAATGGTTTTTTTATCCGGATCGGCAATGCATTCTTGCCAGAGGGACGGATCATTTTTTATCTCACTGATCGAAATCCCGGTCCAGGTTTCACATTTCGGCGACAGAAAGAGGATCTCGGGATTGTGAGTGAAAGCGACCGTATAAAATACGTTCGGGAGGTTGGAGATAACACGATTCTTAATCTTTTCACGGATACGCCGCTCGGTGTGAACGTGGCATGGCTTTTTTGGTCTGCAGATTCCAAAGGTCCCTAATAGATTTTTACTCCGGACACTTCCCTCCGAGTAGAGCCCTTCCGCTTCGACCCGTATTTCTATATCTTTCCCCCCGGTGAGCGCGGGATCGAGTCCGATTTCGAGTCCCCGGGTACGCCGTCTTTTCGTTCTCCGTTCGCGAAGTCTCATCCCCAGATTCCGCCGTTCCCTGGGGCGGACAATTTCTATAATATTTTTTCCAATCAATTGATTAGGGGACAACCCGTACTGTTCTATAGATGGACTTACATAGATAATTATTCCTCGGGCATCTAGAATATAGACAAATTCTCCGGTCATAAGAAATTCGAATTTCCTTTCGTATTTGATAATAATTGGTCTCAGCTGGGCTCCCGAGGCTTCATTGTTGGGTAGTTCCCCTGCAGCCTGATGGATAATGCAGTTCGCAAATCTTGAGCAATACTATCATCTATGTCAAAAAACTTCAAAAATGATTAAATCTAAATTATAATCATAATCTTAACACAAATATATTCGAAAGCCGTTTGTAGGTCAATCAACCCACAAAGGGGTGAAAATACATAGGGTAATATGCCTACAAAAGGATAATATCAGGTAGGGGGTGTTCCCATTTTTCGGGACGACGGCTCTGAGAAAGGGCGGGCTCGAGAATGAGCCGGGTCGCATTTCCGTCCTCTTTTACTTTCCGATGGTGCTCTCGTACTCCGAAAAGTAGCGCTGGATGACGGGCAGGTCGAACCGGGACATGATCGATTCCTTCGGTTCCCGCTCGAGGAGGAACCGGAAGGACTTTTCGACGAGCTCCTTTTTGGAAATCGAGCCCCCGGTCAGCTTCTGATAGTAGCCGTCATCGACCTTGACAGTATGGGTGGTGCTCGATCCGCCTTCTTCCACCTTCACCTTGAACTTATTCGGATTATTCTCTTCTACGCGTATCATACTTATAAAGTACGCAGCGGCAGAGTCGGGGTCAAACGCGCGGCCTAACTGTTCTCCAGGCCCTTCAGGATATAGTCTTTTGCTATTTTCTCCCCCTCCTCGGGGGGCAATTCGAGGATGCTCCGGTTGAGCCCCCGGTCATTTTGGGCGTTCAGCATCCGGGCCACCTTATCGATAAGAGGTTCGGGAAAGTACCCCTCCTCGGTGTAGAGGTTCCTGTTCTCGGAGAGGGTCTCGGCCGTTTCCACGCAGCTCGTCGCGATATCTATAAGCCCGGCTTCGAGCTCGCTGTCATCGTGGATGTTTCCCGCTACGAAGTTCTTTTTGGCGAGCTCGAGCGCTTCTTCCGGATGCCGGTACGCCCACAGCAGGGCGGTAGTCATTCCCGCGAGGAGAAGATGGGTATTCGCGCTGCCGTCGGGGCTTCGAAGCTCCACGGTCTGCCTGCTGTCCCTGACGTCCGATTTCAGCTTCTGCTGCGGATTGACTTTCATTGCAAGATTGTCGAGGTTCCGCCATCCGAGGGGCACCCGGACCAGGGCGCTCCGGTTCGAATATCCCCAGCACACCTTCGTCGGCGCTTCCTGGTGGGGGACCAGGCGCAGAAAGGAGGCGGCGGTCATGTTGCCGAAGGCGGACAGGGTGGGGGCGTATCGGCAGAGTCCTCCGATCAGCTTCAGGGCGTCCTCGGAGAGCTCCCGGTCCTCGCCGAGCATAATATTTCTTCCGCCCTTCTTGAGCATGGTGTGAAAATGGAGCCCGCTTCCCGCGGCCCCTAACTGGATCTTGGGATAGAACGTGGCGATAAGTCCGTGCCTGTTTGCGACACTCTGGCACAGCCACTTTCCTAAAACGACGACGTCCGCGGCGTCTTCCACCGGCGAGGGAAGGAACTCGATTTCCACCTGCTCGGCGAGCTTGTCCTTGTACAGGGGATGCTCGCATTCGAGCCGGTTGATCAGCCCCACCTCGTTGTGGGCGTATTTGATCTCGCTGGTAATGTTGGTCATTATCCTGAGCATCTCGTTGACGATGTCCGTTGTTTTTACATGAGGGCTGCTACCGTGATATCCCTTCTGGTTCTGCAGGGGATACAGGTTCTCTCCGGTGTTCCCCACGAGGTAGAACTCGAGCTCTCCTAGAGCGTAGAAGTCGATGCCGGTTTCTTCCTTGAGTGCAAGATGGGTTATGTGGAGCAGGTTGTCCGGGGCGAAGGGTGCGAGCTCACCGTCGCCGGTGACGAAGCGGCAGATGAAATCGAGGCTTCTATCGTCGAAAGGGTTGATGAAGGCGGTCTTATACACCGGGATTACGTAGAGGTCCGATTCTCCCGCGTCGACGACGTTCTTGAAAAGGGATGATCCGTCGACCCGTTCCCCTTCCGCGAGGATGATCTCGGCCTGTTCCTTGCTCGTAATCGGCAGGCGCAGCTCTTTGACCTTGCCGTCGATGGCGGTGTAGTGAAAGGTGAGGCGCTCGATCTGTCTTTCATTGATGAGATTGATAATATCTTCCTTCGTCAGCTGCGAACGCGGCTTTCCGGCCAGGACTTCGATCTGGTTTTCGAGTGCAAATTTCTTGTTCATTCTGTCGGCCCCTGCATTTTTTCGTGATTATACCACGGGTGTATGATATATGCCCGGAAAAAACGGCCTAGGATGGTGTCGGCACCCCGCGCGGCGGGCGTACTTCACGGTTGCGGACCCGTGAATGCGGGTTTATACTGAATGATCATGCAAACCTATTACGATATAGCCGTTGTCGGCGCGGGACCCGCCGGGTCTTCCGCCGCGTACTACGCCGCGGAAGGGGGGCTCTCCGTCGTTCTCTGCGACAAGGCAAAGTTTCCCCGCAGGAAAATCTGCGGCGACGCTGTTACCCGGCGCGCTCAGCACCACCTCGAACGGATGGGGGTTCTCAAACCCGTCCTCGAAGCCGGAGAAGGCCGGTGGTCCGCAGTCGGCGGGCTGGTAAGCCCATCGGGGATCCGCTACATCGGGGATTCGAAGAAGCACCTCGGCTCGTCCCTGGTCGTCTCGATCAAGCGGGAGATCTTAGACGCCCGGCTCGTCCGAGCCGCCGTTGAAAAGGGTGCCGAGTTTAGGGAAGTTTTTCGCGTAATCGACGCCGTTTTCGATCCCGCCGCCGCACGGTGGCGGATCATCTCCGACGAGGGGGCGGAAGTGTTCGCGACCGTCCTCGTCGCCGCCGACGGGGCCTCGTCTCTACTTGCACGGTCCTTGGGGCTGGTAGAGCGGAGGGCCGAAGCGGTCTGCTCGAGTGTATATATAAAAGGAGGGACCCACGACTTCGGCTGCGACGGGATCGTCTACTATCCGGACTACCTCCTCCCGGGATACGCCGCACTGTTTCGTGAAGCCGACGGCGACCTCGTGTTCTGTACTTATATCATACCCGGCGGCAGGGCGGCGCCGGGGGACCTCAAGAAGCTTCATCATCGGGTTTTGACCGAATACGAACCGGTGGCCTCGGCGATCGGGCCGAACGCCCGGATCGAGGATATGAAGGCTGCCCCCCTCCGGCTGGGCGGGGAAAAGCGGACTTACGGCGATCACGTCCTTGTGGTCGGAGACGCCGCGGGGCACGTCGATCCCCTGACGGGCGAAGGAATTCAGTACGCCCTCGACGCGGGACAGATTGCCGCCGAGGTCCTCCGCCGGGCATTCGATGCAAAAGATTTTTCCGCCGACCGCCTTGCGCGGTATCAGGGGGAATGGATGGGATCATTCGGACGGGATTTCGCCTGGTCGGCACGGATGGCGGCGGTGTCCGCGAAGCGGCCGGTTTTCCTCGACGCCTTCGCCTCACTCAGCAACCGGAAGGGCGACCGCTTTATGACTCGGTGGGGAATGATCATGACCGGATCGAAGCCTAAGAGCCGCTTCTTTCTGCCGGGCTTAAGCCTTCCCTTAGCGGCGGAGGCGCTGCGCTTGAAAACTCGGCGAAAAACGGCCCTGTATTAAGGTACTTCCAACCCCATGGTCAGGGTGATCCTCGTCCCTCCGTCGTTCACGATGAGGAGGTTACCGTCCAGCTGCCGGGCGTAGGCGTCGATAAGGGTAAGTCCGAAGCCGTAGGCGGAGCCGTCGAGTATTCCTTCGGGCACCCCCCGGCCGGTGTCGGCAACGGTCACCTCGAGTTTATTCGGCGGGTATGCTTTTATAGACACCTCGATCGTCCCGGCTTTTCCGTTCTCGAAGGCGTACTTGAAGGCATTCGTCAAAAGCTCGTTGATGATTATACCGAGGGGAAAGGCCTGCCTGGAGACGAGGCTTATCTCATCGATATCGGTTTTGACGCTGATCGTATCTGAACCGGCATGGGTTTCTTTGATCTCGTAGACGAGTTCTTCGATAAAGGGCTTGATATCGAGGGTTTCGAAGTCCGGCGACCGGAAGAGCTTTTCGTAGATACTACTCATCAGCCCTATCCGCCCCTTGGCCTCTTTCAAAGCTTCCGCCGCGGCCGCGTCGGAGATGGAGAGCTCCTGGAGAGAGAGCATACTGATGATGGTGTTCATGTTGTTCTTGATCCGGTGATGAATCTCTTTGAGGAGGAGGTCCTTTTCCTCGAGGAGGCTTAACACCTTCTCTTCGGCGGACTTCCGCCGGGTGATGTCCTCGGAAATCCCGAGCATGAACCGGGGGTTTCCCTCATCGTCGAAGAGGGGGACCTTCTTTGTGGAGACGTAGCGGATCCCCTCGGGGGTGGAGAGTTCCTCTTCCGGAATGATGAGTTTCCTGCCGGACTCGACGACCTCGGTGTCCTTGGAGCGGAAAAAATCTGCCTCGTGACGGGGAAAGATATCGTAATCGTCCTTCCCCAAGAGCTCTTCCCTAGGACGTCCCATGAGCTCCTCCGCGGCGGCGTTGACCAGGCAGAAGGTGAGGTCCTTCGCGTCTTTCATGAAGATCATGCTGGGAATGTTCTCGACGATTCCCGAAAAGAGCTCTTGGCTGCGTTTGAGCTCCTCCTCCGCCCGCGTCCTCTCGGTTATGTCCCGTACGAATTCGATTATGCCGGTAATCTTCCCGGTCGCCGGGTCCCGTATGGGATGACTGTAGAGCTCCATCCATGAGATGCCCGACCCGGAAAGCCCCGGGACTATTTCCGATTCAATGGTTCCGGTTTCCATGCACCTTATGCTGGGGCAGGGATCGCAGGCGCTGTCGTAGTTGTGATAGCAGGCGTAGCACTTCTTGCCTTCGAGGGGGAGGTTGTGCTCGTGCCAGCTCTTCATGACCCTGTTTGCCGCGCGGATGGTCAAGTCGGGATTCAGGATGCTGATTCCGTCCTGAATACTGTCGAAGATTCCCTGCATAAAGGATGAGTTTTGGAGCAGCTGCAGCTCCCGCCTGCGGGCTCTGGTATGCGCTTGGAATAACCGAAGCGCCATGTGGATCGATTCGACTAAGACGAACTCCCCCGAGCCCTTAAGGACGTATCCGTAGCGGGTAATTCCCTTGACCTTGTCCACAGTTTCCTTTTCCCCGTGGCTGGTCAAAAAGACGATGGGGATATCGATGACCTGTAGAATAGACTTCGCGGAGGCGACGCCGGTCAACCGGCCCGGCCCAAGATCGATGTCCATAAGGATAAGATTGAAATTATCGGCGCGGACCGCTTCGAGGGCGCTCTCTCCGTCGGGAACCGCAGTTACGTCGAATCCGTGCTTTTCAAGGAGTTCCGCTTCATCGAGGGCTATTATCGATTCATCTTCCACGAGGAGGATGCGTTTCTTCATTACAGACCGCCTTTTTTTGCAGTATACGGCCTTCAGGACTACACTGCAACAAATTCCTCGGGCAAACGAAAAACCAGCCGGAAGCGGAAAACTCAGGCCGAGGCCGGGGGGATCAGCTTACGCGCTCCGGAGATGCGGGAACGGAAAACTCCCTGCACGAGCCCCGCCGGACGAGCTGTTGTTTGACCTTCAAGACGTGGATGTCTTCCGGCTTGTGCTTCAGGCGGTTTTGCATCATCTGGCTCACGATCTTTCCCATATAGGTGGTATTGATCTTCATGGTGGTAATCTGAGGATAGTAGTGCTGGTTGTAGTCGAGAACATCCCCGGGGGCGAGAATCGAAACGTCGTCGGGAATCTTGAATCCGAGATCTTCGAGGGCGATGATGACCCGAAAGGCGATCTCATCGTCGAGGCAGAAGATGGCGGTGGGCCTGTCCGGTTTTGTAAAGGCCCGTTCGAGCTTGCTTTTAAGCTCTTCCATGTCGGAAAGCTCGAAACGGATGGTGTTGTCGGCGGGCATCTTGAGGCGGTACTCTTCCATGGCCTTGCGGAATCCTACGAATCTGTCGTTGGAGAGCATCGGGAGGTCCGGGCGGGCGGCTTCGACGTAGGCAATGTTCCGGTGGCCGAGGGTAATCAGATGCCGCGTTCCCTCGTAGGCCCCCTGGTAATCATCCACGCAGACCGAGTAGAAGGTATCCTGAAAGTTTCCGTTCATCACCACGACCACCGGAATGTCCGATTCCTCGAGGCGGGTAAAGAGCTCGGCATTTCCGTAGTGAAGGGAGACCACCGCCTGGACGTCGACATTACGGACTTTATCGAGAATTTCCTCGTTGGTATCGCTATGCTTGATGGGGATGAGAATGGTCTGTATTCCCATGTTCCGCATGTTCCGTTCGATTTCTTCGACGATGGGACGGATGAACACCCAGATGAAGCCCCAGTCGTAGTCGATGCTGTGAAAGATTCCAATGGTGCGGTGTGTGTCCTCCGAGGCGGCACGATTCTTCGGGACGTATCCGAGCCGGTCGACCGCCTCGTTGACCCGCTGTCGGACTTCATCGGAGATACGCCCCTTTCCCGAGAGGACAAGAGATGCGGTAGTGAGGGACACACCGGCAGCTTTGGCGACATCTTTAAGCTTGGGCTTCATGATTAAGTAAAACTCCAGTAAAATATTTAATCCATTTTATCACGAGAGGGTGGGTTGTCAAGAATAATTGTTCAAAAAGGGGGATATTTTGAAAATATCATTGAAATTAGGTAAAATACGGATAAGAATTTTCTTGACAACACACTAAGTTATGGTACAATGAGTAAAACTTGTCAAAATATGTTACTATTTTACTTAATATTTTATCGGAGGTTTCATCATGCAGCGCCATGGGCAGTTGATTGGTGTCAAGGAGGACAAGCTCGATGAGTACAAACGGTACCATGCCGAGGTGTGGCCCGAAATCGCCTCCAAGATAAAGGAATGCAATATTCAGAACTATTCCATCTTCCATAAGGACGGTATGCTCTTCGCGTATTTCGAATACGTGGGAAACGATTTCGATGCGGACATGGCGAAGATGGCCGCCGATCCTAAGACCCGGGAGTGGTGGGACATTATGATGCCCATGCAGGAACCCTGGCCGACACGGCTGGAGGGTGAATGGTGGGCCGAGATGGAAGAACTCTTTCATCTCGACTAGATAAATACTATACTAGCTGAAGGACGAATTCGTGTTTGATGAAAAGAAGAGAAAAATGCCGGAGGGTGTTCAGAGGACGGAAAAGTGCTTCGCGAAGCTCGACCGGATGAACAAGACCCTGCGGCATGAAGAGGCCGACCGGGTACCGGTAAGTGATTTCTTTTGGGGCGGCTTCTTAGAGAGGTGGAAGCGTGAGCTTGATCTTCCCTCCGACGCCGACCCTTATTCGTATTACGATCTGGACTGGATCGTCACCATCCCTAATATGGATCCCAATATAAAGCAGTTCGAGATTTTGAAAGACAACGAGGAGGAGGTGACCGTCAAGACCGGCTACGAGGCGGTCATTCGGAAGAAATTCGAGGACCCCATGCCCGCCTTCGTCAATTTCGAGACCGATACCGTCGAAAAGATGCAGGCTTTCGAATTCGACGACCCCCGGGACGAAAGGCGCTTTTTCGGCGGCGGGGATAACCAGCTTGCCGGAGTCGGCGACGGGTTCGTCCGAAACCTTCCCCCCTGGGTAGACACGGTGAAGGCTTTGTATCCGAATATCCCCGTTTACGGGAGCATCTGCGAGGGACACGAGCAGCTGTGGCGTATTATCGGCAGCGAAAACGTAATGCTCTGGATAGGGCTGTATCCCGAGGAGCTGGGGAAGTTTATCCGGCGCCTCGGCGATTTCCTGGTGGAGATGACCAAGGGGCAGATCGAGGCCGCCGGCGGAATGCTCGACGGTATGGTCGTGTGGGGAGATGTCGCCTACGTCAACGGCATGCTCTTCTCGCCGGTGTACTGGAGGGAGTATTTCAAGCCCATCGTCAAGGCGCAGATCGAAGCGTGTCACGATGCGGGTATACCGGTCATCTACCACGGCTGCGGGAACGCCACCGTTATATACGAGGATTTCATCGAGATGGACCTGGACTCCTACAATCCGTTGGAGGCGAAATCGGGCCTCGACGTAGTCGATTTACGTCGCGAATACGGCCACCGCATGGGCTTCTGTGGAAACATGGACGCCTTGGCGTGGGCAAATGAGGATTTCGACGAGCTGAAAAGGCAGGCTTTGACCAAGCTCAACGCCGCTAAGGGCGGTGGATATATCTTTCAGTCCGACCATTCGGTTCCGAGCAACGTTTCGGCGGAACGGTACGAGTACGTCGTGAATCTGGTGCGGGAGAAGGGGACATATCCCCTCGATCTCGGGGAATACGATATCCCCGATGTGAAATAAGGAGCGTTATGTGACCTCTCGGGAGCGCGTACGCGCCGCGGTGGAACACAGAGAGCCCGACAGGGTTCCCATCGACCTCGGATCGACACCGAGCTCAGGGATCTCGGCAATCGGGTACAACAATCTGGTAAAGCATACCGGAGTCGATTCAGAAAACGCCCATATCTACGACGTCGTGCAGGAGCTCGCCCAGCCGGAGGAATCGGTTCTCGAGCGATTCAACATCGACGTCGTGGATATCGGGAGGACTTTCAACACCGACTCTACCGACTGGTATCGGACCGTTCTCTCAGACGGGAGTAATGCCTACTATCCGGTGTGGTTTAGGCCGGCTGAAGAAGACGGCACCCTCAAGGTCTATACCGCCGACGGTATCCACATCGCGAGCAAGCCCGGCGGGGCCACCTTCTTCGACCAGACCTATTTCCCGTATTTGGACGGGTATCCCGACGATTTCGGGGATCTCCCGGAGGCCATGGGCAAGGTGCCGTGGGCGGCATTGGTGCACAGCCCCTGGGACCATGACGGGGACAAGGACTTCTGGACGACCTTGAGGCGGCGGGCCTTGAAGCTCAAAAACGAGACCGACTATGCCTTAGTCGCTGTCGCCGGGTGTAATCTTTTCGAGTGGGGGACCTTCCTCCGGAGGATGGATAATTTTCTGATGGACATCTACACCGATCCCGATTCGGTGGAACGGCTCTTGGACGCCCTTATGGAGCAGCATCTGGCCACCTTGGAAAAGGTATGCGAGGCGGTGGGAGACGTCGCCGACGTCCTGCGCTTCGGGGACGACCTGGGAATGGACAGCGGCCCCTTCATGGCCCCGGAGATCTACCGGAAGCTTTTCAAGCCGCGGCACGCACAGCTCTGCGACTACGTGCACACGAACAGCTCGATGTACACCTTCCTCCACTCGTGCGGATCGATCTATAAGCTCATTCCCGATTTGATCGAGGCGGGATACGATATTCTCAATCCGGTCCAGACTAATTCTGCGGATATGGACCCGGCTGCCCTCAAGCGGGAGTTCGGCCGGGACATCACTTTCTGGGGAGGCGGGGCGGACACCCGCAACGTACTCAACCGAAAGACCCCGCGGGAGGTCAAGGAACACGTACGAAGGCGGCTCGATATCTTCGCTCCGGGGGGCGGGTTTGTTTTCAACACCGTTCATAATATAATGCCCGATGTGCCGCCGGAAAACATCGTCGCTATGTATGAGGCACTAGAAGAATTTTCCCGGTAAGGGAAGAACATACCATATGAAAAAAGGGAAAGACAGTGAGTGACCAAGCATTGGGTCTTGCATTACAGATGAAGAACGTTACCAAGCGTTTTCCCGGAACTATCGCGGTCAACGGCGTCGATTTCGACGTCCGTCCGGGCGAGGTCCACGCCTTAGTCGGGGAAAACGGGGCGGGTAAATCGACGTTGATGAAGATGCTCGCCGGAAGCTTCGACGATTACGAGGGAGACATCTATATCAGCGACAAAAAGGTGGATCTCCATTCACCCGCAATCGCCAAGGCGAATGGTATCGAGATGATCTATCAGGAGCTGAGCCTAGCCCTCCCCATAACTATCGCGGAGAACGTCCTCGTGGGCAGGCTCCCGAAGGCAAAATCAGGATTTATCGATAAGAAAAAGACAGCCGAGGAGACATCCCGGGTGCTCGAGCGGGTCGGTTTGGAGGAGCTCGATCCGAATATGGCTATCGAAGAAATCAGCCAGCACGAAGCCCAGCTCGTGGAGATTGCCAAGGCGTTGGGAAACCGACCGTGCATCCTCGTTATGGACGAGCCGACCTCCGCCCTTTCGCGGGAAGAGGTGGAGATGCTCTTTCGGATCATCGGGCGCCTCAGGAACGAGGGGCTTTCAATCGTCTATATATCGCACCATCTTCCGGAGATCTTCAGGATTGCCGACCGGGTAACGGTCCTGAGGGACGGAAAGCTCATCGCTACCCGTCCGGTTGCCGAGGTTACCCGGGAAGAGATCGTTCAGATGATGGTCGGACAATCGATAAACGAGTTCTACAGCCACGCGACCCACACTACCGGGAAGGAACGACTTCGGGTCGAGGGTTTCACAAGATACGGATTTTTCCATGACCTGAGCTTCAGCGCCTACGAAGGAGAGGTCTTAGGGATAGGAGGACTTTCGGGAGCGGGGCGGAGCGAGATGGCCCGCTCTCTCGTCGGCCTCGACGACTATCACGACGGAAAGGTCTTCATCGACGGGAAGGAGGTCAAACCCAAATCCATGCCGAAGGCGATGGAAAGCGGTCTTACCTATCTGACCGAAAACCGGAAGACCGAAGGTCTGGCCTTAAGACTGAGCGTCAAGGAGAACGTTCTCGCCAGTCTGATCAGCCCCCTCACCAGAGCGGGAATTTACAGGGAAGGAGAGGGAATACCGGTGCTCAAACGGCTCATACAGGAACTCTCCATTTACCCGC
The DNA here is from genome assembly GCA_046542935.1 of Spirochaetia bacterium. Lineage (GTDB taxonomy): Bacteria > Spirochaetota > Spirochaetia > SPDA01 > CAZSGZ01 > JBKHAJ01. The sequence goes on along the minus strand of JBKHAJ010000002.1, from coordinate 19,865 downwards.
CGGACCCCTCGAGGATGCTTAATAATCTGTCCGGAGGAAATCAGCAGAAGGTCCTTCTCGCTAAGTGGATGGCTTACAACTCCAGGGTCATCATCTTAGACGAACCGACACGGGGCGTCGATGTGGGGGCAAAACAAATCATCCATGAGTCCATCGAGAAACTGGCCGAGGACGGACATACGGTTATCCTCATTTCTTCCGACCTTCCGGAGCTCGTTTCGCTTTCCAGCCGCATTCTGGTTATGCGGATGGGGCGGTTTATTACTGAAATACCCAAGACGGAAGCAACCGAAGAAGCCGTCCTGCTCGCAGCAAACGGAGAGGAATACTAATGGAACCAACGACACACACGAAAATACAAGAAAACTCGGCCGATTCCAGAGCAATGAAGCAGGGACTAACCAACAGGGTTTTTATCACCATCGGGGTATACTTAATAGCGATCTTCCTCCTCGTTTTAGGAATAATTCTTCAGGCCTCAGGGGCGATAAACAATTTCTTAACCCCCCGGAACATGATCAATATCATCGACGCGGTGTCGATGCTCGGTATTGTTTCCGTAGGAATGGCGTTCGTGACCTATTCGGGGCATTACGCGGACCTCTCGGTCCCGACGACGATGGCCCTGACCGGAACCGTATGCGTCGAGATGCTCAAATTCGGCTTCTGGCCGGCCATTATCATTACCTTCGCCGTAGGCCTGGTTATCGGAATTATTAACGCGGTAGCGGTCGGCAAGTTCAAGGCGAATCCGATCATCTGGACCCTGGCCCTCAACTATGTGACCTTGGGAATTATCCGCCTGGTCTGGGTCAACAAGCAGATCTATCCGGACATGACGGCATCGACCGTTCGGGCGGGGGAAATGTTCGACGCCATATTCAGGCTGCGGTTTTTCGACATTCTATCGCTGCCTATGGTGATGATGTTGGTGCTCATAATACTCTTTCAGTTTGTGCTGAGGAAGACCAAGTTCGGGATGCAGCTCAAGATGACCGGGGCCGCCCGGACCCCGGCGAAGTTCTCCGGTGTGAACGTGGAGCTCGTCATCGGGATCGCCTTCATCATCTGCGCGATGACCGCTACGATCGGCGGACTTACGGTCACCTCCCTCAACCGGGTCGGCGCCTGGTACAACGGAGCGGGATACGATTTCAGGGCGGTTACGGCTGTGGTCATAGGCGGGGTGACCCTCGCGGGAGGCCGGGGCTCCATCATCGGGGTTTTAGGTGGGGTGCTCGTCATAGGGATCCTCAACAACATCATGACCCTGCTCGGAATCGGTACTTTTTCCCAGGACATGGTCCGGGGAATCATCTTCATCATCGTGGTGTACATCAACGCGCGGTCGCTTAGGAAAATGGGGCGGGACTATGAATAAGAAAATTAACAAAGAAAAACTTCTAATCGCCTTTGATAAGAACCGGATATTCATTATCTTCGGGGCCGTTCTGGTATTCATGTTTCTGTTCGCCCCCCGTTTCGGTACCTCGTACAATCTTACGACGATAATGCGGACCATGGCGATGAACGCCACGGCGGCCATCGGGTTCACTATGATCCTGATAATCGGACAGCTCGACCTCTCGATCGGGACAATTATCACCTTCGCAGGGGTCGTCGGGTTAGGACTCAAGCAGTACATAGGATATGGAGGCAGTGTTCCCGTTGCCATCGCCGCCGGATGCATCATCGGGCTTATAAACGGACTCTTGGTCGCCAAGGCCAAGATAAGCTCCTTTATCGTGACCCTCGGCATGCTGACGTTTCTGCAGGGGGCGGTATATACGATAACGGGCGGCAATTCGATAAGCCTTTCTACTCCCGACGCCTTTGCGGTCTCCGACTGGATGGGCAAACAGCTGATTCCGATGTTTACCCCCCGGGTACTCATTACTTTAGTTCTCGTGATCCTCTTCGCGGTATTCCTGAATTACACACGGAAAGGACGGAACTTCTACATGGTCGGGGGCAACGCTCAGACGGCCTGGCTCGCGGGAATCAACACCGACAGATATACGATTATTACCTTCGTTATCTCGGGGTTCACCGCCGCCGTCGGGGGTATACTCTTCGCCATGGAGAACTCGGCGGCTACGCTTAAAATGGGCGACACTTCGCTGATGTACGTAATTTCCGCGGTCATCATCGGCGGGACGGCGATGTCCGGGGGCAAGGGCGGGGTAATCAAGAGCTTATTCGCCATCCTGGCCCTCGACGTCTTATACAACGGGATTATCCTTTTCGGCCTTGGAAACGAGGTGAAAATTTTTATCGCGGGAATAATACTGGCAACGGTGGTACTCTACGAAGCATACACCGCCTACCGCCATGAGAAGATAGTGGGTCAGCGGCCGGAACTGATGAAAGAGATGGAACAGCTCAGGCTCGACCGAAAGGCGCGTCTGAAGGGCTGATTCAAAATATTTTAGGCTTAAACAGGTTTCGTCGAAACCTAAAAAAAAAACTTTACGGAGGTAAAGGATGAAGAGACTTGTGACAATTATGTTCTGTCTGATTATGGCGTTTGCCCTTGCGGGAGCCGTATTCGCGGCCGGACAGCAGGAAGCCGGAGCCGCGGCCGAGGAGGAAAAGGCCGAAGGCGAAATGTCGAACCTGGAAAAATCACTGGCTGTAGATACTTCGGACCTCAAATCGGAAGACGGTCAGCCCCTGATTATCCTTCAGCAAGAACAGCGGGAAGTTCCCCGTCGGCCGGGAAACCCGGATGAACTTCCGGAAGACAATCCCCTGCACTGGTGGGATATGGAGTTCGCCGGCTGGGATGCGAACAAAACGAACATTCCCCCGTCTCCGGAAGACGGAGCTATCGGAAAAACGGTCACCTTTATCGTTCACGGCGACCATCCCTGGACTACAGCCTGTACCTTAGGCGCCCAGAAGATCGCTAATGCCTACGATATGACGCTGACTCCTCTTAGCCCTAACTGGGACTTAGCGGTGCAGAACCAGATGATCGACCAGGCAATCAACGAACGCCCCGACATGATCCTTCTTATCCCGCTGGATGCGAAGACCGCTCCCCAGCAGGCTAGGAAGATCAACCAGGCGGGCATCCCGCTAATCCTGTTCAACACCCTGCCTTCTTCGGCGGCTATGGACTACTGCATCGCCTGGACCGGACCGGATGATTTCGGTCAGTTCAGGATGCTCTCACGGGTATGGGCCGACAAGATGGAAGAGGAACACGGGACCGACAACGTCGGTGTAACCTACGTGCAGCACGCTCCCGGCGGGTCTCCCTATTTCGCACGGTGCTGGGGACCGATCTCCGAACTCTCCGGTTATGCTCCGTGGGTTGAGACCCTCGATAAGCAGGCTCCCGGATTCGAAGCGGACAAGACTATGCAGCTGACCTCCGACTGGCTTACCCGGTTCGGAGATGATCTTAAAGGAATCTGCGCGGCGGACGATTCGTCCCAGGCACTCGGTATTTTCGAAGCCCTTGAGAAAGCCGACAGAGAAGATGTCGTTGTAGTGGCCGCCGGAAACAGCAAGGTCGGAATGGACCTGGTCAAGGAGGGCAAGCTCTACGCCATTACCTATCAGACCGCCGAAGGGGATGGTGCCCTCGCGGTCCAGACCGCTGCGGACTGGTTCAACGGGAAAGAGATTCCGCCGGTCAAGTACCTGCCCAAGCACATCATTACCCAGGAAGACGTGGAAGATTTCTATCCTCCCCAGTGGTAAGAACCGGTTAAGAACCAAGTAAAAACATGCAGCCGTCCGGTCCGCCGGGCGGCTGCTTTTCTCTCATAAGGCGCGTCGGAAAGGACGGCGCCCGGTACCGCCGAAAAAGGAGGCACCCCATGCTTCACGATCCGAGCAGCTATACTCCTCCCTTAGAAATTTCGGAAATCGACCTGACCGGCCGGGAGAAGGATGTCCTGAAACGGCTCGGCCTGGAGATTGCCGAGATCTCGTGCGATCCGGTCAACAAGGAACGGGAGCATCTGTGGACCCGCCTCAACGACCGGGACTCGATCCGGCCGATGGTGTGGATCAACGAGATCCCCTGGCACGAGATGAACGTCGACGACGAGCTTACCCTGGAATGCTCCGATGCCTGGGCGAGGGAGCTCGAGACGCGGCTGCGCCGGGAGATCTACCAATGGAAGCACATGCAGGGAGACATGGTGGTAAGCGATTTCATTGCCTGTCCCTTGGCAATACACAGCACCGACTTCGGCATCATCGAGGATGTGGATCTTGCCGTGACCGACGAGTCGAGCGATATCGTATCCCGTCATTTCAACATACAGATACGGGAGCCGGAAGACATCGAGAAGATCCGGATGCCCGCCATCACCCACAGCGAGAAGAGTACCGAAGTCGTCTACGGCACCATGCGGGAGCTCTTCGACGGAATCATTCCGGTAAAAAAGGTGGGGCAGACCCACATCTGGTACACCCCCTGGGATTATCTTATCCGGTGGTGGGGGATACAAGAGGCGATGATGGACCTGGTCATGCGCCCCGAGATGGTCCACGACGCATACGAGCGTATGGTCCGGGCATGGATGACCGAGCTCGACCAGTTTGTGGAGATGAACTTACTCAGTCTTGACTGCAACAACACCCGGGTCGGTTCCGGAGGATACGGCTACACCTCAGAGCTTCCCGGCGAACCCTACGATCCGGACCATGTAAAACCGCACAATATGTGGGGATGTTCCAATGCCCAGATCTTCTCCGAGGTAAGCCCGGAGATGCACTGGGAGTTCGCCCTGGAGCACGATTTGAAGTGGCTCAAGCGGTGGGGGTTAACCTACTACGGATGCTGCGAACCCCTCCATAAAAAGATGCACCTTCTCCGCAAGATCCCGAACCTCCGAAAGATCTCGGCAAGCCCCTGGATCGACGTGCCCACGATGATGAACGAAGCGGGGACCGACTACGTGATAAGCTTCAAGCCGAATCCCGCGAAATTTACCTCCGTCGAATTGGACGAGGACGCCTGCCGCCGGGAGCTCGAGGAGGTCATCGAAGCGGGGGAGGGGAAGGCCCACATCGAGTTCATTATGAAGGACATATCCACCGTCAAATACCGGCCCCAAAATTTATGGAGGTGGACCGACATAGCAATGGAGGTGGTCGATATGGCGGGAAATAAGTAGTATTGGGGTATGAACCTCGAACGCTCCCGCGGAATACGTACGGCCTCGTGGATCGCCATAGTCGGCAACGCTTTTCTCGCGTTCCTCAAGATCGCAGGCGGTCTCTTTTCCGGAAGCCTCGCAGTGGTCGGCGACGGGGTCGACAGCTTTTCCGATATTATCAGCTCAGTCATTTCATTGTTCGCCGCGGTCATCATCGCGAAACCCGCCGACCCGAAACACCCCTACGGACATCACCGGGCCGAAACCATCGCCACGTCCCTCCTCGCCTTTATCATGTTTTTTGTCGGCGTCGAACTGATTCAGAGTTCGGTCGGCGGTATAATTAATCCCGAAGACAAAGAGGTCCCCCGGGCACTTGCCCTCTGGATTACCGGTCTCTCGATTCTCGGAAAGACCGGTCTTGCCCTGTATTTGAGAATATGCGGGAAGCGGATAGAAAGCTCCATGCTTGCCGCGAACGGCAAGAACATGCAGAACGATGTTCTCATCTCGAGCGGAGTCTTGATCGGGCTCTTATTCGCGGTCTTTTTTACCGCGCCGATCGTGGACTCCATACTGGCCGTCGCAATCGGATTGTGGGTTATCGTCTCGGCGGTAAGAATATTCCTCGATATCAACACCGAGCTCATGGAGGGAATCGAAGACCGGTCGGTCTACGAAGATATCCTCAAAGCGGTCGAAGATACACAGGGAGCGGTCAATCCCCACCGCACCCGCGTCAGGAAGCTCTCCTCGTGTTATGTAATAGACCTCGACATCGAGGTGGACGGCAAGAAAACAGTGGACGAGGCTCATGCTATCGCCGTCAAGGTAGAGGAGACCATCAAAGACCGGATCGAAAACATCTACGACATCATTGTCCACGTCGAGCCGAAGGGCAACTACGAGGAATCCGAGAAATACGGCGTAAGCCGCGACTCCTGAAGAGCACAATTGTACGAAAATATCCCTACGGAAACATAGGTACTCTTCACTACACTCTTTTTCCCGAATTCCCTCTCGCAATAACTGTTTTTCGCCGTTATCCTGTTTGTAAGGGAAAAATGAAATTTGTAGAAAAGGTCGAAAAACATCACCCGGGACTTTACTGCACCGAGGGTTTCCCCGCGCTCCTTTTCGAAAACATGAACGAAGGGGTCGCGATCAATCGCATTCTCTACGATTCCAAAGATTATCCGTCCGATTTTGAGATTATCGACGTCAACCCGGCGTACGAAAAGATCCTAGGGATCAGCCGCGAGAAAGCCGTTGGAAGCAGGGGCTTTAACTTGTACGGTTATGAAGGTAATTCCTACCTCGCAGCCTATGCCCGAACGGCTCGGACCGGACTACCCGAGAGGTTCGAGGCGGAGTACCCCGTCTTGGGAAAGAGATTAGACAGCACGATTTTTTCTTCGAAGGAGGGATATTTCGGAGTCGTCTTTTCCGATGCGGGAGAGAGAAAAAAGACCGAAGAGAGGCTCGAGCTCGAGCTCGAAGAAAAGAAGGTTCTCTTGAAAGAGATGCACCATCGGGTCAAAAACAATCTTACGGTGGTTTCGAGCCTCCTCAGACTCCAGGCCGATCAGGTCGAATCAGCCGAGGACGCAAGGCAGGCCCTCGAGGAGAGCCGGAACAGGGTTTTCTCCATGGCACTGGTTCACGAACACCTGTATCAGACCAGCCGCTTTTCCCGGGTAGGAATGCGGTCCTACATCGGGGATGTCGTCAGGGAGCTCGAGAACCACTGTTGCGGGGACAAGCGCGTTTCCTTCAAACTTTTTGCCGAGGATATACACCTCGATATTACCTTAGCCGTGCCGGTGGGTATCATATTGAACGAGCTGTTGACTAATTGCCTCAAACATGCCTTCTGCTCCGGTGAGGAGGGGAGAATCATCATAACCTTTGAACGAAGCGGTTCCTTTTCGTGCAAGCTCTCCGTGAGGGACAACGGCAACGGCTTTCCCGAGGAGGGCTCTCCGGAAAAACAGAATTGTCTCGGCTTGAATCTCATCCGCATCTTAACGAAACAAATTCGGGGAAACCTTTCATTGAGTAACGGCGACGGCGCCGAGATCGAGATAAACTTTCCTTTAGTCCCGGAATAAGCGGAGAGCTTGCCCCGAAAGAGGAACAATCGTATAGTTTATGTAGATGCGCCCAATCGTGACGGTCAGCTATGCCCAGAGTCTCGACGGCAGAATTGCCACCGTTACCGGGGATTCGAAGTGGATCTCCGGCGATGAGTCCCTCGAGTTCGCCCACATCTTGCGAAGGGACAACGATGCCGTGCTCGTGGGAATCGGGACGGTCTTAGCGGACGATCCTGAGCTCTCCTGCAGGCTTCCGGGGAATTCTCCCTCCCCTTTGCGGATAGTTCTCGACTCGGGGCTCAGAATTCAGCGGGAATCGAAGATATGCAGGACTATCGACGACTATCCCACCGTAGTTTTTACCGGAACCGATACCGACACTGAAAAGCGAAGCAGTCTCGAGACCTCCGGAATACGGGTATTTCCGGTACGGAGATCGTCTCCGGACGGCGGTCTCGACCTCGAGGCGGTCCTCGATGAACTCGGAGGGATAGGCGTAAAGAGCCTCTTTGTGGAAGGGGGTTCGAGGGTTATAACCTCATTCCTGAGGCACGGTCTTGTCGACCGGTTGATCGTGGTCTGTGCTCCGGTGGTTATCGGAGAGGGCAAGAACGCGATAGGAGACTTAGGTGTCAAGGCCCTAACCGAGGCGATCCGGGGAAAGACCCGCGGTGTGCGGCGGGCCGGTGATGATATTATTTGGGAGGTCGATCTGCACGCCTCTTCAAAGATGGGGACCGGACTCGTGAAGGGTAAATCAGCCGGCGGGGAGACCGCCCGGGCCGTCTTTTTTACCGCTCCAAAGCGGGTAGAGATTCGGGAGGTCCCCTTGGAGCCGGAAGGCAGCCGGATACCGGTGGAATCCCGGTGCATCGGCATCAGTCACGGGACGGAGCTCCATTTTTACAGGGGGAGTTTCGTCAGGGGCAGATCGGAGGATGCCGTCGAAGGGTTGGACGATGTCCTCGACTATCCCCTCCGGTACGGCTATATGAACGCCGGCGACGCCTCCTATCCCGACGGAACCGTGAAAAGGGTCTTCGCCTTCTACCCCCACCAGGACCGTTTCTACGCCGATCCCGATAGTCTGATGGAGATAGACGACGCCGAGCTCTCCTACGAGGACATCGTCCTCTATCCCAGTATGGAGACGGCCTACACCGTCGCCCTCGATACAGCTCCCCTCCCCGGAGAGGAAGTGATGATCTTCGGACTCGGGATGATCGGGCTCTTGACCGCGGAAATTTTGTCGCTGAACCGGAGTATCCGGCTGACCGCGGTGGAGCCGCGGCGGGAACGTTCCGCCCGGGGACGAACATTGGGCATCCGGTGTTTCGACTCTTTTCCTGTCGACGGGCCGGCGGATAAGATCGTGGACACGGTGGGGACAGAAGAAACCCTCGCTGCTGCCATGCGGTGCCTGCGACACGAGGGAACTATGGTAGAGGCGGCCTGGACGGGTGAGAGAGTTACCGGGGTCGAATTAGGAAAGGATTTCCACCGTAAGCGACTCGTCATAAAGGCGAGTCAGGTATCTCACATACCGGGTTCGCTTCTCCCGAGGTGGGACCGGAAGAGGCGAAGCTCATCCGTAATTGAGATGCTTAAGGTCATACGCCCTTCCAAATATATCACCGGGCGGTACCCGCTTATGGATGCCGCGGAGGCTTTCGAGCGGATAGACCGGGAAGAGGAGGATGATCTCCAAATCGTCCTTCTCCCCTAGGGAGTGCCCCCGATCGTGGGGATAAATACAAAGGAGTCACTATTATGTTTCAAGCGGGAATCAAACAGAGCTTCAATGCGCGGCACTTTTTGCGAGGCGATTTCGACGAGGAGTCCACCCCCCACACCCACCCCTACGAGGTGGAGGTCATCTGCGGTGCCGGAGAGCTCGATAAGAACGGTTTTTCCGTGGACATCGCTCTCTTAGAGAATGTCCTGAGCCGGAACCTCACGGCAATCGACGGAGTCCTTCTCAACGATTTGGAATTCTTCGCCGAGCGGCAGCCGAGTCTCGAGAATCTTGCGGTCTACCTCTGGGAACGGATACGAGAGGATATCGAGGCCGCCTGCCGGCTCGAATCGGGACCGCTGCCGGCGAGCATCGAAATCAAGATATGGGAATCGGTAACCGCCTGGGCGGCATACGTGGCCTCCGTCTCCTGAGAGGGGTATGATTCTTCTCGCGTGTCCCTGGAGAGAGAACCGCGCCACCGGCGGATTCAGATATAATCGGGAGATTGCCGGGAGAGTGGGGGATAAGGAGCTCCGGTACATCCTTACCGCCGGACCGCGGGACAGGACTCCTGCGGAGGTCGAGCTGGTGATTTTGGACAGCCTCTTCTTTCTCGATCCAGATGCCGGACTCGAGGTCGTCGAAGAAGCGGATGCTCCCTACGGGCTTTTGATTCACTATATTCCCTCCTCCGATCCGACCCTCGGCGACGACGAACGGCACACCATGACGCGGTCCGAAAACCGCCTTCTGTCCCGTGCCGCCGGGGCCGTGGTAACCGGCTCGGAAGCGGGTAACTCGGTCCTCCGGCGGAGTCCGGAGCTGCAAATCGACCTGGTGCCGCCGGGGGTATCCAAAATTAAGGAAGGCGGTCTCACCGCCGGGGGTACAGGCCGGGAAACCGGATCGGAGCCGGTACGGCTGGTTACGGTCTCGAATCTGATCCCCCTCAAAGGAATCGACCGGCTTGTCCCGGTTCTTGCCGAGCTCATGAACCGGAATTGGACGTGGACCGTTTATGGGGATATCTCCGCCGACCCTGCTTATACCCGGAGGGTGTACAATGCGATCGATGGAGCGGGGCTTGGAGGGAGAATCCGCATCGCGGGGAAAATCGACCCGGAAGTTGTCGGGAGTGTTCTCGAGGACGCGGATGTCTTTGTTTTTCCCTCGTTGAGCGAGAGCTACGGGATGGCCGCCGCCGAGGCGACGGCGGCGGGACTTCCGGTTATCATGAACGGCACCGGGGAGATGGGAAGAACCCTCGAAAACGGGAGGGAGGGATTTGTGTGTCCTTTCAAAGACAACGATATAGACGAAAAGAGGTGGGAAAGGTGCTTGTCCCTTCTTATCGATGACGGCTCCCTTCGTCGAAGAATGGGTTCCGCTGCGGTCAAACGGGCATTCCGATTCAAATCGTGGGACGATACCGCTCGAGACTTTATGAAGGCGGTCCGGTCGTGGACGAGATGAGGCGAATCGAACGGATGCACCGGGTTTGGTCGCCGGTACAATCGGGATTAGCTTTCGGGTCGGCTGTAATCTGGGCGGTTTTCCCTCAGACCCCCGCCGCCCTATGGTCCGTCCCGGCGGTCAGTATGCTCATTTTCTATCTTCTCGCGGGCCGGAAAAATTTAACGAATATTGCAAATCTGGTAAGCCTGGCGAGGGTCGAGCTGACCGCGTCGGTCTTTTTGTTTCAAGCTGTACTTCTCGATCGGTGGATAATCCTCGTGATAATTCTCTCGGCTGTGGAGCTCTTGGACTGGCTCGACGGGCGGGTTGCGCATCGAATAGGGCCGACCCGATTCGGGAAGCTCTTCGACGAAGAGGCGGACGCCTTCTTTACCCTTACCGTCTCGGCGCTTCTGACTCGGACCGGTGTATTCGGCCCGTGGGTCCTCACCTTCGGCGCATTGAGATATCTATTTTCGGTCGTGTTCGTTCTTTTCCCGGAACCTGCGGTGTTTCCCAGGCGATTCAGCCGCTACGCGAAAACGGTCTGCGCCGTCTCCGCAGGGGTGCTCATCGCCGGATTTGCCGAAATTCTCCCCCCGGCGGTTCGTCTGGGAGCCGCGGGTTTGGCCCTGGGTTTTCTCGTCGGCTCCTTCTGCTGGGAAACGGTACTGCGTATTCGTCCCCTCCGCCCGCTTGTTTCCTCGGGGGGGCTCCTGAAGTCCTATGCCGTGTACTATCTTGTTCCGGGAAAGCGGTATCGGATGAGGCGTCTCTACGAAAATTTTCTTCGCGAGGGGGACCTTGCGTTCGATATCGGTTCTCACCTGGGGAACAGGATACGCGTTTGGCGAGACATGGGGGTGCGGGTTCTTGCCGTTGAGCCTAATCCGGAATGCCTGCTTTTTTTGTCCTCGGTCTACGGCGCTGATGAGAGAGTCGAAATCATCCCCGCCGCTTCGGGGGCGGAAACCGGCCGGGGCAGCCTGTACGTGGACCCCCGGAACCCGACCCTCGCTACGGTTTCCTCCCGATGGATCAGGGAGGTGGAGGACTCAGCCGTTTTCTCGAATATCCGGTGGAAGCGGACCTACCCGATCCGCATGGTTACCCTGGATGAGCTCATCCATCTCCACGGGACACCTCGATTCATTAAGATCGATACCGAAGGATTCGACCACCGGGTCCTCGAGGGATTGAGCACTCCCGTGGAGAACCTCTCCTTCGAGTATCTCCCGACGTCTCCGCGGACCGCGGAAGAGGCCCTTCTCCGGGTGGAGAGTCTCTGGGATTACGAGTTCAATGTTTCCCGGCGGGAGACAATGAGATTCCGGTGGAGGGAGTGGCGGAGCGGGGCGGCGATACGGGGTTTTCTGGCCTCCCTCGAGGAGGGAGATTCGGCGGGGGATGTCTACGCACGGCGGAGGGATACACGGTGATGAAGCCTTCCGATTTCAGGCGTTTCGCGGTCCTCCTGGGATGCCTCTACGGCGCGTCGGTCCTATTTAACCTTCTATTAGGGAGTTATTCGTGGCTTCCCGGTCATCGGTGGGGGCTTATTCTTGTTCCTGTTCCCGAGTCTGTGGCGGTAGTGTTACTGGTCTTCGGGATCTCCCGGATGCGTTCTCCCGCCGGATACAGGCTTCTCATTATCATGCTTTCAAGCCTCTTTCTTGTCATCTTTTTATTCAATATCGGGCAGACCTTCTTCCGGTATGTCTACCGGAGGGACTTCGACCCCTTTACCCATTTGGGACTGGTTCCGGAGTTCTTCGCGATGGTATTCCGTTCCGATCTTATAAAGAGACCCCTTTTTATTACCGCCGCGTCGGTATCTGCGGCGGGGCTCTTGGGCGGGGGGTTCTTTCTTTTGTTTTCGCTCCTGCGGAGATTATTCGTCCGCTTAGTAAGCCCCGCGGCGGGCCTTCTGCTACCCCTGGGCATTGTCACGGCGATACTTTTTTCCCCTTCACCGGTCCTCACCGGGGTCCTCTTTCGAAAGCTCTTAGAGGGCCCCGCCGATTTTACCCAAACGGTGCCGGCGGAGGATTTCGAAGCGGTTGCGGACCCGGACCCGGACCCGGCTTACGCCTTCCCGGGAATCGAGGATGCGGATATCTACCTCTTCGTCATCGAGTCGTACGGCCATACCGTATTCACCAATCCCGCTCATTATAAGAGACTTGCCGAATTCTACCGGGACATCAACGAAAAACTCTCCGATGCGGGTTTCGCGGTTTATACAACCGTGTACGAGTCTACGACCTTCGGGGGGACCTCGTGGCTCGCGGACTCTTCCCTCATTACCGGTATCAAGATCGATACCCAAGCCAAGTTCAATACAGTTTTGGAAGAGGGGACACGGAATCTCACTCATATATTAGGGGAGAAAGGATACACCACCGTTTTTTCGTCCCCCGCGACGAAGGCGATTCCCGATGACCAAAAGAGGTTCTACTCCTTTTCCCGATTCGTCTTATCCGACGATTTCGGTTATCAGGGACCCTACTTTGTCTTCGGGGACATGCCGGACCAATTTCAGATAAACCACATCCGGAAAAACGTTCTGCCCGAGTTGGAAAGCCCCCTGTTTATCGAGTTCATGCTCGTTTCGAGCCATGTACCCTGGAATTACATTCCCCCGGTCATCGAGGATTGGAGCAGGATAGACGACGGCAGCATCTATTACGACAGGAGCAGGAATACCTTTTACGACAATTCCTGGGCGATGGGAAGTGAGCTCTTCGAGGGCTATACACATTCGATACGCTACGTTCTCGATGTGATTACCGATTATCTGGCCAACTATATCACCGGAGACGATCTCGTTATTCTGGTGGGAGACCATCAGCCGAAGTTTCCCCTCAGTGAGGAGGATGCCGGTTTCGGAGTACCCCTGCACATCATCTCACGAAACAGGGATTATCTTAAGCCCTTTTCCCGATTCGGATACGTGACCGGTTTCATTCCACTGGAAGGTGAAGTCTTTTACGGTTTGGAGAGTTTCCTCGGACATTTTCTCAGTGTCGCGATGGGGACCGCCCCGGGACTATCACCCAGGGAAAGACCGGTCAGGATTCCCCCCTCACCTTCCGAAGTACCATAAAACGGTGTTCCACCAATCCGTTCTTGAGACAGTACTGAAGGGCGTCGCCGCCCACGATATTGCTCAGCATAGGGGATGAGTGGGGGAGCATTCTCATGAGTGCGGCTAGGGGCCTCAGCAGCAGGTCCCGGGGACGGTCGAGCTCAAGGTACGGGGTAAAATCGTCGTTCTCCAATGCGGTGAAACCGAATTTTTTTGCCTCGATGAGGAAAGTTTCCGCTGAAACAAGTGACCGGGCGTGCCAGCCTCTGCGGAACGATTCTATCATACTCCTGTCTTTACCGGCCGGTTCGTCGCCTGCTCCGCGCTGAGTCAGGAAGTCGTCCGCGACAATCAGGAGTCCTCCCGGACGGAGGAGGAAAACAACGTTCCGGAAGAAACACCCCGGGTCCGTCATGTGGAGGAATGCCTCGACGGCATAGGCAAGATCGAAGTCTCCACCGATGTTCTCGATGGAATCTGCGCGGCAAAAATCACCGGGAACCACGGAGCATCGCTTGTTAAGACCCCCGGCTTCCATGTAGAAAGCTCCGAGGGACGCCTGCACCGAGCTCAAGGTAATCCCTAGGAAGGAGGCGGAGTGAAGTTTCGCGAGGTAGAGAATGGTTCCTCCCACCCCGCATCCGATATCGAGGACCCGTTGAGCGTGTGAGTTTTCTAGGTACTTCGAGATGATCGTATGGATGTAGTGGATGGCCTCTTCCCGGTCGGCAACGCCTGGAGCCCATACTGCCCGATGAATCGCCTTCGCGGAGCTCCCGTGGCCGAGAGTGAGAAATCGGGAGGTATTCTTGTCGTAATACCGCCCCACAGGGTCCTTCTTGATCGATGCATCCATGTATTCAAAGTATATATAACGGGGAATTGCGGCAAGGAAGTGATCGATGCAAGAAAAATTGACTTTTTGATATCCGTGTATTAGCTTTTTTATATGAAAGATGAAGCCCTGGGTTTTCAAGGGAACGATGTCTGTGAAAAATATGAGGGAAAGAGCACTTACCGGATCAAATCGGTGGCCAAAGTCAAATTTCCGACAAAATACGGAATTTTCGATCTCTACGGTTTCGAAGACGGATCATCCCCGGAGGTGAATACCGTCCTCGTCAAGGGAAATGTACGAGGGGCCCGGGATTGCCCCGTTCGGGTACATTCGGAATGTCACACCGGAGACGTCTTCGGTTCTCTCCGATGCGATTGCCGGGAGCAGCTCGAGGCTTCCATCCGGTACGTCTCCGAACAGAAGTGCGGTGCCGTTCTTTACATGCGTCAAGAGGGCAGGGGAATAGGGCTTTCCAACAAGCTCAAGGCTTATTCCCTCCAGGACAGCGGATTCGACACCGTGGAAGCCAATGAGCTCTTAGGATTTCCCGCGGAGGCGAGACAGTACAATTTCGCCGCGGCGATTATACGCTATCTCGGGATGGAATCCATAATCCTCCTGACCAATAACCCCGACAAGATCGAAAAGCTGACCGAAGCGGGAATTGTTATAAGCGGCCGGTATCCCGTGGTCATAGATTCCAATGAGCACAATCGAGCTTATCTGGAAACGAAAAAACTCAGGATGCGCCACCTCATATAGGGACCTTAGTCGGACCGCTTGACCCGGAGGGGGTGTCGAGGTACTATTCCGATGCCTTTACCTGATTGCTTAGCTTCTGTAAAAAATTCAAAACCGAGGAAAAAGAGTGACTCATCACTTCTCCCACAGATTCCATAAGGAGATGTGGATTATAAATCCCGGAGAGTTTTTAGCTTCCGGTGAAGATATTGTAATCGGAACAATCCTAGGCTCCTGCGTTTCGGTGGTCCTCCACGACCCTGTAAGCCGAGTCGGTGGTATGAACCACTTTCTCCTGTCCGACGTGGGATACCATGTTGACGTGGATTCGCCTCAATTCCTCGTCACAAAGGGGCGCTTCGGTATTCACGCCATGGAACTTCTCATCAACGAGATGCTCAAGAAGGGGGCGGGCCGAAAGGAGCTCGAGGCCAAGGTTTTCGGGGGGGCGAACATGCTCATCTCGTCGAATTCCAAGGGCTCCACGGTCCCTCAGAAGAACATCGAATTCGCTTTGCGTTTCCTGGAGAAAGAACGGATCCCCGTGGTGAACAGTGATGTGGGGGGCACGCAGGCGCGTAAGATATTCCTCATGCCCCGGAGTTTCGAGGTGCACAAGCTTATCGCCGTCGAGAAAAAACGGGTCGAGCGATTGGAGAAGAGGGAAGAAGACTTCGCCGCCCAGATAGCCCGGCTCTTGAACGGCCAAAAGTAGGCGTATCTAGGCGAATCGTGCCGCTTGTCATATCCCGGTCTCTGGGGTATTCTTTCCCATGCCGTTTGCTGATTTCGATACTTTTTCCCACATGACCGATACGGCGAGGAGGAGGGGCTTTGCCTTTCCCGCCTTTAACGTTCACGATCTTTACACCTTGAACGGGGTGATAGAGGGATTCGCCTCCGCGGAAAGCGACGGGATCGTGCAGATCTATCCCGACGCGGCTCGTGAAGCCTCCGGTGCCGCGGGAGATCCGGTGCTCGGGGCGGTGACTTTGGCGGACCACGCCCATCGCCTTGCCGAAAAATACGGCGTTTATATCGCGGTTCATTCCGATCACTGTGATGCCGATCTTGCTCCGGTCTTTCTCGGACCCCTCATCGAGGTGACCGCCGACAGACGGTCGCGGGGGATGCCCAATCTCTTTACGAGCCATATGTTAGACGGGAGCTCACTCCCTTTGAGCGTGAATCTGGATATCTCGTCAAAATATTTAGAGCTCTGCCGCAAGAATGATCTCTGGTTGGAGATCGAGATCGGAATCGTCGGAGCGGAAAGCGGTACCGGTAATTCGGCCGGGGGTGAGCAGGCCCGGGTATATACCTCTCCCGACGATTTTCTTGCCGTTGCCGGCCGCTTGGGAACCGGGAAAGGTTTGCTGGTGGCCCCCTCCTTCGGAAACGTTCATGGAGTCTACAAGCCCGGAGAGGTGGTGCTCGAACCGGAAGTACTGGGAAGGTGTCAGGCGGCGGTCCCGGAACCGGACGAGCTCAAGCTGGTCTTTCACGGTGGGTCCGGATCGAGGAAAGAAGATATCATGAGAAGCATCGGCTACGGAGTGGTCAAGATGAACTTCGATACCGACGGCCAGTATGCCTTTACCCGGGGCGTGGCGGATTACATGTTCAAGAATTACGACAAAATCCTCCGTTTAGACGGAGACATGGGGATAAAGCTCGCGTACTTTGCGGAAACCTGGCTCTCCCGGGGAAGGGAAAGTATTAAAGATATCGTTCGTGAAACCTGTGCTCTTCTCGGATCGGCGGGAAATTCAGTATACTGAGGGAAACATGAACATCCTCATAACCAACGACGACGGAGTCTTTTCTCCCGGTTTGGCCGCGGCGGCGGAAGCGGCGGCCGAGCTTGCCGAGGTGACCATCGTCGCTCCTTCCAGTCAGAAGACCGGAAGCGGAAGAAGCCTCTTGGGAGACCGGAACCAGAAATTTCAGACCGCCGAGCTCAAGATAGGCGAGCGGCGCTTCACGGCGCGGCACATGGACTGTACCCCCGCCCTGGTGGTCAAACATGCCTTCAATACTATCCTTAGGGGGAAGCGGTTCGACCTTGTCGTGTCGGGCATTAACTACGGAGAGAATATCGGCTACGATATAACAGTCTCCGGGACCGTCGGTGCGGCGGTGGAAGCCGCGGTTTTAGGAGTCCCCGCGATCGCAATTTCCCTGCAGACACCCATAGATAATCACCTCACCTACGGAAGCTTAGATTTCTCCTGTGCCGGGTACTTCCTTTCCTCTTTTATCGAGCGCTTTCGGGGGAAGGGCGGTTTCGAGGGATTCGATCTCCTCAAGATCGATGTGCCGGAAACGGCGGACCGGGATACCGAGTGGGTTGTAACCCGGCTTTCTCCGAAGCCGTACTTCCAAACCCTCCTCGCCGACGGCCACGATGGTTCACCGATTTCCCAGGGTCGGATCGTCGCGGGGAGCGGCCCCTTCGAGGATGGGACCGATGCATACGTCCTTACCCGGGAACGTAAGGTTTCGGTAACGCCTCTGACCCTCGATCTTACCGCCCGGGAGACGGGGAAGTTCTTCGAATAACGGGGCGGAATCGTCGTGCCCCGCGCTAGCGACTCGGTTTACCTCTTCCGGATCTGCACATGTCAACGAACCGGGAGGCCCAGCGCACGTCGCTCGCGAAGTGGATGTGGAAGTAACTCGCCAGGGTGTTCGCCCGGACAAAGCCGTCGAAGACGGCCTCTTTTCCCGGAGCATTCAAGCGGAAGGCATACTCGGTTTCCGGATCGATATCGATCAGAGAAGACCAGTGAAAAACATGTCCGGGAATCTTCCACCCTTTTTCCGCCGCTACGGAATCCTTGACCGCGGTAGCTGAATAATAACCGAGGCTATGGAGCTTTTTTTCCATCTTCACGGTACCCGGAAAGACCCCCGCCATTTCGTAGCGTTTTCCCTCGAAGGTAATAAGCCCGTCCATAAGGTACATGAGTCCTCCGCACTCGGCGTAGACGGGGAGTCCCTCTACGCACGCCTTCCGAAGGGCAGCGCGCATGCCCGAGTTGGCCTCGAGGACCTCGGCATAGAGCTCGGGATAGCCGCCCCCGAGATATACTCCCGCAATGTAGTCGGGAAGCCGGTCGTCGGAGAGGGGACTGAAATTGACGAGTTCGACTCCGAGCATCTCGAGGATGTCCAGGTTGTCCCGGTAGTAGAAATGAAAGGCCGAGTCATAAGCGACGGCGACCCGGACCGGTTTCGATGGACGTCTCGAGCGGGGAGGCAGGATTGAACGGCCGGGTTTGGGCAGAGGAGGGGCCGCCCTCGCGGTTTCGATCAGGGAATCGACCTCGACGGTTTCCTCGACCGCCTCCGACAGATCTATGATCGATTGGGGCAGGCTTCCGTTCTCCCACGCGGGGACGAGACCGAGATGCCGTTCCGGAAGCAGCACCTCGGGGGTCCGTCGTACGTACCCGTAGACCGGAATCCCCGTGGCGTCCTCGACGGCGGCTTTGACGGTCTCGTAGTGGCGCCTGCTCCCCACGTTATTGAAGAGGAATCCTCCTACGGGTGTGGCCGGATCGAAGCGGGTGAATCCCAGGGCTACCGCGGCGGCGCTGCGGGCCATGGCCGAGGCGTCGATACAGAGTAGAACCGGGGATTGGAGGGTCTTGGCGAGGTGAGCCGTGCTGCCCCGTTCATCCAGGGCCCCCGCTCCGTCGTAGAGGCCCATCACCCCTTCGATAAGGGCGATATCCGCCTTCTCCGCGCTCCTTTGAAAGAGCTCCAGTACGGCGTCGGGTCCGAGCATCCGGGTGTCCAGATTCCTGCAGGGACTTTCCGCCGCGAGGGTATGGAAACCGGGATCTATATAGTCGGGGCCGACCTTGTAGGACTGGACGGTGAGTCCCCTCCTTCTCACTGCGAGTATCAGAGCCATGGTGAGGGTGGTTTTCCCGGTCCCCGAATGAGTAGCCCCTACGATTAATCGCGGGTAATTCATGTAGGGTACTGTATCAGAATCACATTTCTAGATTAACCTCTTTTTTACATTTTTTAGGGGCATTTTTGTCGGACCTGGTGGGGCGGAACCTGGTAAGAACCGGCTGAGCCTGAGTCTTCCCGTTTTCCGCTTAACGATTGTGACCGGTACAGGGCCGAATCGGCTTCCTCGATGAGGACCGATTGGATGACTCTACACCAGGTGGAAAAAAAGCAAAAGAGGGTGCGTGGTTTTAGTTTTCGCCCCTTCTTTCCGACCATAAAAGAAGAGTTATGAAACGATTACGCCGCCTCTATCTGATACCGCTTCTGTGTGTCCTGCCTCTTGTCCCTTTGAGCGGTGAGGCCGCGGGAGTGCATGTGCTCAAGAAGAATGAGACCCTCTACTCGGTAGCTCGTCAGTACGATGTAAGCGTCGATGAGATAGTGCGGACGAATAATATCAATGATCCTACCGATCTTCCGGTGGGAATGCGCTTAACTATCCCCGGCCGTGGGTCCGCCTATAAGGTCCTCAAGGGGGACACCCTCTACGGAATCGCCCGGCGGAACGGGTTGACGATAGAGGAGCTTAAACGTCATAACGGCCTCGGAGACGGGTACATTCTCAAAGCGGGGGACCTTTTGATGATACCGGAAGATTCGGACGAGGTTATCGAAGGGCCGGAGGATACACCGGCTGAATTACTGCCTCCACAGATGGACGACCCTGAGGGATTTTGGCCCCTGGACGGCGACCGCCGTTACGTTGACGGCAAACTCAAGGGAATACAGATCCACGGTACGCAAGGCGATCCCGTGCGGT
>JBKHAJ010000117.1:0-10283 GCA_046542935.1 Spirochaetia bacterium | reverse complement strand
AAGAAAAGATTCTGAGCCTGGCCTTAATGGTCGGAAGCGAACATGAAAAGGGCGAGCATGAACAGGAATAAGCTCAAAACTCTAGCGCGTAATATCTTGTCCGAATACAGCACCTTCCTGGTGCTGGCCGTTCTGATAATTTATGGGATTATCGGGGTCAGGCACTTCGTGAGTCGTACCAATATTTCTGCGATCCTCTACCAATATTCAATAATCGGGTTGTTGGCCGTCGGACAATTGGTGGTAATCCTTACCGGAGGAATAGATCTGTCCCAAGGGGCCTTGATAGCCCTCACCTCCATAACAACCGCTTCGGTAATGCAGCACTTCGGTCTTATCCCCGGTCTTATCGCGGGACTCGCATCGGGTACGGCTATCGGGCTTATCAACGGGTTCCTCATTTCTCGGACCCCTATGCCGCCTTTCTTAGTGACACTGGGCACCATGGGGGTCGCCCGGGGCGTGGCCATGCAGATTGCCAACGCCCGTCCGGTTCCCATCATTCACGACGGATTCATGGATTTCGGCTACGTCACGGTGGCGGGTATACCCATATCGGCGTTCATCTGGGCCGCGGTATGCTTCGCGGTAGCGTATCTTTTGAACCGAAGGTCCTTCGGGAGGCACATCTACGCGGTGGGAAGCAGCGAGGAGAACACCCGTTTGAGCGGCGTTAAAGTCCAAAAGATCAAGCTCCTAGTCTATACCCTTTCTGCGGCACTCGCCTCGGCGGCGGGAATCCTCTGGACCTCCCGTCTCGGCTCGGGATCGCCCGTAGGGGGAAGCAACTACGAGCTCGAGAGCATCGCCACTGTCGTGGTCGGCGGGGCGAGTCTCATGGGTGGAGTCGGTCGGGTGAGTGGTGTAGTCGCCGGGGTGCTCATCTTTGGAATCATCAACAGCATCCTCAACCTCTCCGGGATCTCTCCCTTCTGGCAGGGGATGCTAAAGGGAATGATCATCCTGATAGCTATCGCCATCAGGAAGGTCGAAAAAACGGAGGCACTGTAACATGAAAGGAATTATTGCACATATTCTTCGTCCTCCGAAAGCGGACACTCGCAAGGCGTTAAACGCTTTGTTCCTTCTGGCGGGGCTTATCATACTTGCGACCATAATCTCTAAAGGAACCTTCTTCAAGGTAAGCAACTTCAAGAACCTGCTGTTCCAAAACGCCATCTTGGGGGTAGCGGCTCTGGGACAGATGTTTGTCATCATGTCCGGGGGAATCGATTTGAGTATCGGATCTTCTATAGGAGTTACCACCGTCCTCGTCGTAGGAATGCAGCATCACGGATTTCTCCCGGCTATTCTCGTGGCTATTGTCGTGGCCGTCGCTTTAGGATCGATCAACGGGATGCTGGTTTCTTTGAGGGGCCTTCCCTCCTTTGTGGTGACCCTGGGAATGATGCTCTTCATCTATTCCCTGGCCCAGGTCATTAGCGGGGGAGCGGCTATCTACCGTGCGTTCGACGGGAGCGAGGTCACGGCATTCCTCGACACCTTCAATCAGCGGACCGGCCTAGGTATACCCTTGCCGGGCCTATTATGGTTCGCGATGCTTATCGTTGCGGGGCTGATTCTCAGGACCAAGGGAGGACATTTTATTCGGGCCATCGGAGGAAACCGGCGGGCGGCCTTCATGTCCGGAGTACCGGTACGGTGGATCGGTATTTTGGTCTTCCTGTTGAGCGCCCTTTTCGCCGCTGTGGCGGGGGTCTTAGTGGCCGTCCGGGTAAGCGAGGGAAGTCCCGCAGCCGGGGATATCTACCTGATAGACACTATTGCCGCGGTCGCCATCGGCGGAGGAAGCCTGGCAGGCGGGTTGGGAACCGTGGCCGGGACCCTGTTCGGAGTGGTCATTCTAGGAATTTTGAACAACATACTCAATTTGATCGGGGTCTCCCCGATGCTGCAGCCCGCGATCAAGGGTGTCGTCATCCTTCTGGCGGTATACATGAACTCCCGGAGCGATAGGGAATAGGAGCGTGCTATGAACAAACCGCGTGTCGTGCTTGCGACGATAACCGAGACACGAGAAGATTTCCGGGCGAAGAGGTCCGAATACGTCGAAGAGGAGCGAAAGGCTTTGGACTGGATCAAGCAAGCCGCCGAGGTATATGAATCGGAAGTATTAACCAGTGTGCATGAGGTGCGAAGCTTCGCCGATGACGCGGCGCGGCGGAAAGCCGACGCTCTGATTACCCATATTCCGGTGTGGACCGAACCGGTCCTTACCCTGAAGCTCTCCGAGCTCATACCGCTCCCTTTAGCGCTTCTCGGCAACGGCCGAAAGGAGACATCGAGCATGGTGGGTATCCTCGGGGCAGGAGGGGCCCTTGACCAGATCGGGAAGTCCCATTGGCGGATCATGGACCACCGCCTCGAAGAAGAAAGGCGGGAGCTCCTGGCCTTTGTCCGCGCCGCCTCGGCCCGGCAACGCTTGAAGGGCCAGACCATGGGGATGTTCGGGGGACGGAGTTTGGGAATGATCACGGCCACCGCCGATGCCGCGCAATGGCATACCCTCTTCGGGGTGGACATCGAGCACGTCGATCAGATGGAGATAGTCCGGCTCGGCGAGGCGGCGGACGGGACGGAGGTGAACCGGCACGTAGAATGGCTTACCCGGTCCCTCGGCGCGGTCGAGTTCGGCGGGAGCTTTACCGAAGAGGCAATGGACAGGCAGGTCCGCAGTTACCTGGCAACAATGCGTTTGAGCGAAGAGCGGGGCTTCGACTTCGTCGGGGTCAAGTGTCAGCCTGAGCTGAGCGACGGCTACACCAGCCAGTGCGTCGCTCACATGCTCATGAACGGGCATATCGACGCCGACGGACCAAAAGAAGCCGTTATTCATGCCTGCGAGGCCGATGCCGACGGGGCGCTCACCATGCAGCTCCTCCATCTGATATCGGGGGGGAGCCCCGCGGCGCTCCTGGATCTCCGTCTCTACGACACCGAAAGCGGTTTCATGACTCTGGCAAACTGCGGAGCCCTCCCCGCGGTCTTTGCGGCTCCCGGGGGTGCGGATCACGCCTCCGCCGATCGAAGCCGCGCCGAGCTCACCGCCGCGGGACTCACCGCCGTGAATGCCGTTCCCCACGTCTTCGGCAAAGGGGGCGGCTGCGCTCTTCCCTGCGTCATCACCGGACAGGAGGTGACTCTGGCACGATTGAGCAGGGTGGGGGGCGAGTACTGGATGGCCATCGTCGCGGGCCGGTCCGAAGACCGGGACCGGAGCGAGCTCGAAAAAACCACCCCCGAGTTCCCTCAAGGATTCGTCCGGGTCCCGGTGGACAAGGAGTTTTTCCGGATATACGGCTCGAACCACATCCATATGGTTCTAGGAGACTATGTTGCCGAGCTCGAGGCTTTTTGCCGGCTCTCAGGTATCCGATACACCATTTGGAGGGAAGAATGACCGAAAAACTATACGGGTATAGAGGAAAGATCCTTCGAATCGATCTTGCCGAACAAACAACGGGGATCGAAAAACCGTCTACCCAAATATATCGCCGGTACATCGGCGGGACCGGGCTCGGAGTGTACTACCTTCTGAAAGAGCTATCCCCGGGAACCGAACCCTTATCCCCGGAAAACGTGCTCATCTTCATGACCTCTCCCACCACCGGATGCAAGATATCCGGGCAGGGGAGACATACCGCGGTGACCAAGTCTCCCCTGACCGGTGGGCTCGCAGATTCCCAATGCGGAGGATTCTGGGGAGCGGAGCTCAAGTTCGCAGGGTGGGACGGAATCATCATAACCGGCCGGGCGGAAAAACCCCTCTATCTGGAGATCACCGACGATCGTGTAAACTTTCAGGACGCCTCCGGGCTGACCGGAAAGAGCACCGGCGAAGGTCAGGATATACTTCAGGAAAAACATCCCCAGTACCGGGTCCTTCAGTGCGGCCCGGCGGGAGAAAACTTGGTCCGCTACGCTAATGTTTCGGCGGATTTGAGGAATTTCCACGGCCGCGGCGGTATCGGAGCGGTCATGGGAAGCAAGAATCTCCGCGCCTTGGTGGTGCGCGGATCGGACAGGAGAATCGAGCCCGCCGACCCGGAAAAGCTCAAAAACCACTCCGGGTGGTTCGCGAAAAGCGTAAAGGATCATCCGGCTATAAGTGTCCATCACGAGCTGGGAACAGCTAAGGGAATCGTCCCGGTAAGCGTCGCGGGGATGCTTCCCACCTACAACTTTCGCGACGGCTCATTCGACCGGGTGGAACAGGTCGGCGGCGAGGCGATGAAGGAGGTTATCGGCGACGGGACCGAGACGTGCTACGCCTGCGCGGTATCGTGCAAGCGGAAGGTGAAAGGTAAACGGGGGAGCTTCGAGGTGACGGGGAAATACGGCGGTCCCGAATACGAGTCCTTAGGGCTCTTGGGGCCCAACCTCGGGGTCGACGATATCGTAGCAATCGGACAGAGCAACGAGCTCTGCAACGGTTACGGTTTGGATACTATCTCCGCGGGAGCGACCTTGAGCTGGGCGGTGGAATGCTTCGAACGGGGGCTCCTTACCGGCACGGACACAGGCGGCATAGAGCTGAAATGGAATGATCCGAAAACCTATCACCAGCTCCTCGGAATGATAGCCCGCCGGGAGGGAGTAGGCGATCTCCTTGCCGAGGGAAGCTACCGTGCCGGAAAGAGGCTCGGGAACGGGGCCGAAAAATACTCCATGTCGGTGAAGGGGCAGGAGTTTCCCAACCACGAGCCGCGGGGTAAGTGGGGGGTCGGCCTCGGATACGCCGTTTCCCCCACCGGGGCTGATCACCTCCAGGCTGCCCACGATCCCTGGTTCGTCAAACCGGGAGATTACTCCACCGAGTTCAATTGGGTGGACCTGGAGGATTTGAGCGAAGTCGGCGTCTTCGAGCCGATGCCCGCGGAATCGTTGAGCGCCGAAAAGGTGCGGCTGTTCCTCTACCTCCAATTCATCTGGGGACTCCACGACGTAATAGACTGGTGCATCTTTACCTCGGTCCCTGAGTTTCGGGCTATTTCCTTGAACCGGCTGACCGACATCGTCCGAAGTGTCACCGGCTGGCGTACGAGCCTCTTCGAGCTTTTAAAGGCCGCGGAGCGCGCTTGGACGATGGCCCGGGCTTTCAACATACGCGAAGGACTGTCAGCCTCGGACGACACCCTCCCGGAGCGTATGTTCGAAGGACTCCAGGCGGGAACACTCGAGGGGCACGCCATCGATCGAGCCGAGTTCGAGGGGGCGGTGGCCGCCTACTATGCAATGATGGGATGGGACGAGAACGGGGTCCCTAAGAAAGAAAAGCTCCAGGAGCTCGGGGTCGAATGGGTATGGGACCATGTTCGTCAGGTGAAATAAGGATAACCGTCAAGCTCTTCGGTTCGTTCCGCAGGCTCTCCGATCCGGGAACACCGGGATTGTGGACCGGCCGAGTGCCCGAAGGAACGACTGTAAGGGACCTCTTCGGTATATTGGGGACCTCCCCGCGGGAGGCGGCCGCGGCGGCGGTCAACGGGAAAACAGCGCGATGGGACGATGTCCTGTCCGACGGCGCGGCGGTGTACCTTGTCCCTCCGGTCGGCGGCGGATAATCAGTTCATAGACGGCTTGGAGCCGGTTTCGGCCACCACCCAGTATATTCCCCCCAGCCTTTTGAGCGCATCGTTCCATCCGTCGTCGGGGTAGGGATGGAAGACGATTTCCTTCTCGGCGGGCAGTATCACCCAGGCTTTACGCTCGAGCTCTCCCTCGAGCTGGTCCGGCGCCCAGCCGGAGTAGCCGATAAAGAAGCGCAGCCACGGTCGGGCGGCGGGACCTAATCCGATCCACTCCTCATCGAGATACCTCTCGATGAGCTGGAAGTCGGGCTCGAAATATACCCCGTCGATGACTTGTTTTATGTTCGGACTGTGAAAATCCTCCGGAAGTCCCGAATGGAGGGTGAATATGTAATACTGCTCCACCGGTCCTCCGATGTAGAGGGGAAGCTCTCCCTGGGGGGTTTCTTCGAGGGAGCTCAGGGCGTCGCTCAAGGTAAAGTCGGACTTTCGGTTGACGATGAGTCCGAAGGCCCCCGATTCATCGTGCTGGATCATGAGGACTACAGTCCTCACGAAGTTGGGGTCCTTGAGCTCCGCTTCGGAGACGATAGAGAATCCGTCGAGATATCGGGGAATGCGGCGCTGTTCTTTGTCCGGATCGTGCATAGAATACTCCGTTTGATTACAAGTGTAACACTATTTATAATGAAAGCAAAGTGCGGCCGCGGAGCGCCGGGCGCGGCACCGTCGAAACCGGAGGAGACGAAATGAGAATCACCGATATAATCCACAAAAAAAGGGGCGGAGAAGAGCTTTCCCGCGAAGAGATCGAGTTTTTCGTTACCGGATACGTCGGGGACGAGATTCCCGATTATCAGATCTCGGCCCTCCTCATGGCGATCTGGTTTCAGGGAATGGGGCCGAGGGAGACAGCCGATCTTACCATGGTTATGGCTGATTCGGGGGACCGGATAGATCTGTCGGGAATACCCGGGATAAAAGTGGACAAGCACAGTACCGGCGGCGTCGCCGACACCACCACCCTGGTGGTGGCCCCTCTCGTGGCCGCATGCGGCGGAAGGGTGGCCAAGATGTCGGGACGCGGTCTCGGGCACACCGGGGGAACACTGGACAAGCTCGAGTCGATACCCGGTCTTTCGGTATCCCAGTCAATGGATGACTTCGTCCGGATAGTAAACACCCACGGGCTGAGCGTTATAGGGCAGACCGGGAACCTCGCCCCGGCGGACAAGAAGCTCTACGCCTTGAGGGACGTCACCGCAACCGTGGACAACCTCTCGCTGATCGCTTCGAGCATCATGAGCAAGAAGCTTGCCGCCGGGAGCGACGCCATCGTCTTGGACGTGAAGACCGGGAGCGGCGCCTTCATGAAGGAGCTCGGCGCGGCGGTGGAGCTCGCCGAGGCGATGGTGGAGATCGGTAAGAACGCCGGCCGGAAGACTACCGCCCTGGTTACCGATATGAACCAGCCTTTGGGCAATGCCGTCGGAAATGCCTTGGAAGTGAAGGAGGCGGTGGAAATTCTCCAGGGACGACATCCCGGAGATCTCAAGGAAGTTTCCCTGGCTTTGGCGGCACGGATGCTCCTCCTATCCGAGGCGGCGGAGGACGAAAACGATGCCCGGCAACGCCTCGAGGCTGTGATCGACGACGGGACGGCCCTGGCTAAACTCGCCGCGATGATCGAGGCCCAAGGCGGCGATCCGCAGATCACTGAGGATACGGACAGGCTTCCCGCAGCTTCCAAGACGGTAGTCCTCGAGGCAAAACGGCCGGGCCGCATAGAGGCGATGGATACCGAGGAGATCGGCTACGCCGCCATGCTCTTAGGCGCCGGACGTGCCGCGAAGGACGACACCATCGATCTATCGGTGGGAATCTGGATGAGCCGAAGGATCGGGGACGAGATAAGGGCGGGGGATGAGCTTGCCGTCTTCCACGTAAACGACGAGACCAATCTCGACGAGGCCATGCGCAGGTTCGAGGGTGCCCTGAAAATAACCGGCGGACCGGCGGATAAGCCGACCCTCATCTACCGGAGCATCTAGGGCGCAGTCCGGGAGAGACCGCCGCTTGCCCAAGGGACGGATACGGAGTATCTTGAACTCGGGAGAAAGAGATGGAGCAGAATTGGAACGTTGAAACATTGGCGGGAGTAATCGATCACACCCTTTTGAAAGCTTTCGCCACGCCGGACCAGGTAAGCACCATGTGCGACGAAGCGAAAAAATACAACTTCGCCTCGGTGTGCGTCAATCCGGTGTTCGTGTCTCAGGTAGCTCGGGAGCTCATGGGGGGCGGCGTCAAGACCTGCTGCGTCATAGGATTTCCCTTAGGTGCTTCCTCACCCCTGAATAAAGTGGAGGAGACGAAGCTTGCCGTTCAGCAGGGGGTCGATGAGGTGGATATGGTCGTCAACATCGGCTACCTCAAGTATGGTGATGACGCCTTTGTGGAACAGGACATACGCGGGGTCGTCGAGGCCGCCGCGGGAGCGGTGGTCAAGGTGATTATCGAGACCTGCTACCTCGAAGACCATGAAAAACAAAAGGCCTGCGAGCTCTCGGTCCAGGCGGGGGCCCACTTCGTGAAGACCTCCACGGGATTCGGCACAGGAGGCGCTACCGTCGAGGACATCCGTCTCATGCGGGCGACGGTGGGAAACGCCTGCCAGATAAAAGCATCCGGGGGAATCCGCAACCTCGACGACGCCTTAGGAATGCTCGAAGCCGGAGCCGATCGGCTCGGAGTGAGCGCCGGGGTCGACATCGTCGAGGAGCTTCGGCGCCGGACAGGAGCGGCCTAGTCTCGGGCTGTTAACCCAGGGGCAGCTTCAACGAAAAGACCGTTTCCTCGCCGGGCTTGCTCGTGAAGCTCAGGCTCCCTCCATGTTCCTCCACGATATACTGGCACACGCTTAAACCGAGTCCGGTGTTCTTTTTGGTTACCTTGGTGGTAAAAAAAGGATTGAAGATCTTGTCCCGGATGTCATCGGGGATTCCGTATCCGTTGTCTCCGATGTATACCCGGACCCCCCCGTTTTCGAGGCTCATATCGATTCGGATCAACCCCTCATCGAGGACGGCGTCCACACTGTTCATGATAAGGTTCATGAAAACCTGTTTCAGCCGGTTCTCCTCGCCCCGGAGAGTGATCGGCTTGTTCGGCAGCTTTTTCTCGAGGCGTATCTTCTTCTCGGCTATACTGTGATGGAGGAGGAGCAGGATTTCATCGATGAGCCCCTGCAGATGAATTTCTTTTCCCGGAGTGGGCTTGATCCGGGAAAAACTCAACAGATTGGATACGATCTCCACGATCCGGTTGAGCTCGGTTTCGATCTTGACTACCTTGGCCCGTACGTCTTCTTCCAGCTCCCGTTTGGAAATGATCTTTAAGTAATTCTTGATGATGGAGAGGGGATTATTGATTTCGTGGGCGACACCGACGGCGACTTCGGCCACGGAGGCCATCTTTTCACTCCTGATAAGATAGTCGGTCATGTACTTGTCGATACTGATGTCCTCGAAGAAGACGGCCATCCCCTGGACCTGCTGCTTTTCGTCCTCGAGGGAAAAGACCCGAACCTTCAGTATTATATCGGTTTCGATTTCCATCTCCTCCCACTCCCGGCTTTCACGGTTGTTTACCGCCTCGATGATTTCCATTTTTTCGGGGAAATCGATGCCTTCGAGGATTTCCCTGATGGTCCGATTCTTGGCCAGGTCGAGATTGAACTTGAAGAGCTCCGCCGCCGCGAAGTTCAACAGCTGGACCCGGTTGTTCTCGTCCAGGATCAGCGCCCCGAAGGGGAGGTGGTGCAAAAGTCCCTCCACGTAGCGGTTGAGCATGAGGAGCTTTTCCTGACTGAAGTCGGTCCGCTCCTGGTTGACGCTGTAGGAATAGGTAAGCTGGAAGAGCCGGTATTTATCCAGGTTCCGGCACAGTTCGGTACCTCTCCGATACCCGTCTTTGAGAATGGTAACCCGGTCGGCGAGACGCAGCACCTCGTCCATGTCGTGGGAGATGTAGATAATGCTGACTCCGAGGTCCCTGTAGTGGAAAAGGGCCCGGTAGATCTTCTTCATCTCATCGGGGGTCATTTTATTGGACACCTCATCGAGGATGATTATCTTCGGATCCATCATCAGGACTCTGATGAACTCCACCATATACTGTTGGGCGGCGCTCAGCTTGAACAGGGGGACGAGGGGATCGAAATGTGTACCGAGGCAGTCGAGGAGCTCCCGGGTACGCTCGAGCATCTTATGATGGTGGAGAAGGGGGAGCCTCCTTTTGATCATCTGTCCGGTAAAGATATTCTCCACCGCGTTCAGATCGGGGATAATAGTAAGATTTTGATAGACGATGCCGATTTTAGCGGCGATGGCAATTTTTGGGGTAAGGTAATCGATGTCCCGATCCTGATAGCGGATTTGGCCGCTTTCCTTCCTCTCGGCCCCACTCAACAGCTTGACTAAGGTGGATTTTCCGGCCCGGTGTTCGCCGATGATGGCGTGGATCTCCCCGGGATAGAGGTCGAAATCAACCCCTTTCAAGGCCTTTATCTCGCCGTAGGAGGCGTGGATGTTGCGCATCTGGAGGATAGGGACGCGGGCGGCTGTGCTCATTTCGGGGCGCTCATATCGGTCACTCAATATTGAACCGCTTCATCCGGTTGTACAGGGTCTTCCGGTCGATCTTGAGAAGCTCGGCGGCCTGCTTCTTGAC
>JBKHAJ010000001.1:0-40703 GCA_046542935.1 Spirochaetia bacterium | reverse complement strand
TCTTAATTCTCCCTTCCCTAATTCCTTGTCAAAGACCATTTCTGTCGGTGCCCGGCCGCTTGCACGGCGGACACACGTCGCTTAAAAAGCCCGCCTTTTTAGAGGGCGGACTTCCAATATACCTAGAAAAAAAATTTTTGTCAATAAGGAGACAAATCATTTTTAACGAACCGCCGCAACTGTTGTGCTCTTCTCGAAGCTATCCCCCGTCTTTCAGCCGGGGGTTACCGTTACGGCTGCTTTCGTTTTTTGTTATGAGGGCAATATACATTTTAGTCGAATTTATGTCAAGGGGATATGAGGAAATTGTTAAACTGCCCCAAAGATTGGTGTTTTCCGTTCTTTAAGGCATTTACATGCTCACTCCCCCAGCTTCACAGCGGCTTCCGCGAAACCGATCCCGTAGGGCGATCGCGTACAGTATTTAGGGAGCGAGGTCATCATCCCCTCGTACTCCCGAACGTTAGCAACCCCTACACTCACCGGGAAGAAACGAAACATCGGCTCGTCGTTAGGGCTGTCCCCCACGAACATGACTTGCCGCTTGACCTCCGCCTCGGATAATCCGAACACCTCGGACATCATGTAGCAGGTCATGCCGAGCTTATCGTAGTCCCCGAACCAGATATTGACGTGGATCGAGCTCACTTTTGCACGGGCACCATGCTCCTCTGCTATGCCTTTCATCCTTTCGGCCGCCGACAGATCGAGCTTAGGCTCGTCTTCCCTAAAATCGACCGCCAAATCGTACAACCTTGCAAACTGATCCTTGGCCTTGCGAGCCTCGGGGATCTCTTTTTTGATTGCCCGATAGATGTCCTCGAGTCTCGGATCGCCGGATGCCTCCGGAAAGCGGGTTCGAAGCCCATTTCCATTCCCCCGCCCTTCGTTGTCCGCCTCGACTTCCGGGTGGAGTAAAACGGAGATTTCCCCCTTCTTCTCGAGGAGGGCAAAGGCCCCGTTCTCTCCTACTACCGCCCGCACCGGCCACTGCCTGATAATGCAGTCACACCATCCGGCGGGCCGTCCCGTAACCGGGACAACTATCCGCCTCGAACCCTCTAGGCGCCACAGAGCCGAGTATGCCTCGGGAAGGAGCTTCCCTCCCCGTGTCAGGGTATCGTCGATGTCGGTGAGAATATATCTTACCTGGGCAAGGGAGTCGCGGGAGAGCCCATCCAGAGACTGCACGGCCTATTTCTCTTTTTCCCCGTTCCCGGGACGGCTCTTTCTCAAGATCCTAAGATAATCGGTGAAGCTTATCACAGCGAGAAGAGCGGCAAGGACGAAGATTCCGAAAGCTGCCCATCGAAAGATTGTGTTGACCCTCGAAGCACTTGCGAGACCGCGGACGGTATAGGCGGCCATACCTACGACACCGGCCAAGGTATAGCTCGAAGCCTTGAGCTTTCCGCTCCACCGGGCCGCCATAACAACGCCCCGCTTGAGCATTACCAGCCGAACGAAGGCGATGCTCAGCTCCCGGTAAAAGATGATGAGGAAGATCCATATGGGCATGATTCCGGAAAAGGAAAAACACAGAAAGTAAGTACACCGGCTGATAACGTCTGAATAGGGGTCTAGGAGCTTTCCGGTATCGCTCACTTGATCCAGCTTACGGGCCAGATGTCCGTCCAGCGCATCGGAGACCTCGATGATGATACCCAAGAACCATAGGACCCCGATCGCAATCTCTAAGGGAAGCCCGAACCAGACCGGAGCGAAATACACGATAAAGAAGATCGGCGACAGGACCAGCCTGAGCGAAGACAGTACGTTCGGTATCGTCATGACAACAGTATGTTATCACCGCGCTTCTCTGTCAACGGTCCGGAATTTTTAGAATGCCGCGCCGGCGGTCCTTAAGCCCGGCTATTGACTGCACCGGGACAGGCGCCTTAGATTATAGGAGGATATGGCCAGAGAGCTCAAGAGCAGCATCGTACTGACGATCATAATATTTTTCCTCCTGCAAACCATTCTTTTTACCGGTATACTTATCATTTACGAAGCTCGAATTGGCGATTATATCGGCTTCTATCCGATTACGGCGGGCTTTCATGCCCTGCTCCTCGGAGGGCTTATTGCTCTTCGGCGATACTTCTACCTCCTTCCCTCGAAGACTCCCCTGAATCGGATCAACGCGGCGAATATCATAACCCTTTTTCGGGTCAGCTCGCTCCCCACCCTGGTCTATCTCCTCCTGTTAGTGCGGGAGAAACCGGTGCTGCCCTTCCTTGCCGTTTTTACCGCCGTCGTATTCCTGACCGATCTCTTCGACGGGATGATCTCCCGGAAGCTCAACCAAACCACCCAGATAGGGAAATACATCGACAGCGCCAGTGACTATTCCGTCCTCGGAGTCATTTCGATCCTCTTTTTCATCTTCGAGCTCATTCCGCTGTGGTTTTTCCTCCTCCTCATGTTCCGTCTCACCTTTCAAACAGGATGGATCATTTATGTCTTTGCGGCGAAAGACCGATTGGATTCGACCGGGAGCTTTCTAGGGAAGGTCACGGTTTTCGCAACCATGGGACTGTATCTCTTCGAGATCCTCGAGTTCCTCAATGTCCCCTACCTGGGGGCACCTGAGCTGGTCGGCATCCTCGAGTACGCCGTGGGAGCCGCCTTAGTGGCGAGCATCTTCGACAAGGCGTTCGTAATGCGGAGAATCAAAAGGGAGGATGATTCCGGGGGGTAAGGACCTGAAGACTAAGATTGATAGGAACGTCGAGCGATCAGTACACGGCCCGGACGGTGACCTCGGTGCCGTCGAGGACGATCCTATAAAGCTGAAAGAGCTCGACCTCTTCATCAAGGGAAGCCGTATGCCGTCGATAGCGCATCCCCGGCATCACGGAAGCGAGCCGTTTTGCGTGTCGTTCCCCTCCGTCCGGGAGGGTATCGTCGGCGCCGTCCACTTCTAAGAAACGGTAGTAGTTCTTCCCGCCGTGGAGCACGTAGGGCGAATCGATTTCGAGGACCGTCACTCCTACCTTAGGGACCGGCCCGGAGGTTTCGAAGATATCCACGGAATCCCCCCTCTCGACTGAAAGAACAACCCTCTCTTCTCCGCGGTCGAGTACCCTGAGCCGGGCTATCTCTTCGGTACCGAAGTAACAGCTCCAACCGGTAAGTACCAGCTGAAGGTATACGAACCATCCTAAGAAAATAAAGAAGAGAGGAGCCCCCACCGCCCGCTTGAACCTGTTGCCCGCGAGGCTTACCGCCGCTACACACAGGAAGAAGTAGAGCGATCCCGAGGTGAGGAATCTGTGGGGCTCCGAAAAAATAAGTCCCGCCGCTGAAAGGAGGAGGGCTATTGACAGGTAGATGCTGAACAAGGGCCATTTCAAAGCCGCTGCACGCCGGGGATTGCGGGTCCGGGAGGGAATTCCGGTAAGTCTGCTTACCGCGGCTCCGGCAAAAAAGCCCGCGGCCAGAATCCAGAGGAAGGGATTTGCCGGATCAATCCCCTGACAGTTCATATACTGAGCCGAACTTCTCGTTCAGGTATTGGATGAAATGCCGCGGATCGAGAGCGGCGCCGGTAACCCTCTCGCAGAGTTCCTCGGAGGTATACACGCTTCCGTGCCGGTGAATCCGCTCCCTCATCCATGTAAGCAGGCTGGAGAAGTCCCCGGTGCGGATCAGATCCGCCCAATCCGGAAGATCTCGTTCAAGGGCACGGAAGAACTGGGCTCCGTAGAGGTTTCCCAGGGTATAGGTCGGAAAATACCCGAAGGCGGCGAAGGACCAATGGATGTCCTGAAGCACCCCCTCGGCGTCATCGACGGGGGTAAGCCCTAAGAGATCCGTGAATCGTCGGTTCCATTCGTCGGGAAGGTTCCGTACCGGAAGTCTGCCCGAGATCATATCGAGCTCGAGTCCGAAACGCAGCGCGATATGAAGATTGTAGGTAACTTCATCGGCGTCGATTCGTATAAACGACGGCTCGACTTTGTTGACCGCCCGAAAAAATCCTTCTTCGTCGGTGTCGAGGAGAGGCTGAGGAAAGAGCTCACCCAGGCGGGTAAAGTAACGCTGCCAGAAAAAACGGCTCCGCCCGATGATGTTCTCCCACGTCCGTGACTGAGACTCGTGGATACCAAGGGATGCGCCGTCGGCGAGAATATTCCCCCGAATCTCATCGGAAAACCCGAGCTCGTAGAGCCCGTGGCCGCACTCGTGGACTACGCCGAAGAACCCCGTGGGGAAGTAGGATTCGTTGTACCGGGAAGTGATCCTCACATCGTCCGCGCCGAGGGTGGTAGTAAAGGGATGGGCCGAATCGTCGAGGCGCCCCCTTTCGAAATCATACCCGATATCGTCTAAGACCTCCCTCGAGAATTGGCGCTGGAGCTCCACCGGATAAGCGGCATGGAGGAAGCCGTCTTCCACCTGCACCGCCGTTTCGATCTTTCCAAGCAGGTTTTTGAGTCCCGGGATGAGATCATCGAAGACCTTTTTTACCTTCGCCGTCCGCATGCCGGGCTCGTACTGGTCTAACAATGCGTCATAGGGGTGATTCTCGTAACCGTAGAGCTCCGCCTTCTCCCGGCTGAGCTCCAGGAGCTTGGTAAGGACCGGCTCGAAGAGGGAGAAATCGGAATTCTTCCGCGCCTCGACCCACCGGTTTTGACCGATACTCGACTGACGGGCAAGCTCGACGACCAGCCTCTTGGGAAGCTTCGTTGCCAGGGTGTAGTCCCGGAAAAACTTCCTAATGTATCCCCGGTCGACCTCGCTTTCCGCGGCCGTACCGGCGGGATTCTCCTCGGTGGCTCCGAGCTCGGCGAAGAGCTTTGTCAATCGGGAATCGGTTAACCGGTCGTGGAGAAGACCTTCCAAGAGGCTCAGCTGCTCGGAGCGCTCCTCCACGGCGGCGGGGGGCATGTAGGTCTCCTGGTCCCATCCGAGGACCGCCCCGGCGTGACCTAAGAGATAGATTTCCCTGCCCGCCTCTTTCAGTTCGGCGAGGGGGTTGCTCATAGGAGCTCCTTTCCGTCGATCTTATTACGGACGAAGGTGATAGCTTCTTCCACCGCGAGCCCCTGCATCTGATTCCCCTGCCGCGGCCGGATGGAAACGGTCCCGGCGGACTCTTCTTTCTCGCCTAATATGATCATATACGGCACCTTCCGGTTCTGGGCGGCCCGGATCTTGGCGTTCATCCTTCCGTCGCTCAAGTCCGCCTCCGCACGGATTCCCGCCGCCATGAGCTTATCGGCAACAGTCCCGGCGTATTCGTCGAAGGCCGGGGCCACCGGAATCACCACCGACTGCACCGGGGCGAGCCACACCGGGAAGGCCCCGCCGTAGTGCTCGATCAGCACCCCGAAGAACCGCTCCAAGGACCCCAAGAGGGCGCGGTGGATCATATAGGGACGTTTTTCCTTGCCGTCGGCGTCGACGTAGGTCATGTCGAAGAGATTGGGCTCGTTGAAATCGAACTGAACGGTGGTCATTTGCCATTCTCTTCCCAGGGCGTCTTTTATCTTTAGATCGATCTTCGGACCGTAGAAGGCCCCCCCGCCGTGGTCCACTTCGTAGTCGAGCCCCTCGGCCTCGATGGCCTTCTTAAGCGATTCTCCGGCCTGGGTCCATTGAGACTCATCGCCTACACTCTTCTCGGGCCGGGTGGCGAGATAGGCCTTGATCTCCTTGAACCCGAAGGCCTCCCACATGCTCAAACTGAACCGGAGAACCTCCAGCACCTCCGAGTCCATCTGCTCGGGAGTACAGATGATATGGGCGTCGTCCTGGGTAAAGCCCCGGACCCGCATGAGTCCGTGGAGGACCCCTGAACGCTCGTAGCGGTAGACGGTCCCGAGCTCGGCCCAACGAAGAGGAAGCTCCCGATAGGACCTCAATGAGGAATTGTAGATCAGGATGTGGAAGGGGCAGTTCATCGGTTTGATGTAGTAGTCCTGTTCGTCCACCTCCATGGAGGAGTACATCCCCTCTTTATAGAAATCCAGATGCCCCGAGGTCTCCCAAAGCCAGGACTTTCCGATGTGGGGTGTAAAGAGGATATCGTAACCGCTCTCGATATGCCGCTTCCGCCAGTAGTCTTCGATAGCGAGGCGGATGCGGGCCCCGTTGGGGTGCCAGTAGACTAAGCCCGGACCGGCCTGGTCCTGGAGCGAAAAGAGATCGAGCTCCTTCCCCAGACGGCGGTGGTCCCGCTTTTCCACCTCCTGAAGGTGCTGCAGGTATTTGCGCAGCTCCTTCGGGTTCTGCCAGGCGGTCCCGTAGATCCGCTGGAGCATGGGATTGGTTTCCTTACCCCGCCAGTAGGCGCCGGCTATGGAGAGAAGCTTGAAAGCCTCCGCATTGAGCTCCCCGGTGCTCTCCACATGGGGCCCCCGGCAGAGGTCGGTGAACCCGTCCTGGGAGTAGACCGATATCTCTTCGCCCCCGGGGAGGTCCCGGATGAGCTCGAGCTTATAGGGCTGTTCCTTGAAGAGCTCCAAGGCCTCGTTCCGGGACAGGACCCGGCGCTTGAATTCCCGGTTTTCATTGATGATTTCCTTCATCTTGGCCTCGATGGTCTCCAAGTCCTCCGGGACTAATGGGCGGGGAAGATCGAAATCGTAGTAGAACCCGTTCTCGATTGACGGTCCGATGGCGACCTTTCCCCGGGGAAAGAGGGAAAGCACCGCTTCCGCCATGACGTGAGCGGTGGAATGTCTGATTTTTTCGAGTGCTTCCTCGTTTGCCATGCGTAATTGCCTCCGGTTCAGTGGGGAAAATGGTTACATTCCACTATGAAGGAAAGGACTCCCGGGTGTCAAGCTGGACTCCTCTTTCCGGGGGCGTCAAGACTCCTCGTACCGCCTCCGGAAGACGTAATGTTCGGCGATACCCAATCCGTTGTAGACGAGCCAGTAGAGAACCAGCCCCGAGGGCATGTTGTACAGGATCAGGAAGATGAGGATCGGGGTCGCGTAGGACATGATCTTCTGCCCGGTGCTCCCCTCGGCCGGCGGCTGGGTAATCCGGGTCTGCACCAGGGTCGTTGCCAGCATGATAAAGGGAAGAATTCTCAAGGCATCCCACTTGACCACGGGCACCGTGAAGGGAAACTCCACTATCGAATCGGGGGAGGAGAGGCGTTCGATCCAGACCGGGAGAAAAGCGGCGTCCCTGAAATCGAAGTCGGTGGAAAACAGTCTGAAGAGGGCTATGATGATGGGGATCTGAATAAACAGCGGGAGGAGCCTCCGTAGTGAGCTTATCTTCTCACGCTGGTAGAGCTCGGTAATTTCCTGATTGGCCTGAGCTCCGTTGTACTGGTAGCGTCGGCGTATCTCGGCAATTTTGGGCTCGAGCTCCCGCATCTTCCGGTTGTCCCGGAAGTTTCGCCATGACAGGGGAATGAGAGCCAGACGTACTATGACCGCGAAGAGGATGACCGCAAGGCCGTAGTTCCGGGTCACGTAGCGAATACCCGTTATAATACCCCCTAAGATCTCCGAGAGAACTCCTAAGATCTTGACGTTGGAAGCCATGGTATCGAACTGCATGTTTTCGAGGCCGAAGTAATTCGAATCCGCCCGGTTGTATCTAAAAAGCTGTTCCTTCTTCTTAGGTCCTATATAAAAGTAAGTCTCACTGGAATGCCGGGAGGCATCGATCTCGGGAAAGGTGAAATGGAACGAAGAGTGCCTGTCCACTCCCGCGGCCGGTGTAGAGTCGGTAACTATGAAGTGGGATTCCGTAGGGACCCCGATGACGGTAAAGTATTTTCCCTCGACGGAGGTCCACTCCATCTCCTCCTCGATGTGGGTAATCTTCTCGGTGGAAGTACGCATGCTCTTCTTCTCTTCACCGTCGAAGAAGCTGTAGTAGCGGTAATCACTCCTGTCGTCGAGCTTGGTGTAGGTAGGTCCTATCTGGGGTCCGAAGCTCACCGTATAGGAAATTCCATTCCTGTTTACGGGAAGATCCTCTCCGTCGGCGGCGGTCATGGTGACGGCTAAGCGCATCGCGTACTCGTCGGGGGGGAAAGTGTACGTTTTTTCCAAGGTAAAGGTACGACCGTCGACGACGAAGTCCCTAGAAAAGCGGACTTCCCCCCTCTCCTCATCCACGGAGCTTCGGAAGATCTCATCGAGCGGCTCGTTGTGGACGTTTCCGAAGGTGAGGGTGAAAGGCAAGATTTCGGAAGAGCCGTTTAAAATCATCTCGACGGGCTGTCCCTCGGGGGTTGTAAAACTTTTAAGCCTAAGGGACGAGACCGTACCACCCCTGGTGGAGAACTCCGCCGTGTAGACCCCCGTTTCCAGGCGCACCGTCCGGGCGGTCTGCTCCCCGCCGGGAAGTGCTCCCGCGGGAGCGATGTCGAGCTCCGGGAGTTCCGCGAGAGCGGGGACACGGGTTTCAGCCGGGTCATCGAACTGCTCCACGGGCTGCTGCTCGTCCTGCGCTACCTCGCCGGGAGCCTCCGGCGGAGCCGCCTTGGGGCTGATGACCCGATTTTGGAGCATCACAAATCCTACGATCACCGCGATGGAGAGCACTCCCGCCGCCAGTATACGTTTGTTAATCATGCCTGCACGTTCCTTCAGTCCAAATTAGCCTTACTCCGGATTATCCCCCGCGAAGCTTGTTTATAATTTCGATGTCCGCGCCGTCGGGAATGGAGAAACCTTCCCTTTTCCCCTTATCGACAAGCGTTCCGTTTACCCGGACCACGACCAGGGGTTCGCTCAGGGTGTAACCCAAGGCGGAGTAGATCTCGGGAAAGGTGATTCCCTCATGCCAGGGAATTGTCCTGCCGTTCACTCGAAGCACGTCCTGCAATGATAACCCGGCGGGATGAAAAGTCAAGCGGTAACATTTTTCAGTTCTAATATCAATCTGATATTTGGGTAAATCGATCGTATTTGAATTGCGCGTTCGACGAGGTGGGAATACTATTACAGAAGACCGAAAAAGGAGGGGTCCATGCCCTTAAGATTCAATTATTCCCAGTGCACGGGGTGCAAACTATGTGAGCTCGCCTGCTCCGGCTCTCACGACGGGGTGTTCAATCCGCAGAAGGCCCGGCTCGAGATCATCCACGAGTATACCGACGACGGCGTTCGGATAAAATCGCGGCACTGCACCCTCTGCGGAAAGTGCGAGGAGGCATGTCCGACCGATTCGATACGAAACACCGGGCGCTGGATGGAGGTGGATCACGACACCTGCATCGGCTGCGGCACCTGCGTCCGAACCTGCCCCACGCAGGTTATTTATCTGAATGAAAACAAGAAATCGATTATCTGCGACCTGTGCGGAGGCGAGCCGAAATGCGTCGAGTGGTGTCCGAAGGACGTCATATCCGTCCGGGATAGGGAGAGGGTAAAGGAATGAATTGTCTTATGGGAAAGATGCTCTACGTCGATCTGAGCTCGAAGACCGTCGAGGTCCGAGAAACCCCCAAAGAGTGGGTGGATCTCTACGCGGGACAGAAGGGACTGGCCTCACGGATTCTCATGGACGAGATAACCCCCGATACCGATCCTTTTTCACCGGACAACTGCATCGTGCTGGCCACTTCGATCATGGCCGGAACCATCGTATCGTGCACCGCGAAGCTCGCCGTGGCGACGAAATCCCCCCAGTCCGGAACCATAACCGACGGAAGTGTGGGAGGGCACATCGGGGCCGAGCTCAAGTACGCGGGTTACGATGCCGTGGTGATCCGGGGCCGGGCCGAGAAATCGTCCTACATCTATATAGACCCTGACCGGGCCGAGGTCCGGGATGCATCCGAATATACAGGCAAGGGGACCTTCGATACCGAATCGGGGCTCAAATCCGCCTTGGCCGACGATAAGGTCAAGATCATGTGCATAGGCCCGGCCGGGGAGAACCGGGTCCTCTACTCGTGCATCTCCTCCGAGCGCTACCGGCAGCTCGGCCGCGGGGGTATCGGCGCGGTGATGGGAGATAAGAACCTCAAGGCGGTGGCCGTCCGGGGATGGCTCGATGTTCATGTTGATGACGTCGAAGGCTGTATGGCGTTAGCCGCGGAGCTCCACGAGCGGGACGAGGTAACCGCTCCGGGAAACGAGATCTACGAGTTCGGCACCCCCGTTTTAGTCGATCTCAGCCAGGATTCGGGGCTCCTCCCC
The DNA here is from genome assembly GCA_046542935.1 of Spirochaetia bacterium. Lineage (GTDB taxonomy): Bacteria > Spirochaetota > Spirochaetia > SPDA01 > CAZSGZ01 > JBKHAJ01. Next base: position 30,576 of record JBKHAJ010000001.1, on the reverse strand, counting down.
ACCTACAACTTCCAGGAGGGGACTTTTTCGGAATACAAGGCCATCGACGGGACGAGCCTCAAATCGGTAAGGCAAAACAAAAAGGCCTGCTTCTCCTGCGGAATCGCCTGCGGAAACTACGTAGCCGACGGTCGGGCCCGGGTGGAGGGACCGGAGTACGAGACCATCGCCCTAGGCGGCTCATCCATCGGCAACGGGAGCAGAGAAAAGCTCATCGAGTTCAACGCCCGGTGCGATGATCTGGGACTGGACACCATCTCCGCCGGGGGGACCATCGCCTACATGATGGAGGCGACTGAGAAGGGCATCCACGACTTCGATATCCGTTTCGGGGAGGTCGACAAGGCTTTGAATCTTCTCGAGGATATCGCCCATCGCCGCGGCTTGGGAGACAAAGCCGCCTACGGATCTAAAAGCCTCGCCGCCGAATACGGAGCCCCCGAATACGCCATGCAGGTAAAAGGTCTCGAACTCCCCGGCTACGATCCCCGGGGCTCCTGGGGCATGGGGATCGCCTACGTTACCGCCCCCCGGGGGGGATGCCACATGAGCGCCTACCCTATCGCCGAGGAGGCCTGGGGAACCCTGGACCCCTTTACCTTCGAAGGGAAAGCGGAGCTGGTCGCAGAAATGCAGAACGCCCAATTCGCCAAGTTCTCCATGGGAATCTGCGATTTCTGGCCGGTTTCGAGCGAGACCTTGGGCCGCCTCTACGCGGCGACCTACGGAGGGGAGTGGCCTGCGGAGAAAGTCGACACCATGGGCGAGCGGATCTTCAACCTCCAGCGGATGTTCAACATCATGGCCGGCTTCGACCGGTCGGAAGATATACTCCCCAAACGGTTCTACGAGGAGCTCCTCAAAGAGGGTCCTCCCAAGGACAAGCCGATGACCCGGGAAGCCTTCGACCGGGCCATGGACGAATACTACGCCTTCCGCGGCTGGGACGAGCGGGGCCGCCCGATGCCGGAGAAACTCCGGAATCTCGGCATCGAAGAGGAGTTTGTCGGAGCTTACGAGGCATATCTGTCCCGGATGGACTGAAAGCAGCAGAGGAGGAACAGAATGAAAATGATGATGGTCGGCACCGGCGGGGTGGGAGAATCTATTGCGAAAATTCTTAATTCCCGCGACACCGAAGGAAAGTGGCTCGAAAAGGTGGTCCTCGCCGACTACGACGAAAAACAGGCGCAGGAGGTGGCGAAGCGCCTCGGGGGCGGCCCCCGGTACGTTCCGGTCCGCCTCGATGCAACCGACAAAAGGAGTATCGTCGACACGGCCCGCAGCCACGATACCGATTTTATCATGGACGCGGCGGCGCCCTTCGTTTCGAACAACATTTTCGACGCCGCCTTCGAAGCGGACTGCGACTATATGAGCATGGGGACTTGGTCGGTCCCCGACGAAACCGACCCCTTCGGCAAGCCGTACAAAGAATGGATGAGCGAGTACAACTTCGCCCGCCACGGGGAGTGGCTCGAGAAGGGTCGAACCGCGATGATCGGCTTCGGAATAGACCCGGGGGTGGTGGACGTTTTCGCGGCGTTCTCGGCGAAACACCTATTCGACGAGCTCGACGAGATCCACGTCAAAGACGGCGACAATCTCGAGGTCGAAGGGATGGAAATCGCCTTCGGTTTCAACGTGTGGACCGTCTTGGACGAGTGCCTGAACCCCAACGTCGCCTGGGACTCATCAAGAGAGGGGTACACCATAAACGGTCAGAAGGGATACTACACCGCGCCTCCCTTCGACGGGGAGGAGAGCTTCGACTTCCCCGAGGGGGTCGGATCGCAGAAACTCGTCAAGGTCGAGCATGAAGAGACGGTCTTTATGCCTAAATATCTCGCCTCTCAGGGACTCAAGAAGTGCACCTTCAAGATCGCCTTGGGCGACGAGCTTATTCATGCCCTCAAGGTCATAGACGCCTTAGGACTCCGCAGCCTCGAGCCCGCCGAAGTCGGCGGATGCACGGTGCGTCCCCGGGACGTGGTCGCCGCGGTGGCGCCCCAACCCACCGACTTGGGGGAAAAGATGCACGGAAAAATGTGTGTCGGTATCGACGTTTACGGGAAAAAGAACGGCTTGGACCGGAACGTCTTCCTCTACCAGGCCTTGGACAACCGGGACACCATGGAACGGTTGGGAATGCAGGCGGTGGTCGCCCAGACCGGCTTCGGCGCGGCCGTCGGCATCGAGCTCTTGGGCACCGGGGTATGGAAAGAGGTCAAAGGGGTCCACGCCCCGGAGGGCTTCCCCCCCGAGCCGTACATGGCGCTCATGGAGGAATACGATTTCCCCTACGGCATAGTCGAAAAGGACTCCGAGTACAAGCGGAACGAGGACAAGAAGATTTTCAAGGAGATTTTGGGATAATCCGCAGCCCCTTGGACGGGTGGATGCATCCCCGGACCTTTACATATAGTCCGACACTATACACTGCAGGCCTTTGATCAGGACGAAGAAGTAAAACGAAAAGGACGTTCGGCGGTTATACGCCGGCTGCCGGAGGATTACCTTTAAACGATCGGGGTGCTATATTACAGCTTCAATAAATCTTGACATTTCCTCTACGGATTCTTGACATGCTTCGAGTATAGTGAAGGAAATCAATTATAAGGAGTACTTTAATTATGAAAAAATTCATTACGGTTTTGTGCCTAATAACAATGATGATTTTCGTTTCCGCTCAGACAGTATTTGCTCAAGAGCAGGGATTCGACGGCCAGACGGAGCCTGTACCCGACGATGTAACCGAAGAGGAATTAGACGTGTTTTTCGACGCCCTCGAGGAGATAATCGAGAAACAGCAGGGCTACCAGGAAGAAGCGGACGAGCTCGTTCAGGAATCGCCCCTTTCCGCCGAACGCTTCAACGAGATAAACCGGATACTGCATTCCTTCCCCGAGGAAAAAGATACTATAGACCGGACGGAATTACGCCAGTACGAGAACATCGCCGAGTCTCTCGAAAAGCTGAATAGGGAATTTACGGATGAAAGTACCGTTATCATCCAGGATGAGGGAATGTCCCTCGAGCGCTTTCAGGTAATCTCGAATTACGTCAACGCGAATCCCGAGCTCATGGAAGAGCGGATGAATTGAGAGGGGCACCGGCTAAGATCTCGTTTATCGCGATCTTAGGGTCCGGAACATCATCGAAAAGATCAATAAGTGTATCGACTGCGGCGGGCAGGCTGCCGTTCAGGATCTCGAGGAGGCCGTAATATATATCGAGGTCTCGGGTGTACTGCATGTACATATCGAGAAAGGCATGGTCCCAGTCCCGAGTGGAGGCCCAAAGGTACGTATCCGTCTCGTAGATCTCCCGATATCGTTCGGAGAAATGAGCCTGTTCCCGGGCGAGGATTTCAGCTTTGTGCAAGAGCCGCTGTTCCCGGCTGCTCGCCGCCCGATACTCCTCTTCGAGTTCAGCGTAGACTGCGCCGAGGAATGAGACGAACCTATCCCGGTCCCTTCGGGCCGGAAACAGCGCCGTATAATGCGGTGAAGCTTCTCCGTACTTCATACGGATATATTCTTCCGCTCCCTTTCGCCCGATAAAAGACGCTACTTCTTCGTTGAACTGATTGTTCCCGGGTATCCATATCGTGGCGTGGGTCAACTCATGGATGATCAACTCCGCGATCCGGTATTCGGAATACTCCCGCATATACGAATAGAGGGGGTCTACCAAGTAACCGAGGGAGCTGTAAGCCCCTACCTTCCTTACAACCACATCGTATCCCCTTCGCTTCAGCCGGGCGGCAAACCGGTCGGCGCCCCGGCTGTTATAAAAACCGCGGTAGAAAACTGTCCCGACCAGGGGATAACGCCGGGTATACCTCTCCAGCGAATCGGAACGCACGGCTGAGACCACGTCTACGAGATAGTTTCTATCCGTCGCCACATAAGCCGTGTAGTTTTCCGTCTCTTCGAGTCCCAGCACATCAACGGCGAACCTGCGGATGTCCTGGGTAAGCCTCAGGAACTCCCGGGTATCCTCGTCTACCGCAGGGTCGGTGAGAAGCGCCTCGACTTCATTCATGCCCCGCCGTTCAGAAAGCATACGGACTCCCTGCCCCGCGAGGTACGTGAGGTCGAAGAGCAGCACCGCGACCATGGCGGCGGTGGAAGCACATATAAACAGCAACCTTCTCAGAGGACGCGGCAATTTCTTCACGCGAAAACTCCTTGCCTTTAGAAAACGATAGTAAAGGAATATACCCCTCTTTAGCCCGGTTGAGCAAGTAGTTGCCCGTACACGGCGTTCTTCTTATATTTGTGCCCAAGGGTACCAAGTATGATTCGCGCTTACATAGTGGAAGACAATAAACACATCAGAGAAGCTGTCAGGGACTATTTCACCGTCAACGACATCGAGGTCATGGAGTTTTCCGGCGTCCGGGGTGTCCTCGAAGCACTCCTTCACAAGCCGCCCGATGTCGTCATCCTCGACATCATGCTCCCCGACGGAAACGGCTATCTCCTCGCGAAAGAGATCCGTTCTCAGTCTCCCGTTCCTATCATCTTTCTGACGGCAAAAGAAGAAGAATCGGACCGTATTATGGGTTTCGAGGTCGGCGGGGACGATTACGTGGTCAAGCCGTTTTCCACAAAAGAACTCCTGCTCCGGGTCAAGGCGATCTTGAGCAGGACCCGCCGGGATACTCCGTCCGAAAACACTTCGGGCCGATGGAAGTTGAAGGATTCCGAGCTGGAAATAGATACGGAGCAGAGAAAGGCGCGGATAGACGGGCGGCAATTATCCCTGACTACGGCGGAATGGAACATCCTCTGTTATCTTGTGTCCCGGGGCCGCCGGGCGCTGTCCCGGGAGCAAATTCTCGGAGAGTGTCTCGGATATACCCACGCAGGATCGGAACGTACGGTGGACACCCACATCGCGAATATACGAAACAGCCTTGGGAACAAAGACTGGATCGAGACCATCTACGGATTCGGGTACCGTTTTCTCGGCGAACCTTCTTGATTCGTTTTACCCGGTACCGCCGGAATGATCATTCGGACTACGGTTTCCGTTTCCTCCTGGACCATGGATATTTCACCGCCGTGAAGCCCGGTGATAGCCCGGGCTATCGGCAGACCGAGGCCGGACCCGGGGGTTTCCCGGGAGTTGCCGCCCCGATACATCCGTTCGAAGAGTTTCGGAATTTCTTCGGTGTCGACAAAGCCCGTATTCCGTACGGTCAAAACGATCTTATCCTCCGCCCGCTCGAGGCTGAACGCCACGGTGCCCCCGGGGAAAGTGTGCTGGAATGCATTGTTCAGCAGATTCGACACTGCGCGGTAGAGGAGGTTTTCATCGCCGCAAAACCGTACCGGATCACATCGGACGATAAAACCGATGTCCGCACCCTGTGAGGAAGCGGTGAAGAGTGATTTCAGCTCACGCGTAAAAGCGGGAGCGTATATTTCGCCGATAGAGATCGACATTTCCGGATTTTCCATCTTGCTGAGCTGTATGAGGTCGAATATCAGATTTTCGATCCGGATTATTTCGTCGTAGAGTGAATGGATTCTCTTTTTCGATATCTCGGTGACCCCTTCCACCATATTCTCGAACTGGGTCTTCAAGGCGGTAATGGGGGTACGTAAATCGTGGGCTATGTCCCGGGCCAGTTTCTTCCGCAGCCAGTTTTCCCTTTCCAGACTCTCCGACAACTCCTGCGCCGCCCGGCCGATATCGACGATTTCCCGGGCCCCCTTTGTCGGAAAACTTACCGTCCGGTTTCCTTCGTTCAGGGCCTGCAGTCCACGCCAGAGCATTTTGGTGTTCCTCGAGAGGAGTCTGGAGAACAGGAAGGATATGGCGAAGGACAGAACTACGGCGATGCCCATACCGAAAAAAATCGCCACTGCGATGCTTCGAAGGAATTGTCGGTTCGCGAGATTATAGGTGAATCCGAAAGTTCCCACCGAAAGATATCCTACAACATCGCTTTCGTTCACAATCGCCTGGGCGCTGCGCCTGCCGTCACCGATTTTATCCGTTTCCTCTTGTATACGGGCGGAATTGCTCAGGCTGATCCGTTCGCCCCGTACGAAAAAAAATACCGGTGTCCAGTCCTTATCGAAAACGTAGAGATACATATTGACCGTCAAAAAAGGAGACAGACCGCTGTATACCGACTGTTCCCGTAACTGCCCGTCCCCGCGGTATACCTGGGTGAGGGCCGGAAGAATGATACTCTGAAGCCGCCGTCCGGAATGGAAATTCCAGTCGTCTAAGGATATGCGGATCCCAAAATAGTAGATCATCGTCAGAACCAGCACGAGAAACAGAAACGAGCCGACGAAAACGAGGAACAATTGAGAAAAAAAGGTGCTATTCTTCTTCCGACGCATACTCGATCGTCCGCAGGATCTCTGTACGGGAAACCGGATCCATATCGTCCCCGTCGTAGGAGACGTAATAATCGACGGTGCGTTCCGTCCAGTTCGCGTTGGTATCGTAGGTATACCCATACCGGTATTCGGCCACTCTTTTTTCAAAGGGAAAATCCTTGACTTCACGGATCATGTTTCCGTAGCGGTTGTATTCTCTCAGACGCAGCTCCCTGAGACGGCCGAAACCGTCATAGACCCTGAGCTCGGTGAGCCTGTTCCCCGAATCGTATACGAAATGGGCGTCCTCGAAGACGGAACCCAGCTCGTCGGTATGTACTTCCCGTATTATCAGTCCCGTTGAATTATAGACTTCCCGGATCGTCTTGATCCTGCTGCCGTCGGGATAGTACGTGCTGCATTCTACGTCCCGGTCGCTGTAGTAGGTGTACTTTTTGCTCCACTGAAGGGCTCCGGCGGCATTATACATCGACTCTTCTTCCAATCGGTCGTCCGAATACCGATAGATCATAGTCGCCTCGATCTGCTCGGCGCCGCTCATCTGGATTTTCTTTTCAACCTGCCCTTCATCGGAATGTTCGTACATATTGCGCCACTTGAGCCGTCCTTCCTTATCATAAGTGCTTTGTTCGATGAGTTTGCCCTCCTCATCGTATGTATTGACGCTTTCCCACTGGAACACACCGCTTTCATCATAGAGTTTCTCTCTGATCACCGCCCCCGTCGAGGGATCCCGCTCCTGCTCTAATCGCATGGTTTTATCCCCAGTCGGAATATCGCTCTGGAAGGGGAATGAATTTTCGGTAATCTTAAGCCGCGCTACCGGACCCGTAACGGACCGTTTCCCTTCGGGAAGATCGGGGTACGCGGCGATTTCGAAGGGCGCCCACGACACGAAAATCATGAGCACAAAAAGTCCTTTAAGGATTCCGTTTCTCTTCATATAGGACACTCCATCCTACGCGGATCACAAAAAAGTGTAAATGCCCGCGGTAGAAACGGGAAAGACTTGACAAAATCTTGAAATTTCCCAGGAATTTTTCGGACATTTCTCCGTTACATTATATGCAGATAACAGGCAAGGAGGAATATGCTATGTTAAAGAAACTTTTTCTACTTTTACTCATCGCGGGAGCTCTCACCATAGGGTTTTCCGGATGTATCGAAGAGGGCGAGCTGCCCCCTCCCGGAGAGGATCAAATGTTAGACCAGCCTTCCGAGACCTTCTAAGATCTTCTTCTCTTTTTATTCGGCCGGCGGGACAATCTCCCGCCGGCCGAGTCTATCCGCTCGAGTCCCCGTCAAGGGTCACTGCAATGCCGTTATAATGTCGAACCGGGGGTACCGTTATTTTATCCCGCCGGTCAAAACAATCTCGTCTCTACGATCTGATCTACGGTTATGCCGATCTTCGCGGCCTCTGAGAGGTAGTAGTCCCTCTCCGGTTTTTCGAAGAGCTCCGGTGTAAAAACCCCTTTGGTTTTGATCTTGTCGTTGACGAACATCTTGGTAAAGAGGAACGCCGACTGCCCGGTCAAGAAAGTTTCGTGGGTTATTCCGTACTTCTCGAAGGATTCCGTTAAACCCGGGGCGTTGATGTAGTTTTCGAAACGGACCGGTTTTCCCTGTACAGTCCCGTCGAGGCGGACCACCGCCGCTCCCTCTTCTAAGGCCATTCCCTCGGACAGGGCGTCACGGATGGCCTCGGGGCTGCTCGGGGCGGGCGGAGTCAGCCTGCACACCAGATCGAGGGGGGTTACCTCTACCCCGTTCACCTCCACCGGCTCCCTTCCGAGGAGCCCCATCTTGTAGAACGATTCGGAGAGCTCTAAAGCGGGTCCGCCGTATTTGAAGCTCACATTCGGACACCCCTTGAAGACCCGGTCGGCGTGGATGCCGAAGGTGACCGGTTCCTCGTGTTCGTGGTCCACCATCCGCCGCTTACCGACCCCCCGGAAATCCTCCATAACCGGATCGTTGTACGGGGGAACGCGTTCCCACTTTCCGTTTCGGTAGTTGATAGGCTCGGCGGCCATATCGCCGAAGGCGGTCTCCGGAGACCACCAAAAGGGGATGAACCGGTTCGTCCATATCCCGTCGTAAACCATGATGGAGATATGCTCGATCGAGTCCATCTGATCGGCGCTGTGCCTCGCCAGGACGTTGACCAGTCCCGGGGCCGATCCGGTGTTCGAGAGGGCGCTCAAGCCCGCCTGTTTGAACTTACCGTCCATGGTGAGCTGCCTTTTCACCGCGGAAATAAAATCAATATCCTCCACCGGCCCCGACGCCATGTCCTGGTAGTTGCAGCCGTTCTCCAGGGCCGCCTCCATCAGGGTGATATTGAAATCCGGCGGGAGCCCGTTGACCAAGAGAGCGGCCCCTTCGGTTACCTTCTTTACCTCCTCTTTGTTTTTCGCGTTTACCTGAACGGCTTTAGCCTTCTTCAGGTTCTTTTCCAACCGTTTCGCCGCCTCAATATTGTAGTCGGCGCAGATGAGCTCCTTAACGGCGGGTTCTTCATCCAGACGGGTCGCGATAATGCTTCCCTGAGCACCTACTCCGAGCACAACAACTTTCATGGGAATCTCCTTTTTTCTTTTGATCAGCCCGACAAGGAGGACCGGCCCGAAGGCCGGTCCTTTCTCCTTTTTACCTATTTAGCTTTTTTACCTGCTTTACCTGCGGCTATTCGCCGTTTTTTGCCTTCATCTCTTTTATCCGCTGCTTAGCGGCCGCTCCGTACCAGAAAATGAGACAAATAGGTCCGATAATACATATTGCTCCGAATATGTAGTTGAATACATTCCATCCCATATTAATCCTCCAGTATTCCTGCCTCGGGCGCGTTCTCCATCGTCTTCTTACCCACGGCATTGGCAATCAGGTAAATGATAAGGACGATGGGAGTAATGATGATAATTCCATACTCCTGCCAGAACTCGACCCCGCCGATCCTGATGACGTAGACTTCCCAGTCATCACTCCACTTTCCGAAGAAGTTCGACCAGATGTACCAGATGAGACTCAAGACAAGTCCGATGATGGTGGCCAGAGTTCCCGCGATCTTTTTCGGGGCCTTCTTGGAGAATGCTCCGAAGTACACCGGTATGAGCGCGGTGGTGATGATGATGGTCGCCTGAAAGACCCACACCTCCATGATCCGCTCGAAGGTGAAAGACAGCAGCAGAGATAGTGCTGCGGAACCCAAGATACCGTACTTGGTAACACGCTCGATCTTCTTGTCGTCGGCTTTCGGATTGATCATCTTTTTGTAGATATCGTATCCGACTACTCCTCCCGCTACCAAGAAGTAACTGTCGGCGGTGGACATGGCGCAGGCCAAGACGCCCGCAATAAAGATACCCATGATACCGATGGGCAGATACTGCCCGACGATGGCGAGAAGCGCCTCGTTGGCCTCGACCTCAGGGATGATTCCGAGTCCCACCGCGGCGGCGGCCATGAGTCCTAAGAAGGTCACCGCCCAATCGAAGCTCAGCCACATGGGAACACCGGCCCCGAAGGCCTTCTTTATCTCCTTGGGGCCTGCGGAAGCGAACATCCTCTGGAAGAACGCCGGTTCCGCAAGGACGGCGAAGGCCGTCAGGGAGTAGGCGAATAGGGTCCATGGGGTAAGATACCCCGCCCCTACCCGGAAGAAGTAGACGGCATCCTCCGTGCTGCCGGCGTATTCGGAAAGTCCGACCATCACTTGATCGAATCCTCCGATGGCCCTCCATCCGATGATAAGGGCAAGTCCCACCGTAATCATCATGGCGATGAACTGGATGAAGTCGGTCATGGTGACCGCCCACAGCCCGCCGGTCCAGGTGTAGATGATGACGATAATCGCCCCTATCAAAGTTCCCATCCAGAAGGGGATCCCCGCGACTAGATGGAGAATGAACCCGATTCCCATCATCTCCATGGTGTTCGTCGAGTAGATGAACGCCGCGATGGAGGTGAACAACCCCGCCTTCTTTCCGTATTTGTTGGTGGTGATTTCCTGCATTGTGGTGCCCTTGGGGAACAAATCCTTGAACCTGGGCGACAGGATAGCCATGACGATGTACATCACCGTATACGGCAGTGAATACGCGAAGAACGCGCTGATTCCCTCGAAGAACGCTACCTCCGAGGTCCCGAAAAGAGTGTCCAGACCGTAAAATGTCGACACCAGGGTCCCCACCAACAGCGGGGCGGTCAGGTTTCGTCCCGCCATGAAGTAGTCATCGAATCCCTGCTTCCGTTTATTGAACCAGAAACCGATGAAAAGCATGAAACCGATGTAGATGGCAATTACGATCCAGTCTACAAAGTGCAGTCTTACAACAATCTCATCCAAAGCTCCTTCCTCCTATAGTTTTGGTGTTGAAGCACTTTTTTACATAAACTTTTTTACCATATCGATTTGCCGTCCGCCATGTGCGATAGAAGAACGGCTACTCGAGCACCTCCTTAAGGGTATCGTCTAAGGCATTGAGCGCAAAATCGGCGTCTTCGTCCGAATGCGCCGCGGAGACAAACCAGGGCTCCCGGGAGTCCTTGTCCGGCATAACCCCCCGCTCGAAGAGGCCTAGGATGACCTCCTCGTAGGTGTGATGATCCGACTCCGCCCAATCACGGTATTCATCCACCGTATCACGTTCGGTGAAGACGACGCCGGGCATCGACGGCGGTCCTTGAATGACCGCGGGCACCCCCCGCCGGTCGAATATTTCCCGCATTCCCTCCATCAGCCGTTTGCCGTGCGCATCGACCTTTTCCAAGGCCCCCTTTTGGACGGCTTCGAGGGTGGCGTCCGCGGCCGCGACGGCAACGGCATTCCCGGTGTAGGTCCCCCCCATGGGGATCTTCCCCGGGCCGATCTCGGAGAGGATCTCCCTTTTTCCGCCCATGGCGGCTACGGGAAATCCGTTCCCCAGGGCCTTGGCGTACGTGGCGATGTCCGCTTTGACGCCGAAGAATTCCTGGGCCCCTCCCTTGGCGATTCTGAATCCGGTCTTTACCTCGTCGAAGATAAGGAGTATCCCAAATTGGTCGCACAGTTTCCGAATATTTTCGAGAAAACCCTTCTGAGGCATAATAGATGCGGTATTTCCCATGATAGGCTCCATGATGATGCAGGCGATATCACCCCACTGCTCACGAACCTTCTTTTCCACCAGACCGAAGTCGTTAAAGGGAAGGGAATAGACCAGGTCGCCTATCACCTTGGGGATTCCGGAGCCGTGAGCCACGAGCACCGGGTCTCTTCGGTAACCGGCCCCGGGGATGGGGGGATAACAGTTCCACAGGGTATAATCATGAAAACCGTGGTAATGCCCCTCGAATTTGAGGATCTTTTCCCGGCCGGTAAAGGCCCGGGCAATCCGGATGGCGTGCATGGTAACCTCGGTCCCGGTATTGGAAAACCGCACCATGTCGACACCGGTGAGCTCCCTAATCCTCTCGGCCACTGAGATTTCGTATTCATTAGTCATGGCGAAGGTGTTCCCCATCTCAAGGGCCTCTCGGATTCGGCCGGTCACTCCGCGTTCCGCATGTCCTAAGATAACCGGTCCGAAGCCCAGGCGGTAATCGATGTACTTGTTGTCATCCTGGTCCCATATATATGCACCTTCCCCCCGCTTGACAACGAGGGTCTTATCATCTCCCCAATAGCGAAAATTGGAATTTACCCCGCAGGGAATAACACTTCGAGCACGATCGAAGAGCTTTTTTGAAATGGGTCCGCTTCGCATTGCCTACTACTCCTTGTACGTTTTTAAGCGATGTTGACTTATTATGGAGAGGAGCTCTTTCACGCCTCTAATATATCGACGACATATCAATAATATTTCCCAAATACAGGGCTAATATGGTAGAGTAAGGGCGGTGTTATGATGAAAAAAGGTTATGTATGGAGGCAGCACTCATTTTTGCCTCCCTCCCTCGAAAAAACCCTGCGCCGGGAACACTTGATATCCTATCTCAGACAGCGGAGTAAACGGCGGGTCTTTCTCTTTCACGGAATGCTCGGCACGGGGAAATCGATTCTCGCCGCGGACTTTTTGAGCTCCGAGACCCTTCCCTTCATCTGGATAAACCCCACCGAGGAATGCACAAGCTCCGCGGACTTTCTTTCCCTCGTTTTCGAGGCCTTCACCCGGACAGTGGGGATCGATTCGGCCGCTCCCGAACCGCCCCCCGGCCCGAAGGTCGAAGAAGAGGATCTCGAAATCCTCCTCAAGGGGGTGCTCGAATCGGCAAAGAAGCTCTCCCTTGAGTTCTCCGAATCGTCGGGGAAGGCACCGGACATCTTTTTCGTTATAGACAACCTCGACAGCCGCTGCGGGAACCGGGATTTTACCGATTTTTTGGAGTATTTCATAGAAGAGCTGCCCCGGGAGTATCATTTTATTCTTATCTATTCCTCGATCCCTTCGGGGCTCTTGAGCAACATACGAGCGGAAAAAGAACTGGTAGAGCTTCGGGAAGAAGACTTTCTCTTTACCGAAAGGGAGCTCGCCGACCTTGCCGAAGCCAAATATCAGCTCAGCCTCGACGGAGAGACCATAAAACGGATAGGAGAGCTCACCGAGGGGTGGATAACCCCGTGCATCTACCTCTTCGAAGAACTGTACCTCAAGGATGAGGAGACAAGGTCGAAAATTCTCAACCATTTCTTCAAAACGAAAAGACTTACCGTCCTCGATGCTTTTTTTCGGGAACACTTTTCGAACCATTTGGACGGGAAGGAATTCGTCCACGCCGTAACATTGAGCGTTTTCGACTCCTTTGACTCGGATCTGCTCCGGTATTTCTTCGATTCCGAAGGAGAGGCGCTTTTAAGCAAGCTCTTAGACCGGCATCTTTTTCTTCTTCCTGCGGGAACCGAACGCTATCGGTATCACCCTCTCCTGCGGGAATACCTCGCCAAACTCTTTTCCAACCGCAGGGAGGAGGAGAAAATTCCTCACTACCGGGCGGCGGCCAAGTATTTTACCGGAAAACGGGAAACCGAAAAGGCGGTCCGCTTCTACGCATCGGCGGGTTCCTTGGAAGAGGCGAAGAATCACTTCATCCCCCTCGCGGACGAGCTGCTCGAGACTAATTCCTACGGATCTTTAAAAACCCTTCTCGCCTATTTTCCCGAGGAAGAAAAGGAAACGGACCTGTACATGGCCTACTACGACGGGATCGTAGCCAACCTGGTCAAACCCTTTTCAAGCCGGGAAAAGCTCTTGTCCCTCCTAGACGCCTTTCACCGCAAGAAAGACTACACTCGGGAGGCCAGGATATTTAGCGAGCTCCTGACGAACTACCTGTTCTACTTCGAACAGGAGGAGCTCATAAACGAGCTCATCGAAAAGGCTTCGGCCTTTATCGCCGAATACAAGCTGAAACTCGAGCCGTCCCAATGCGAGATCCTCAACACCCTCATCGCCCTGGGCACCGGCTCGGTCTATCCCGGCCGGGAGGAATCCTTCGAGACCGCCTTGAGAGCGGAAGAAACCTCGTACCGGTTCCACAACTTCGAAGCCTTTCTCTGCGCACGGCTGGTCCTGACGAAGCTTTATATTGACCGTGGAGAGTTTTACGAGTCCCTCGACCTCCTCGAAAAGACCGAAAGGGTGTTCGAAGACTCCGAGGAGGCCGCCTTCTACAAACCGCTATTAAGCTTTTTTATCGGGGACGCCCACTTCTACCTAGGGGAGATCGATAAGGCGGTCGACAGAACCCGAAAGGCGCTGGGTGAGTCGAACCCGACCTTCGCATTCCGGAGGTTTTTGGAGCTCAATCTCATCTACTACCTCCTGTACTCGGAAGAGGTGGCCGAGGCGGAGGAGCTCTTCGAGGGGTTCCGACGGAAACAGATAGCCAATAACCCCTACGCCCAGTACTTTTGGATCTATCTCCTGCAGATGCTCATCTCATACAGGAAAGGCAACAAACTCAGGGCGGAATACTACTGTAAGCGGCTCATGGAGGATCAAAACGAAAATCTGCTGAGGGCCGATTTCCCCTTCGGCTATCTCTCTTTGAGCGAGGTGTGCCTCTTCCTCGACAAACCGGAGGCGGTCCGTATATACCTGTCCCGAATCCTCGACGACACCCCGCCTAACTCCTACCCCTATCCCCGGGCCACCGCGGAAGCCCTCGCGGGACTCCTAGCCCATAAGGAGGGGCGGAAGAAGGAAGCGGCGGGCCGCTTTGCTTCGATGGCGGCGATCCTCGACGCCAAGGGGTACCGGAACCTGGACATCTGTAATCCGAAACTGCTGCTCGAGATCGCCGAAGCCTCGGGAAAGGATTTTACCTCGTTTCATCGCTATCCCCGCCCGAAGGCGGTGTCCACGGATCCCTTTAAGGGGAAAGAGGTCCCCTTCTATTTCAAGACCCTCGGGGCGTTTCAGATATTCCAAGAGGGAAAAGAGATTCCCGCATCGGTCCTGACCCGGCAGAAGCGGGTCATCGATCTCTTAAAGCTTATCCTGGTTTTCAGGAAAAACGGGATTTCCAAGGAGGTTGTCTACGATGTCTTCTGGCCCCGGTATTCCTACAAGAGCGCCCGGGACAATCTGAATACCGTGGTCTACCGCTTGAGAAAGATTTTAAGCAATGACCATGAGCTTCTCTCCACCGAAATGAACATTATCAAGCTCAACGAGGAATTTTACGCGGCGGATGTCGATGATTTTCTCGAATGCCTTGACAGGGCCAAACGGGCCGAAAAAGAGGCTAATCCCTCCGCTGCAATCGAGCTCTACGAGACCGCCGCCGGGCTCTATACCGGAGATTTCCTCGAGGGAGGTTTCTACCACGATTACCTGCGGGACGAACGGGAAAACCTCAAAAACAGGTATAGACAGAGTTTGTTCAGCTTAGCCAGGCTCTGCCTGAAGGCAAACCGGCCGCAGAAGGGCTTCGAGTGGGCTAACCGCCTCATATCGAAGGACCCCCTCTGCGAGCCGGCTTATAGACTCTCCATGATAGCGAGCGTCGCCATCGGAAACCGCACCGCGATTACCCGTATCTATGAAAAACTGGATGCCGCCCTCAGCGAACAATACGGGATAGCCGCGGACCCCAAGACGGTGGAGCTCAAAGACCGGCTTCTCGCGGGAACCCCCCCGTCGGAGATGATGTGGCGAAACGAAACGGTCTTGTAGGGTTCCCTTAGCCGAGTCCCTCCAGGACCTCGGTAAAGACAGCGAGCGCCTCATCGATCTGCGCTTCCGTGACTATAAGCGGGGGCATCCAACGGATGACATTTTTTCCCGCGCCGCAGGTAAGGAGGAGGAACTTCCGTTCCTGACACCCCGCTATCGCTTTCCTGGTACGTTCCACGTCGGGCTCACCGCCGTCGACGAGCTCCACGGCCGTCATAAGACCGAGACCCCTTACGTCGCCTATAAAGTCGAACCGCTCTTGGAGTTTCTTAAGACCCGTGAGGAGCTGCTCTCCCCGCTCGGCGGCGTTTTCCACGAGCCCTTCGTCCCGAATTACCCGGATTGTTTCCGCCGCCGCCGCACAAGCCACAGGATTTCCCCCGTAGGTACCCCCGTGGCTTCCCACCACCCAGGAGTCGGCCATCGCGGCGGGATAAGCGATCCCGGAGAGGGGCATCCCCGATCCTATCCCCTTGGCGAATACCAGGATGTCGGGGAGTACATTTTCGTGCTCCACGGCAAAGAACCTGCCGGTCCGCCCCGCTCCGCACTGGATCTCATCGGCAACCATGAGGATGCCGTGGTTGGTACATATCTCCCGGACCGCCCGGAGGAATCCCTTGGGCGGCACAATGTAGCCCCCTTCGCCGAGGACCGGCTCCACCACGATGCAGGCGGTCTCTTCGGGAGCGCTCTGAGTGGCAAGGAGCTTTTCGAGCTCCCTCACCGCGAAACGCAGGGTGGTCTCGTCGTCCCACCCGTAAGAGAAGGACGCCGGGTAAGGACTCACGAAGATCCCCGGAACCAAGGGCTGGTATCCGATCCTGTAGACCGTCTTGCTGGTGGTCATCCCCATGGTCAGGTGGGTCCGGCCGTGGTATCCGCCCTGGAAGACGATAATATTGGTCCGTTTTGTCCGGTGCTTGGCGAGCTTGACCGCGGCCTCGACCGCTTCCGCCCCGCTGTTGGAAAAAAAGAACTGGTCATGTCCCCGCGGCACCACCTCAAGGAGCTCCGAGGCCAGATCGAAGGCCGCGTCGTGATAGACCACGTTGATCTGCCCGAAGATGAGGCGCTCCGCCTGTTCGCGGATCGCCTCAACAATACGGGGATGGCAGTGGCCGGTGCTCACTACGGCGATCCCGCTGGTAAAGTCCATATACCGGGAGCCCCTATCATCATAGAGGTAAATCCCCTCGCCCCTTACGGCGGTCACCGAGGAACCCCGGAACCACACCGGGCTCAAATTGCGCGCAGTTGCAGTTTTTTTTCTTTCATTTTCCATTACGAAAGCCCCACCCGGAAGGCCTCCCTATCCTCGGCCTCCTTGTATTCGGAATCCATCTCCACCATTCCCGGCGGAAATCCGTAGTACTCCATGCGGCTGATGAAGGGCTCGGCGGGGAAGTACTCCGGATTCTGGACTCCGGTCCCCTTCCAGATCCCCTCCGCGAGGAGTTCCATCATTATGACGGGGTTGAAGGCGGTCTGGGCGACCACCGCCTGACTGCCGACCTTCTTCATGCACTCCTGGTTGTCCGCGATCTGGTAGATATACACCGAACGGTCGTACCCGTCTTTCTTTCCGACCACCCACAGCCCCGCGGCGGTCTTTCCGTACATGGCCTCGCCTATTCGAGCCGGATCCGGAGCGGCCGCCGCAACCACGTCCCGGGGCGACACCCGGACCCCGTCAACGGTCAAGGGATCGGTCTTATCCAACCCGAGGCGGCGCAGGGTTTCTAAGAGACTGATGAACTCCGTTCCCAAGCCGTATTTGAAGGTGACCCTTTTGAGGCCTTTGTTCCGGAAGTACCGGGGCATCATCAAGACTTCTTCGTGCTCCACATTTACCATCTCCACCGGTCCGATTCCCTCGGGAAGATTGAAGATCTCCGGTTCGG
This sequence comes from Spirochaetia bacterium, assembly GCA_046542935.1. Lineage (GTDB taxonomy): Bacteria > Spirochaetota > Spirochaetia > SPDA01 > CAZSGZ01 > JBKHAJ01. Next base: position 13,146 of record JBKHAJ010000001.1, on the reverse strand, counting down.
AGAAGGGCTCGGTGGTATACCATCCACGCTTTTTCTCCCACACCACCGGTGGATTGAGGCATTCCTCGATAGTGGTCCACACGGAAAAACCGAAGGGCGCGTCGATCCCCCGGGTCTCCAAGTCGGCCCCGTCCCGGACATTGAGCTCGTAAATCTCGTCGAAGAGGTGGTCCGCGGCGTACCGAGCGAACACGTTGACCATCCCCGGCTCGACACCGGATCCGCAGACCGCGAGGAGCCCCTTTTTCTCCCACCGCTTGGCCTGTTCATACTGTAAGTCCCCGAGCTTGACGTGGGTCTTCGTGTAGGGGTCGGTGGGATGCTTCTGCGAGAGACTCATCGCCATATCCATGTAGGTGCAGCCCGCGTCGAAAGATCCCTCGAAGATGGGCATATTGAATTGAGGGGCGCAGGCATTCAGGACCATATCGACCCCATACTTCTTAGCCAGGGCCGTGATCTCCTCCTTTTGGGAGGCGTCGATCCTCTCCACGGGATACCGGGCGGACTTCTTGGTCTTGGCGGCTACCTCCTCCGCCCGGGCAAGATTGTAATCCGCCACCACCATCTTTTCCAGCCAGGGGGTCGCGTATTTCTCCGTCAGAAGCACCACGGCTTCGCCCACGCCTCCGGCGCCGACCAACAAAACTTTCATTAAGTCCTCCAGATACTCTGATGGTTTTCATTGTATTATTGGACGCGCCGCTGATAGTCTTCTGATATACCGTTAACAGGACTCTGTTTTATGGTTATCTTGTAGGTAAGGAGAACTGATGGGACCACGAAGGGTGTTACCTAAGTTGATTCTCTACTTTTTTATGCTTCTCCCGTTGTGTGTTCCCGCCTTCGGGGAAGACCCCTTCCGGGGGTACCGAACGACCGGGACGGAGCATTTCGTTTTCATCTATGAGGAGAAGGACGCCGATTCGGTACGGGAGCTCCTCTCTTTCGCCGAGGATGTCTACGACGAGCTCTCGAAATACTTCGACTACCGCCCCGATACTATTCCGGTAGTGCTTCACGGACGTATAGATACCGCCAACGGATCCTACGTTCCTTTTCCCAGCCACATCAATCTCTACGTTACCTCACCCACCGCACCGTGGATGGGGGCGCGCACCGAAAATTGGCTCGAGGTTCTCTTCATCCATGAGCTGGCCCATTATCTCCACCTGACCCTGGATTCCGGTTTCTTCGCGGGACTCTCTAAGGTGTTCGGCTTCGACATAAGCAGCTTTCCCGCCGGCTTCATGCCCGGCTGGATGATAGAAGGGCTTCAGGTAGAGCTCGAGACCCGTCTGACCGAGGGCGGTCGGGGACGGAATCCCTTTTTCGAAATCTACTGGAAGGCTCCCGTACTCGAGGACACCCTCTTTACGCTCCGCGAAGCGGCCTACTCCTCCCGGTTTCCCCCCCCCGGGCGGCATTACGTTGCAGGCTATATGATCGTCGATTACATGAGCCGCCGGTTCGGCCCGGACATCCTGGTGCGGATCCACCGGGAATTCCTGAAATTTCCCCTTCTCGGCCCCCGGTACGCCGTAAGGCGGGTAACCGGGGTGACCTTTGCCGAAATTTACGAAGGCATGAAGAAAGAGCTCGAAGAAAAGTACGGAACCTCCGGGGACTCCCTTTCAACCGGTCCCCTCTCTTCCGACACCCCTATTGTGCCCGAAGGAATCGGAAGCTACTACCACCCTCGGGCCTCCGGCGGAAAGATCTATCTCTACAGCGACCGTCCCGACGCCCATCCCGGAATCGACGTGTACGATCCTCAAACCGGCAATCTCGAGCGGTTCGTATCGGTATCCTTGACCGACCGGGACTCCTTCGATGTGTCCGCCTCCGGCGATACGGTGGTCTTCGCCTCCCCGGCTGCCGCGGAGAATCATCCCTCCGGATTGACCTATATTTCCGACCTCTACCGGATAGACCGGGGGTCGAAACGGATCCGGCGTCTCTCCAAGGATGCCCACCTTGTTCAGCCGGCGATCTCTCCCGGCGGGAACCGCCTGATCGCGGTGCAGCTCACGGGCAGCTATACCCGGCTCGTCGAGTTAGATATCGCCGCCGGAGAAATAAAACCCCTCATCGAAGGGGACAAGACCAAATTTTTGAATCCCGTCTTCTCTCCCGACGGGTCGACCCTCGCCTTCGCGGTCGATCACCGGGGAACTCAACGGGTGTGGATATACAGTTTCGATACCGGTGCCGTCCGTCGGGTCCCGGCGGTTCCGGGTACCATCGATTACTATCCCGATTTTACCCCGGAGGGAAACCTCATCTTTACCTCCGACCGGAGCGGTGAGCTCGCCCTCTACATGTACGACCTCGAAGCCGATACGGTTTTTCCCCTCAAGAACGATCCGGTCGGGGCTTTCTACGGCACCGTCGTCGGAGACACCCTCTACTACGGTACCTACCGCTCCACCGGATACCGGGTACTTGCGGCGCCATTTTCCCCCTCCAACGCCGAAGAGACCGCCGATACCGCCGATACCGCCGCCCCGTCGGAACCGACACCCCGGGTCCCGGGTCTGGTCCTGCCGAGTGTCCGCCGGGACGGAGCGAAAGGGCTCCGCGACATAGACCCTGCCCAGCCCCCGCCCGAGCCCCTCCCCTCCCGGCGTTACATCGACGTGCCGCACCCACTGGTATGGCTTCCGGTTCCCTTTTACGTGAACACCATTGCAGGAGCGGCGCCGGCATTCGGCTTAGGTATCTTCTCCTACGGGCGGTCGATCTTAGGCGGCGCCTCCTGGCAAGTAGCCGCGACCTCCCGGTTCCAGCCCGCCCAGCCGGGGATAGACGCCTACTTCAGCTTCGCCGTTCCCTACGCGAACATCGACTACAGCTTGAAGCAGGCCTACTTCCAGGACGCGGACCTCCTCTACAAGCAGGTTACCCGGCAGTCGCTGGGCCTCTCTATCCCTATTATCAACCGCTCCCGGCTCCTTACATCGATCGGCCTGTCCCTCTCGGCGGGTATGACCCATACCTTCTTTCTCTATCACACGAACCCCTTCGTCTTCTTCGACGGGTTCGATTTGAGCCGGGTTTCCCGGACGCACAGCCTTGCCCCCTACGCGGGCTTGAGCTTTCAAGTAAGGAGGGCGGCAACGGACAGGGATTTCTTCTCACCCCTGAAATTCACCGCCGCCTTCGGGGGAAGCTTTCCTCTCGAGTTACTTCCCACCACTCCCACCGGGGTCGACCTGTCGAACACCCTGGCGTTCCAATTCCCCTCGTTCAGGCACCAATTCATCCGCTTAGGGATAAGGAACAGCTATACCTCGACCGAACTCTTAGGCGGACGGGACGCCGCGGGCAGGGGGGGGTATCCCCGGGTGACCCAAGAGCTCGAGGGACTTACCCGTCTAAGCCTCGATTATCTCGCGGCTTTCGCCCTCGTGGACGTACCTTTTCCCATCGGGTACAATATGTTCGGTTTCAACCTTCAGGGAATCGCCGGGGGAATCCACATAGAGACCGCGGCGGAATGGTCCCTTGCGTCACCGCAGATCGAATTCGACCGGTTCATCTACACCGGCATCGAGCTAATCCTGATCGTAGGGAACAGTCTCGCCACCCTGCCGGTAGGAATAGGATTGAGCTTCCGCTTCGACCGGAGCTTTACCCGTCCGGTCAATCCGGGGGAGGACTTTAGTCTCTACGTCTTTGTCGGATTAGACAGCTTCCTCTCCACCCTCTTCGCCCCCCATGAGCGGGAAATCCGAAAACGGGAGGTCGATTCATGGCGGTAGACCGGACCGACACTCACCCTAAAAGCTGCGTCTTCTTCAGCGGAATCAAGCATTGCGGAAAGACGACGGTGGGAAAGATCACCGCCGAGGAGTGGGACATTCCCTTCTTCGACCTCGACGGTTTAGTGGAAAAGAGCTGCGCCGACGAGACGGGAAGCCTTCTCAGCTGCAGGGATATCTACCGGGAGTACGGAAAACCCAGTTTCTTATGGTACGAAGCGGCCGCGGCGAAGCGCCTCGAAGAGCTCGCGGGACCTCGAGGAGAACACGAAAAAGACAACTCCCCGTCACCCGCCGGGATCAGGGCCGTGGCCGCCCTTGGGGGGGGGACCATAGAGAACGGTGACGCGATTTCGGTCCTCCAGGGCTTCGGGCTGTTCGTCCTCCTCGATGCCGATCCGGAAGAGCTCTTCGCAAGGATCATGAGGGGAGGAATCCCCCCCTTCCTGAGAGGCGGCGCAGGGTCTCCCGGGGGAAAAATCGAGCGGGAACGGGACATCTACGCCGGTTTTCTCGAACTCTATACCCGAAGGATGAAGCTCTACATGAAGCAGGCCGATATAATAATCGACACCCGGGGAAAGACCCCCCGGGAAATCGCCGGGGAGGCTGTCCGGCACATCTCGCGGCGCCTGCGCGGAACTGAATCAGGGAGGAAAGAATGAGCGGCAACACCTTGGGAACCGTCTTTACGGTAACGACCTTCGGTGAGTCCCACGGCCCCGCCTTAGGAGCGGTGATAGACGGAGTTCCTCCGGGAATCGAATTGAACGAAGAGGAAATCCAGCGTGACCTCGATAGGCGCCGTCCCGGGGGCTCACCGGTTTCTACTTCGCGAAATGAACGGGACCGGGTAGAGATCCTCTCGGGTGTTTTCGAGGGGAAGAGTACCGGAACACCTCTGGCCCTTCTTATCCGAAATACCGGTGCCCGGTCCGGAGATTACGACGATATTGCCGATGTGTTCAGGCCCGGACATGCCGACTACACCTACACCGAGAAGTACGGAATACGGGACTATCGGGGAGGCGGAAGAAGCTCCGGACGGGAAACCGCGGCAAGGGTCGCGGCCGGAGCGGTTGCACGAAAGGTCTTGAGCTCCTATGGAATTCGGATTCAGGCCTTTACCCTGAAGGCCGCGGGAGTATCGTGCCGGGACTATTCCGGTAACGCCGGAATTAATGCTCCGGAGGCCGTTCCCGAAGAAATTCTCTTCGATCAGGCGATCATCGAGGCTAATCCCATGAGGGCCCCCGATCCCGCGGCCGCCGAACGGATGGTCGAAGCGGTGCGGAAGCTCGCCGAGAAGGGAGACAGCGCCGGAGGAATCGTCGAGTGCAGAGTCACGGGTACTCCTCCGGGACTGGGGAATCCGGTCTTCGACAAGCTCGACGCCGCCTTGGCCGGGGGAATGCTCAGCCTAGGCGCCGTCAAGGCTATCGAGTTCGGATCGGGATTCGCCTTCGCCGATATGACCGGCTCCGAGAGCAACGACCGCATGACCGGAGAAGGATTCGAGACAAACCGGGCGGGAGGAGTTCTCGGGGGGATTTCCACCGGCAGCCCCATCGTCTTTCGCATAGCGGTCAAGCCGACTCCCTCTATTTCACTGCCCCAGCATACGGTCGGCAAAGGGGGCGAGGAACGGGAAATCCGAATCCGGGGGCGTCACGATCCCTGTATCGCACCCCGAATCGTTCCGGTGGTCGAGGCGATGACCGCGATTATTCTCTTGGATCACCTCCTTCTGCACCGAGCCGGGAGTATAGGACCGGCATAGGTAGTATAGATAGGGAAACGATGATATAGTAACGAACTATGGAACAACCAGTTGCAAAGTTTATCGCGGATAATTTCTATTGGGTATTCTTAGGCGTTCTCGCCTTGAACGTGTTTTCCCGCAAGCACCAGAGGACGGCCCGTAAGAAGCGGATGGCTATCCTCTTTTTGGCGATCATCGTATTCGGTCTTTACTGTGCGGGCATTCTGATCGTTCAGTTCGAGCTCTCCGACTACCTCCTTCTCTTATATGTTGCAATCGCGGAGCCGATCATGTACATCTTCCGTGAGAAGATACTCCCCTTCCGGTTCAAGTGCCGGGAATGCAGCGCGTCCATGGATTTCAACGATATAGCCTTTCACGATTCCAATCTATGCGCCAAGTGCAGGGAGCGAGCTCAAGAGCGGGAGGAATCAGCGTAATTCCCGGTGCTTCCGGATGAACTCGGTAACCTCTTCGAAGGGCATCGCCCGTGAAAAAAAGTATCCCTGGAAGGCGTCGCACCCGTGCTTGCTAAGCATCTCGAGCTGATACTCCGTCTCCACACCCTCGGCGACGATCTCGAGGTCGAGGCTCTTGCCGAGACTCAAGATCGAGCGGATTATCTTGAGATTGTTGCCATCGGCATCAAGACTGTTGACAAAGGACCTGTCGATCTTGAGGATCTTGACCGGAAAACGGGACAGATACCCCAGGGAGGAATAGCCGGTCCCGAAATCGTCCACGGCCAGGCGGATTCCCTCGTTCTCTTCGACGATCAAGTTCATCTTGTCGATCGAGGTCTCCGGTTTGCTCATCAGCGGGGTTTCTGTCAGCTCGAGGATCAGAGATTCTCCGGTTATCCCCTGGCGCCTCAGGATAGACCGGACCGCCTCGGCAAAGTCCTCTTTGTCGAGCTGTACCGGAGAAACATTGATACTCACGTAGATATCGAATCCCATCTTCTTCCACCGCTTGATGTGCCGGCAGGCAGTCTCCAAAACCCACCGTCCGATAGGAAGGATCAGCCTGGTGTCCTCGGCGACTTCGATGAACCGCTCCGGCATGACGGTCCCCTGCCCCGGACGTAACCACCGGATCAGTGCTTCCAGTCCGCGGACGGTCCCCTTCCCGTCGACTATAGGCTGATAGTGGAGCACGAACTCCTTGCCGCCGATAGAACGCCGGAGTCCATCCTCGATCATAAGGCGTTCCATAGCCTTGTTGTTCATGTCCTCGGTAAAAAAGACGTAGGTGTTTCCGAGCTCCTTGGCGTTGTACATGGCGGCGTCGGCATTGCGGAGGATGGTGGTCTTGTCCCGGCCGTCCTGGGGAATCAGGGCGATCCCGAGGCTTACCCCGATGCTTACATCCGCTATCTGACCGTAACCGGCCAATGTAAAGGGTTCGAGGATCGTCTCGATGATACGCCGGCTGACCAGAGCCGCGTCTTCGGGGCGGCGGATCCGCGGCAGGACCACGGTAAACTCGTCGCCGCCTAAGCGGAAGATATCCTCCATCTCAACACGGTATACCTGGTCCTCCGCCCGGGTGCAATTACTGAGCCTCCGGGCGCATTCCTTGAGGATCAGGTCCCCCATCTCGTGGCCGAGGCTGTCGTTAACCTTCTTGAAGCCGTCGAGGTCGAGAAAGAGGATTGCCGCGTTCCTTTCCGGGTCTCTTTCTATTTCGGTAATAAGCTGATCCAAGGCCTCATTCATCCGGTCCCGGTTTCCCAGGGAGGTGAGCTTATCGTGGTACGCTAAGTACTTGAGTCTCCGTTCCGCCTTCTTCCGCAGCACGATATCCCGGATGATACAGGTAAGAATCCGATCGGTTCCTACCCCCCGGGAGTTGCCGAAAGAAATCTCCATGGGGACGAGCTCGCCGTCCCGCCTCCGGCCGAGGACCTCGAAGGTATTCTCCAGTCCGGTGCTCCGGCGGTGTCTTTCGTCGATGATAAAATACTTCTTGAACTGTTCGGAATACTTCCCATAACGGGATTCGGGAAAGAGAATCCGCACCGGACGTCCCTTGAGCTCTTCAGGTTTGTATCCGAAGACCGACTCCACGGCGCTGTTGGCAAAGAGGATCGAAAAATTCATCCCCATCTGTATAATTACATCGCTCGCCGTCTCCGCGAGGATTTGATAGTTCTCCCGGCTGACTTCGAGAGCTTCTTCGAGCTCCCGGCGCAGGGAATTGTCCCGTACGCATAAGGCAATGCGGCCGGTCCGTTCTACCTCGATCACGGTAAGAATAAGAGGGACCTCGTATCCGTCGGGATGGGTGAAATTGATCCTGATCTCGTCGCCGGGAGTGCCCGACCGCAGCCGCCGGGCCGCCTGGGCCTTCAGATGCGGGGAAATGAACTCGATGAAGTTCCTCCCTATCAGGGTTTTACGTGGGCAATTGAGGATTCGGCACGCTGCATCACAGACCTCGGAGAGGGAACCGTCTTCCGCGACCACGAGATATCCACCGTCGCCGCACCTCTTTTCGCCGTCTCCCGGGGAATGAGCCATTGCGTCGAGGAGATATTTAAGATCTCGCTCGAGGTCCCGCACCGTCGACTCTATGGACAGAAATCGGGAGTTCAAACGGAGGAGGCCCTCGTTGTCGATCATAATGCTTAAAGTGTACCCTCGAGGGCGGATCATTTCAAGCATAATAATCAATTTTTCTAAAATACCTCTAAAAACTGCGAATCATCCTTGGATTTTTTGCCGGCGGGTGATATACTGATATTCGGATGTAAAACTTCCTTCTTAAGGATTTACAGGGAGCTTGTATGAGAAAAATTCTAGTAGTGATGATAATACTGCTGTTCACCGCCGGGGGACTCGCCTTCGGACAGGTGGATGTCACCCAGCTCGACACCTATCAAGACGCCTTCGACCAGTTCGCCTTAGGTGTCGCCAACGTCCTTCCCATGGCCTCCACGGTGGGGCTCCAGTGGTCGGATGCCTACATAGGGCAGCTTCCCCATCTCGGCTTCGGGGTGACCGCGGGATTCGCCTCGATACCGCTTAATACCGTCGTGGATTCCTTGAGCCTCCTCGAAGATTTGACCGGTGTAAGCGCTTCTGAACTCTACGCGGAGGAGCCCTTCGCCACTATGAAGAATTACGGCCTCGGCCTCCCATTTCCGGCGGCCACCACCGACCTGCGTATCGGGGGCTTAGGACTCCCCTTCGACATAGGTTTCAAGTTCGGGATGCTTCCCGCCTTCGCCCGGGATGAGATCCGGCGTGCCGTACCCGAGATCCAGCAGCTCGATTATCTTTTATGGGGTGCCGACATAAGGATGGCCTTAATCAAGGAACGGAAGCGGAGCATCGTTCCCGACATAACCGTCGGAGGCGGATACAATTACTTCCGGGGCAAGCTTGCTATGGGCGGAATTATTGATGATTTCCAGATGAACGGAATAATCCTCCCCGACGCGGACCAAGTATCGGCCGACGATCAGTCGACGTGGGAAGATGCCGATACCTATACCAATACCTACGATGTGAATTTCGATTCCCCGGAAGTGGGTTTCCAGTGGGAGAGCCACGTCATCGACTTCAAGGCCCAGATCAGCAAGAAACTCCTCCTCCTGTTTACCCCCTACGCCGGGGTCGGGGCCTCCTACGGACGTTCCCGGGCGGGCGGCGGAATCTACTCGGGCATGACCGTCAGCGGTGACGGCAACTACGACGACTTGGACCGGGACCTCCAGAACGCTATCGAGATATACGAGCAGATAACGGCCGCAGGAATGGATCCCGCCGATTACGGTATGGAAGATTTATCCGGAATGACTATCCCCGATCCCTCGGTTGCGGACGGTTTCGTCGTAAACCAGTGGGTTAACGGATGGGGGTTCCGGGTCTACGGCGGACTTTCCATCAACCTGTGGGTCTTAAAGATCGACGCGTCGATCATGTACGACATCTTAGCCCAAAGCTTAGGCGCTCAGGCAGGGGTCCGGCTGCAGTTCTAGGGGCGGACGAAAAAAATAGAAAAGCCCGGTCCACGGCGTGGTCCGGGCTTTTTTTAAGTGCCCCCGATCGTGGGGATTGAAGATCTACTCCATCCCAAGGAACTCCCAATCCACTTGGGTTTTCACCTCCTTCCCCGATTCGGACGTGAAGGTAACCTCGCCGGAGGAGAAAGACCCCTTCTTGACCCGGTCGAAGCTCTTTGGGATCTTGACGACTCCCTGGATGTTGCGGATTTCCGTAGGCTTGTTCGCGGAAAATTTCACAGTCGTCGCCACGCCGAGGTCGTTCAAAAAGTTCTTTTTGGCGCTGTCGGCCATCCCTGCGGCAAAGAATCCGCAGATTTCTTCTAATCCTAAGCAGACGTTCCGTCCGTTCCACGGCGGCATGTGGCGCCCCCCCATGGACATCCAGAAGAGGGTAAGCGGGAGGACCTTCGGGTCCTTGAGTGAGAACCACAGGTATCCCTCGGAGGGGACCGCCGCGGCCGTCCAGGAGGGCTTATTCCCCTGCTTCGCCGCTACCCCCAGGATGTCCTCGAACCCCATACGGGTCGGGAAGGCGGAACAGTCGGTATAGGGCACATCCTTCCACAGGGTGGGGACCTTATCGATTTTCGTAAACTTCCTCGCCGGGGGAAGGGCGTAGTACTCTACGCCTCCCGTATCGGTCAGATTGGCCTCCGGACGGGGCCCGGTAAAGCCGAATTGGGTGGGCGAGGTGGAAACGTGCAGTCCTTCGTGGACGGCGGGCATCTTCAGGGTCGCGTGATGGCCTAAGCTCGCTTGACCGGAATATCCCTCTAAAGTGTGTTGAATATAGAGCGCATTATGCCCCTCTTTGAGGGTTATCTTCTTGGTAACCGTTCCCTCTTTGATTTTAGTGTCCATTTGAGCGAAAAAGGTGGTCTCATCCCCCTCCTCGCGAATATCCGCGTTTTTCCACTTAGCCGAAGCGGTTTCACCGTGGGTCGGATACATGTCCTTCCGGTAGGTGCTTCCCGCGCCGAAGGGCATGCAGAAAAAATCTCCCCGCAGGGGAATGAGGACCGGATCGTCGATTTTTCCCGATTCCTCCGCCCAGGGTGCTACGTGGTAGGGCCGAACCGGTTTCCCGGTGTCGGAATAAAACGTGACCGGGGCCATGTGTCCGCCCAAGACGGTTACGCTCAGCTCCACGGTTCCGTTGCTCACGACCCAGGACTCTTGCCCCGCGATCACCTTCTTCTCCGCTTTCATGTAATAACTCCTATTTCTTTGTTTTTGCGTATCTTTATTTCCCACCGGCGCGGACGGCGCCTACACCGAATAAGAACGCTTTCCTTTTTCGATCCGTTTCCGGGAGGCCAGTATTTCGGGAGTATAATCCTCCAGGAGATCCTTGAGACTCGACTTGAGCTTCTTGAAGCCGAACTCTTTTTTGGCGATCCTGAAGTTTTTCTCGACGATCCTGTTCCGCTCCTCGGGATGAGTCAGCAGCTTATACATCTCGTCGACCGCCCTTTCGGGGATGACCAGACGCCCCTCCTCGTTATAGACGTCCCGAATTTCGATGTTGTCGAAACCCATGATTTTGATATCGGTCTTGTAGACCAGGTATGTTGTGGTCACCACCGGAACCCGGGCGGCCATCGCCTCTAAGAGGGCGTTTCCGAATCCCTCCCATACCGGCAGATACGTCACGATGTCCGCATGGGCCAGGACATCCCGGCTGGTATATTGTTTACGGCCCATCTCGTCGACCCCTCGCTCCGCCGAGACGCGTTCGGAGATCATATGAAAGGGAATATTCAGCGACTCGGCTATTCCGCAAATGTACTCGATATAGTTCTCGTCGGGCTCATCCCCCTGATACAGGGAGATGACGAACCGGATACGCCCATCCAAGTCCCGGTACTTAGTTACCAGCCGGTGAACAAGGGCGAGGGAATCTTCGATCCGCTTGCGCCGGACGATCCTCGTAGGCTGGACGACGAGAACATCCGTATCGGAGAATCCGAGGGAAGTTCGAAAATCGCCGTTGTACTCGTCGATTCCAATGGCGTGTTCGAAATCCTCACAGTTAGGGATCACCTTAGGCTGTACCCGCTTCAGCGACCGCAGGATATGGGCCGAGTATGACGAAATGACCACGTGCTCCAGCCCCGGATCGGCCGGCGGCATGATCCGGTTCAAAAGATTATCGATATAATTGTGACTGAACCTGCTCCGTTCCCACCAAAAGTCATGGTGGTGGAAGATTGTGGCTATCCGCTGTTCCACGGCGAGCTTATAAACCGCCGTTCCGCCGATCAAAGTCATGGGCATGGCGTTGGTATTTTCGGCTATCAGGACATCGATGTCGCTGTCGCGAATGTACTCGAGGATGATATTCGCTGTCCTGCTCCCTAGGGCCTCGAGCTGATAGAGAAGGGTCCGCTTGCCCTCTTCGCTCAGATAAGGGGGATGCTTGAACATGTGGGGAAAGACCTGAGTCTCGAACCCCTTCTGCTCCTCGGAGGTAAAACGGATGGAATCCACGGTGTACCGACGATCCCCGGGGACTCCCTTCAGATTGCCGCCGTACACCCCGGCGATGGTGTAAACCTCATGGCCTAAGGAGGTAAAAATATCAATCCACTTATCCACCTCCAGGGATACCCCGTCGACGTCGCCGAGCTTGCCGCATACCACGGCTATGCGAAAACGCTTGTCCGATATATCCATGCTATACCCCGGAAAAGAGAGGCCCCATCTTTCCCTTCCATCGGGGATTCTTGGACGACATGTCCTCCCGGTACAGGGGACCGGTGAACTCACCACAGGCCTGCTCCATGAGCTCCATAAGATAGCGGGCAATCCAGCGCTCGAGGCGGAGAACGACCATCTTGTGCCGGAGCCGTCCCTGGGAATCCCGGTTCAAAATCTGCGGTATGGTGTTGGTTGTGACGATCTCGTCGATGCAGGAATCGTTCATATTGATCCGCCCCTCTCTGCTCGAGTAGAAGTGGGTCACGAAAAAGACCACCTTCCGGGGGTTCCCCTCCCGAATCATCTTACAGCACTCTACAATGGTGTTTCCGGTGCGGACCATATCATCGACCACGACGATATCCTTTCCGGAGACGGAATCGATATCTATCTGTGATTCCTCCGCAACCTCGACCTTGACACCCCTTTCTCCGCGGCGGCTCTTGTCCATGATTATGAGAGGGACTTCCAGCCCGGCGAAGGAGTCTTGGACTTCTTTCGCGAACTCCACCGCGCCCTTGTCGGGAGCACACAGGACGAGATTCCCGTGGTCCACCACGTCGGATTGGATCATGTAGCTGGTATAGACCTCTGCTGGTTTTAAATTGTAAAATCCCCCCGAAAAGCGGTCCATGAAGATATTTCTAACCGAGATCGAATGATTGTGCACGGTCACTACCTCGTCGTAACCCGCCGTCTTCAGGAGCTCGGCGTAGAGTTTCGCGGAAAAGGGCTGGCCGTCGAACTTCTTATAGTCCTCCTTATCCCTCTCGAAAGGAACAAAACCGTGCTCCTCCCGGGGTCCCCGGTCCTGGGCGCTGTAATAAAGGTCGGGCTCGAGGAGGACCACCCGGGCCGCCCCGTTGTCCTTGGCGCCCCGGGCTATCAGGAAGTTCCGCATGGACAAG
>JBKHAJ010000116.1:0-10442 GCA_046542935.1 Spirochaetia bacterium | reverse complement strand
TCCTCTAGAAGACTGTCCGCCGAAGAAGCCCTCAGAGACGGGCTCGTCGATGAGCTCTACAGCACGGAGGAGGCCGAAAAGCGGTTGCGGAAGCTCATCGGGCGGCTCTTCAAGGCCGCGCCCGTGGCCCTGGCCGAGACAAAAAGGTATTTTCACGACGCTCAGTATCTCGATTTCGACGGACGAAAGGCGGAGGGGAGGGACAAGCTGATCGATCTCCTCTTCAATGAAGAGGTTCGCGCGGGTATTCGGAGCTTTCAAGAGGGGATGATCCCCGATTGGTTTGCCAAGTTCCGTCCCGAGAGGCCGCTGCTCGTCCGGGTCGACGGGAAGAAAGAGAGGTAGTGTAATGGCATCGACAATGGACATACGGGTCGAGGAAGAGGGGATTGCCCTCCTTACGATGAACGACACCGAGGAGAAGAATATTTTTTCCGAACGGTTTATCGACGATTTCCTCACCGCCTTCGACCGGCTGGAATCGGAGATCCGTCCGAAGGTTCTTATCCTAGCCGGTCTTTCCGACGTCTTTTCCGGAGGGGCCGATAAAGAGACCTTGGTCAATCTCTGCGAGGGGAGAATCCTGGTCAAGGATTTGGTTCTCTCGGAACGGCTCGTTGAGGCGGAGTTTCCGATAATAGCGGCCATGGAGGGTCACGCCATGGGGGGAGGCCTCGCCATGGCATTGTGCTGCGATATCGTCATTGCCGCCCGGGAAAGCCGCTACGGGGCGGTCTTTATGAACATGGGATTTACCCCGGGAATGGGAACGACTACCCTCTTGAGGGAGCTGGTAGGTCCCTACATCGCCGCGGAGATGATGTTCACCGGGAGGCGGTTCAAGGGGTCGGAGCTCGAGAAGAAGGGGACCGGAATAAACTATATCCTTCCGAAGGAGAAAGTATTGCCGAAGGCACGGGACATAGCTTTACAGATAGCCGAGAAAAATGTAAAATCCCTGCGTTTGCTCAAGTATAGTTTGAGCGCGGTGAAGAAAAAACTGCTCATCGAGGCCCGGCTTCAGGAAGATATGATGCACCGAATCAGCTTCGGGTATCCCGAAACCCGGGACCGGATCGAAGAGTTTTATCCGGAATAGATCATTCCGATAGGTGTTGTTTGGTGATAGAGATAAATCTTTCAGGAAAGACAGTACTGATAACCGGCGGAACCAAGGGGATAGGGTATGCCGCGGCGAAGCGGTTCGCCATGGCCGGTGCCAAACTCTTCATGACCTATAAGTGGGGGTCCGCCGAGGAAGACCTCATCTACGGGGAGTTCGAGAGCTTAGGTGCCCCGAAACCGATTCTTCTCCAGGCCGATGTGAGTGTCGACGAGGATACCGAAGCGGTGATGGAGGAAATTTCCCTCCACGGCGAAGGTCTCGACGTCTTCGTGAGCAACGTGGGGTTCGCGGCACGGACCCTCGAGCTTGCCGATTACGCGAAAAGGAGTCTCTTTAAGACCCTGGAATACAGCTCCTGGCCCATCGTCGCCTACACCCGGGCTATCAAGAAGCGCTTCGGCAGGTATCCGGGGCACGTTATCGGGATTTCCTCGGACGGACCCGACCACTACTACCGGGGCTACGATTTCGTCGCCGCTTCCAAGGCCCTCCTCGAATTCTTCGGAAGGTACTTGGCGGTCCACCTGAAGAAGGAAGGGAGCCGGGTAAATATCATCCGCTTCGGGACCGTCAAGACCGAATCGTTCAGCCGAATCTTCGGGGAGGAGTTCTTCGAATTCTTGAAAAGGGAAGGGATCGATGAGTCGCTGATCCTCTCTCCCGACGACTGCGGAAAGACCATCCTCGCACTCGCGAGCGGCCTCATGGACGGTATGAACGGGCAGGTCATAACGGTTGATAATGGGCTCAGTTTCAGGGATAATACGATGAATCGCTATATGGCTACACTTGAGGATACGTCCTCTTAAAGTTTTTATCACAAGGAGTAATGAGATGACCAAGGAAGAAGTAATCGAAGTAATCAAACGGAACATCGCCGAAAACCTCGATGATATAGACGAGGGGGAAATCGATCCCCAGAAATCGATGAAAGAATACGGTGCCAACAGCCTCGATATGATCGAAGTAGTCAGCTGCTCTATGCGGGAGCTCAACATCAAGATACCCCGCTCGGAACTCTCCGATATCGCGAATATCGATCAGCTGGGGGACAAATTCATGGAGTTCGTGAATCAATAATGTCGGATGCTCTCAATTACAGTTTAGCCGATTTTTTTTACAACGACAGTGAGAATGTCTTAGATCCTCCCAAGGAGTACGAGGAGTGGGTTTCCAACCCGGTTGTAGCCCGTACTTTTACTTTCTTCGAACAGGAGCTCTTGAAATCGCCCCGGGTCCGTACCGAGATCTTGAGCAACCTCGACGGGAAAGAGCGGAAGATCATCAATCTTACCTCGTATAACTACTTGGGCCTCTCCACCCATCCCGAGGTCATCCAGGCGGCCAAGGAAGCGTTGGACGTCTATGGGATGGGGGCCTCCGGGGCTCCGCTGTTGTCGGGAACCTTCGATCTCCATACCGAATTCTCCCGCCGTCTCGCCGAGTTCAAGCAGAAAGAGGACTGTCTCCTCTATTCATCGGGACTCAGCGGAAACATGGGGGCCATCCAGGGGCTGCTGAGGAAAGGGGACGCTTTCATCCTCGACGAGAAGTGCCATAAGAGCCTGATCGACGGGGGGACCCTGTCCGGGGCCAAGATGCTCTTTTTCGAGCACAACAGCCCGGAGTCGTTGGCCGCCATGCTCGAAAAGGTGAAGGGCAAGCGGGTTCTAGTCGCCGTGGAAGGGGTCTACTCCATGGACGGCGATCTGGTAAAACTCCCGGAGATTTCCGAGGTGTGCGAGGGGTATAACGCCCCGATATACATCGATGAGGCTCACTCTACCCTCATGTTCGGCGAAAACGGCCGGGGGGTGGCGGAGCATTTTCACATGGAGGACAAGGTGGGCGTCTCTTTCGGGACCTTCAGTAAGTCCTTCGGCGGGGTGGGGGGATTCGTCTGCTCCAACAAGCGGATCATCCGCTATCTCAAGGGGTACTCATCCCCGTGGAACTTTTCCTGCGCCCCGTCGCCCCCTATCGTGGCGGGACTCATGAAGAGTTTGGAGGTCGCAACCCGCGATTCGAGCCTCAGGGACAAGCTGTGGGAGAACGTTCGTTATCTCAAGAAGGGCCTCACCGGCTTGAACCTCGACCTCGGGGAGACCGAGTCTCAGGTGATACCGATCATCATCGGGAGCTCCGGGGAGAAGCTCATGCGCTATGCCGAACAGATCCAGAAGCGGGGGCTCTTCCTCCAGCCGGTCGATTTTCCCGCGGTTCCGGCCCATGCGAGGCGTTTCCGCATTTCCGTTTCGAGCCAGCTGACGAAAGAGGATATGGACGACGTGTTGAATATCCTCGAAGATGTGCTGGTAAAGGGGGAGACTTCCTGACCGGCGGGAAAAATATGGACTACCTCGATCTCGTCAAGAAGAACCGCCGCAAGCCCATCGCGGAAGCGGGGGATATGCCCCGGGTCCTCCGCCTGAACAGGGACGAGATCACCCGTATCCTCCCCCACCGGGGAAGCATGCTCTTAGTCGACGAGATAACCGGGATCGACCTCGAGAGGGGGATCATAACCGGGAGGAGGTATATGGACCCGGAAGACCCGGTATTCGCCGGGCACTTTCCCGGGACCCCGGTATATCCGGGGAGCCTCCAGGTCGAGATGATCGGGCAGCTCGGGCTGTGTCTCTACTATTTTATCACCCATTCCACCGACCGACTCGGACCCGACGCGACCCCGGTGGATGTACGGGCCACCCGGGTCCTTGGAGCGCAGTATGCGGCCCCCCTCACGCCCGGTGTACGGGCAGGGATTGTTGCCCGGAAGCTCGATTACGACGGTTTCTTCGCCACCGCCGTCGGGCAGGTTGTCGCCGACGGGACCGTTACCACCGCCGCCGCCTTAGAGGTGGTTTTCCCCGACTAACCTATCCCTCGAAACGTGAAAAGATGATACACGCGTTGTGTCCTCCGAACCCGAAGGCGTTGGACATCAGATGCGTGAGCTTAGAGGTGTTCCGGGGCTCGGTAACGACGTTGAGGCGGACCTCGGGGTCCTGCTCGAAGACATTGATGCTCGGGTGGGCCACGTTCCGCTCGAATGCGAGCATTGCGGCTATCGCCTCTATCCCGCTTGCGCCGCCTAAGAGATGACCGGTCATCGATTTCGTACTGTGAACCTGCACCTTCCTCCCGTGCTCTCCAAAGGCGCGATTGATGGCCGCGGATTCTATCCGGTCTCCCACCGGAGTCGAGGTCCCGTGGGCATTGATCAGCCCGATCTGTTCGGGACATATCCCCGCGGTCTCCATGGCGATCTTCATCGCTATGCTCGCGTTCCGGGCCTCCGGATGGGGGGCCACGAGATCGTGAGCGTCGGTGGTGAACCCGTAACCGACGATTTCCGCGTAGATATGGGCGTTCCGCTTCAAGGCGTGCTCGAGTTCTTCTACGAGAATTACCCCGGCACCCTCGCTCAGGACAAAGCCGTTCCGGTCCTTGTCGAAGGGCCGAGAGGCGGTTTCGGGGCTGTCGTTGCGGTCGGAAAGGGCCATGATGTTGCCGAAACCGCTGATCCCCGCCTGATTGACCGCGGCCTCGGAGCCGCCTGCGAAAAACGCATCGGCCATGCCCATCTTGATCATTCCGGCGGCCAGTCCGATAGCGTGATTCGCCGTGGCGCACGCCGAATTGACGGAGAAGGAGGGCCCCTGAAGGTTCTTTTCCTGGGCGAAGAAGGCGGTCCCGGTGTTGGGAATGGCGCTTATGACGTAGAAGGGCGAGGTCGATCCCATTCCGGTCGTGATTAGACGATCAATATTCTCCATCTGGGTCTTCAAGCCCCCGTCTCCGCTGCCTATGAGGGTCCCGTACCTCTCGGGGGCCTTGTCCACCTCGAGACCCGAGTCCTTGAGCGCCTGGACTCCGGCGATGTGTGCGTAGATGATGTAGTCGTCGAGACGCTTGATCATCTTTTTAGAGGCAAAATACTCCGTCAGATCCTCCGGGAGGTCCACCTCGCCGGCGATCTTGACATGATATTCGGATAGATCGACTTTCCGCGAGAGCCTGATCCCGGACTTACCGGCTACGAGGTTCTCCCAGAACTCCGCTACGCTGTTGCCGAGAGGGTTGATTGTGCCTAAGCCCGTGACAACCACACGTGTTTCTAAGGGATTTCTATTCACTACTGCACCTTTACTTCGTTGTAGAGTTTTATTGAATAGTGAAACAGCCAAATTGTCAAGTTCGCCGATTTCATGTAGTGTGGATAAAGATGTGCGGTTGCATGACGGATGTGTGGACAGTGGATTTCGGCGACTTCTCCGCCGAGGCGGGGGCATCCGGTATTCTGACGCGGGAAGAAGTGAGGCGGACCGAATCCTTTCCGATCCCCATCGAGGGAGCCCGCTATGCCGCTTCCCGGTTATTTCTCCGTTCGGTTCTCGCCGAATACGCGGGCCTTCCCGCCGGGGAGCTCGAGTTTTGCCGCGGTTCCCGGGGGAAGCCGGTTCTGTCTAACGGTCCTTCCGGTCTGCACTTCAACCTGAGCCACAGCGGTAACTCCGCCGCCCTTGCCGTATCCGACACCGAGGTGGGACTGGATATCGAGCGGCACCGAAGGATCAGGGACTTGGACTTCCTCGTCGAGTACGCCTTCGCTCCCGAAGAGGCGGCGGTTTTCCGCGAGCTCCCCGGCGGAGCGCGGGAAGAGATCTTTTTCCGGGCCTGGTGTTTGAAGGAGGCGGTAATCAAAACCTGGGGAGAACGGGCGGCGCTCTACCTCGATCGTGTCCGGGTCATCTCCGCCGATTCGGGTGCCGCGGCCGCCGGGGGACGTCCGGTCGAGAAAATACGTTTTGAAGATTCTTTCGCCCGAAAAGGGGTTCTGTACCGAGCTCGTCTTCTCGATCTCCTTCCCGGTTATTCCTCGGCGGTCTGCATCCGCCGCAACGAGCTCCCTGAAATACGAATACGCCGCTATTCATGGCCTAGAGCCAGCCGTTTTTCTTGTACCAATCGGCGGTTTCCCGGATAGCCTCTTCCATGGGGACCTCCGTTATATATCCGAAGTCCCGCTTAGCCTTCGCGTTGGAAACCGTAAGATTGGAATGAGTCATCAGCAGGAACTTTTCTTTACTCAAGATTGTGGCCCGGTTTGTCACCCTGCTGTACAGGCTGCTGATGTTTCCGAGAAGTCGTATGAACGGAACGGGCACTCTCAGCCGCAGCGGGCTTCTGCCGAGCGCCCGGGCCATAAACTCGGTAATCTCGTCCCAGGTATAACGCCCGTCGTCCGCGAGGTAATAGATCTCTCCGAGGGTTGCTTCCGAGACGGCGCACCGGAGAAGCCCCTTTACGAGGTTCCGGCTGTAGATCATGCTCAATGTACCGTTCAGTCCGGGCATCGGGAGAAAGTTCCTTTCGATGAGCTTGAACATGATGAACACGTCCCGGTCCCGGGGGCCGAAGACCGGGCTCGGCCTCACGATGGTGTAGGGGAGGCCCGGACACGATATAACCCTCTCTTCCGCGGCGGCTTTGCTTTTCCCGTAGACGGTGACGGGTTCAACGGGATAATCTTCGGTACACGGCTCATCCCCCGGAAATAACCCGGCCGTTTCGGCGCTGCTTATGTAGACGAATCTCGCGATTTCCGGATTGTGTTCACGCACCGCTGAGCATAGGTTGTCGGTACCTGTACGGTTGGCTTCGATGATGTCCGCGTCGGTCCGTCCCCTCGCGGTTCCCGCTAGGTGGAATATGATATCTTTGTCCCGGACAAACTCTTCGAGGGATGGGGGATCGAGAATCTCCCCGTAGTGGAGTCTCAACGGCAGCTGATCGATCCAGCGGGTGGAGCTCGTTTCGCGGAGGAGACAGGAGACACGGTGTCCCTCCGCTACGAGCAGCTCCGCGAGCTGACTTCCGATGAACCCGGTTGCTCCGGTTAAGCCGATTTTCAACATACCACCCCTCGATGTAATTACGTTCGATGTTATTCCCTGAACGGCATATTTTATGTAATATTGGGGGGGAAGCACAAGGATGTCTATGGCTGCAGCGTCGGGAGTTTTGCGAATTCTGTTTATTATTTTGCGAATTCTCATTCTCTTGGGTTTGGCCTTTGTAATCTACTGCAATTGGAACATTCACCGGACTTCGAAGGGATATCTCTACAGCTCGGTGAGAGACATACCTGATGTGCGGACTATCCTCCTCTTGGGTACGAGCCGGTTCAGGAAGGGAGGGGGGCAGAACCCCTACTTTACGTACCGGATCGATGCGGCCGCGGAGCTGTACAGGAGAGGGAAGGCCCGGTACATTCTTGCGAGCGGGGATAACAGCAAAACCTGGTACAATGAGCCTCAAGAGATGAAGAATGAGCTGATCCGTCGAGGTGTTCCCGCAGAGGCTATATATATGGATTTCGCCGGCCTCAGGACCCTCGATTCGGTCGTCCGCAGCAAGGAGGTCTTCGGAATCGAGGAATCGATCATCGTGACCCAGGAGTTCCATGGAAAAAGGGCGGTCTATATTGCCCGGCAGTACGGAATAGATGCCGTGGGGTTCAATGCCGGGGATGTTCCGTTTTCCTATGGATTCAAGACCCGGTTCAGGGAGTTATTCGCCCGGGTCAAGGCCTATATCGATATCCATATAACCGGGACCGAGCCGAAATTCTTAGGCGAAAGGGTGGAGATACTCGATTCACCCCTACCTGAAACGGGGGAGTAATGAACAGGGACAAAGACCGCTTGATCATGGGGCAATTTAACGACTCCTTCGTACCCATTATGGACGGGGTGGGGCTCGTCGCCCGGAACTATGCCAGGTGGCTGAACGAGAGCTACGGAACCTGTTACGCTGTGGTACCTAATGTCCCCGGATACGAGGACTCCGAACCTTTTCCCGTCCTCCGCTTTCTCTCTCTTCCCATACCCGGGAAAGACCCCTGGAGACTGGGAATTCCCAGGCTGGACGCCTCATTCAAGAAGAAGCTCTACGGCATTCCCTTCGACCTGATCCATACTCACTGCCCCTTCACCAGCGCTGAGGTCGCTCTGGATCTTGCCCGGGAACGGAATATTCCCTTGGTAACTACATTTCACAGCAAGTACCGGGAAGATTTCGAGAAGGCCTTTCGCAGCGACATGGCGGTCAGCTGGGCGATGAACCGGATCTTGAGGTTCTATCACTCCGCCGATTTCGTATGGGTGCCTAATAAGGGAACCATGACTACTCTGCGGGAATACGGCTATACCGGGGAGATCGAGGTAATGATCAACGGGACCGATCTTACGGCTCCTAGTTCCGAGGAATACCGCCGGTACCGGACGGCGGGACAGAATCGGATCGGTCTTACGGACGAAGATTTTATGTTTCTCTTCGTGGGGCAGCACAGGTGGATCAAGAATATCCGGCTCATCCTCGAAGCGGCGGACATTCTCAAACGGGAAAAGCGTCCGTTTAAACTGGTTTTTGTCGGATCAGGGCAGGACGAAGTTGAAATACGCGGGCTCGTGAAAAAATCGGGACTCGACGAGCAGGTCAAATTTATGGGCAGGGTAATCGACCGGGAGGAGATGAAGGAATACTACGGTCGGGCCGATCTCTTCCTCTTTCCCTCCCTCTACGATACCGCGAGCCTCGTTATGCGGGAGGCCGCCGCTTTTTCCACCCCCTCGGTCCTCATCCGGGGTTCTTCTACCGCCGAGGACGTTGAGGACGGGGTCAACGGTTTCCTGAGCGACAACGATCCCGCATCTTTTTCCCGGGTCCTCAAGGGGCTCATGGACAATCCCGTCCGGATACGTAAGGCGGGTGAGGGAGCGCTCGAAAGCATCTACTTCCCCTGGGAAAAAGTGGTCGCTAGTGTATACTCCCGGTACAGAGAGATAGTAAACACATTTTTCCGGTTGACTACCTAATAGACTATCCGTACAATGGCTAAGTTTTATAATCAAGAATGTAACGCGACCAATTAAGATGTGTAGAGAAAGGAACAAAGAATGCTTTCAATCAAGTCCTTAAGCAAGTCGTTCGGCGGTATCAAGGCCCTGCAGGGCATCGATATCGACGTCAAAGAGGGCAAAATCCACGGCATCATAGGCCCGAACGGCAGCGGCAAGACGACCACCTTTAACTGTATCACCGGGCTCTTGAAGGCGGACACGGGCCGGGTAATTCTCGACGGTGAGGACATCACCGGACTGCTTCCCGAGACCGTTGCGAACAGGGGAATCCGACGGACCTTCCAGGCGGGTAAACTCGTTCCAGGCCTCACGGTGCTCGAAAACGTCATGACCGGGATCTACGATTTCGGGCGCAAGGACGCCAAGGAAACCTTTCTGCGGGCCCCTTTCAAAGCGGCCGAGCGGGAAGAAGGGATCAAAAAGAGGGCGATGGAGCTCCTCGAGCTCTTAGGGATCGCCGAATCGGCTGAGCGCTGGGCAATAGACCTGGTGTGGGCGGAGCGGCAGTTCGTCCAGATAGCCCGGGCCGCCGTCTCCGATCCCAAGCTCCTCCTTCTCGACGAGCCCAACTCGGGTATGGGGACGAAAGAAACCGAGCGGATCATCGAAGCGATTCAGAAGCTCCGGGAACGCGGGATCACCGTCATCGTCATCAGCCACGACGTCAAGATGCTCATGCACCTTTCCGACTGGGTTTCGGTGCTCAACTTCGGGAAGAAGATCAGCGAAGGCACCCCCGAGCAGGTGCAGAACGACCCGAAAGTGCTGGAGGCCTATCTTGGAAAAGAATAAAGCGAACGTACTCTTAGAGGTGAAGGAAATATCCGTTTCCTACGGACATGTGAACGCCCTGAAAAATATCAGTCTCGAGGTCCGGGAGGGTGAAATAGTGGTCTTAGTCGGCGCGAACGGCGCCGGAAAGACTACCAGCTTTTATATAATGACCGGCCTTATAGCGGCTGACGGCGGTTATATCATGCTGGACGGTCAGGATATAACAGGCCTTCCCATGTACAGGAGAGCCCGAATGGGAATAGGTTACCTGCCGCAGGAATCTTCTATTTTCCGGGGGTTGTCCGTCGAGGATAATATCCGCGCCGTTCTTCAGGCGCAGGATCTGGAGAGGGACGATCAGGAACTTTTGCTGGACGATTTGCTCGCGGAATTTTCAATAGGCCATTTGCGCCGCACTCCGGCGCTTGCGCTTTCCGGGGGCGAGCGCAGACGAGTGGAAATTGCGAGAGCTCTGGCCTGCAGGCCTGAATATATGCTGCTTGACGAACCTCTGGCAGGCATTGATCCCAAAGCCGTAAATGACATCCGCTCTCTTATCGCGCATCTGAAAAACAAGGGAATCGGCGTGCTTATTACCGACCATAATGTGCGCG
>JBKHAJ010000115.1:0-10465 GCA_046542935.1 Spirochaetia bacterium | reverse complement strand
GTCCTCTTTACGGTAAGTCTCCGCAACATCCGCAGGAAGTGGATCGTCTAGACCGGGGAGGCCTCGGCGCTTTTTCGTTCGATCAGCAGCAGGATAAGCAGAAGGAGAAAGAGAACTGGAAGAATAAAGAACCCCGCCCGCAGTCCGTACCGGTCGCCGATCATCCCCATAATCCAGGGGACCGCGCCGAAGCCGGGAATCCCCGCTAAGGAGAGAAGGATGAACAGAGAGGTGTGGTCCGATTCTATCCGGTCCGCGGCATAGGACTGAATCGACGGCCAGAAACAGGCGACCGAAAGGCCCGCCGTAAAGAGGAGCAGTAAAAAAGGGACCAGACCGCGGGTGAGCGGGACCGCTGCGGCGGCGGCAAGGCCGGTCAGGGCCGAAACCGCTATCAACAGCCGTATTCTCCGCTGAGGAACAAAGCGGCCGCCGGCGAACCGGCCGATCAGCATGCCTCCTGCGAAGCAGGCGGTTGCGATCCCTCCCATCCGCGCCAGAGTGCCGAAATGGATTCGGATGTAGCTTGCGCTCCAGAAGGTCAGAGCGCCTTCGGTCCCTCCCGCTAAAAACATCATCGCGGCGAACAGCGGAAATCGGCGGTGAAGGAGAATTTCCTTTTTGTGCGACAGCACCTGGAGCATGCTCTTTTTCTGTTCCTTCCCGCCGCGTCTGCGCAAAAAGAGAAAGACCGCTCCCGTGAACACGGCCAGGCCGCCGACGGCGGCGAGGAGCGCCCTCCAGCTGACACCGCGGGTAAGCAGCTCGCCCCCTAAAAGGACGGTAACGAAAACACCTGCCGAGAAAAAAGCGTTTACCACATTCAGGCTGGGACCTGAATTATCCGGATGCATCTCCTGAACGAGGGGGTTTATCAGGGCCTCGAGAAGGCCTCCTCCGGCCCCCACCAGGACCGAGGCGAACAGAACAGCGCCGTATGCCGGGGCGGAAGCATAGAGGAGCAGCCCCGCCCCCATGACGACCGCCCCGATCCCGAGACTCCGCATCTTCCCCAGGAGGGCGGCGATGAAGGTGCTCCCCGTCAGGGTCACCACGATAAAGAGGGACCTGACCGCTTCGATACTGCTTCCCTGACTCAGAGAGAGGGAAAAGAGCGCGGAAAGCTCTACGAGACAGATAGGAGTTATGGTAACGCTCGACGCGTAGGAGAACAAGGCGAGGGAAGATGCCTTGTCCGCCGCCGCCGCTGAAGGGTGCCCGTTTTTCATGCCGGAAGTGTACCCTTTTTACCGCCCGGGATACAGGGGCATCTTGAGCGCCCGGGGCCTCCGGTATCCCCGATACCCGTACCGTGGGGAGGAGTCGATCTCGGCAGGCCGAGTCCGGCCGGGACTCACCCTTCCCGGAAGATCTCCCCCCTCAAAGTGCCCCGCTCGGTAAAGGCGAGCTTCAAGGTCAGGAAGATGGTAAGGGCGGTGCTCATGGTGATGGCGGTGAAGATAGCCACCATGATGGCTATCTGATATTTGACCGCTGTCATCGGGCTCGAACCTCCGATGATCTGCCCGGTCATCATCCCGGGGAGGCTCACGATTCCTGTTGTGGCCATGGTCGCCATGATCGGGGCGAAGGCCTGCTTGAGGCTCTCCCTGATATACGGAACCACCGCCTCGATGTGCCGCGCCCCGGAGGCCAAGGCAAAGTGATACCGGGCCTCGTTCCGTCGTATCCCTTTATAGAAAGTAGTAAGGCCCACGATATTACCCCTCAGCGAGTTGCCGAGGAGCATTCCGCCAAGGGCGATAAAGTACTTCGCGTCGAAGAGGTAGTCCACCCGCACCACGAAGGCGTTGAAAAAGAGGAGAATGCCCCCGGCCGCCAGGAGGAACGAGGCTAAGGCAGGCCATATCAAGGTGGTTACCCGGAGATCGCTCTTCCGGATGACCGTCCCGGTGGCGGTGACGATCATCACCACGAACCACCCGGTGTTGAGAAAGGGGTTGTTGAGGTCGAAGATGTACTTCAAAAAGAGCCCTACAAGCAAGAGCTGCGCGGTCATCCGGACGATGGATACCGCTATCTGCTTGATGAGCTTCAGGCGGAACACCAGGCTCAAGACCACCGGAAAGAGCAGGAGGAGGAATACCGCCGCTAAGGCGGGATATGTTATATCGAGGGCTCCGTTCATTGCTTAACCTAAGCCGCCGGCGGCTCCAAAGGAACCACGGTGAGCCCGCCGGAACGCTTCCACTCGTCGTCGTGGCTTATTATGATTCGGGTGGTGTTTTCGAGGCCGAGGATGTACTCTACCACCTTGAGCTTCATATCCCCGTCGAGGGCCGAGGTGATTTCGTCCAAGAAGAGGATGTCCCGATCCAATAAAAGGACGAGGGCAAGGGCGGCTCGCTGCTTTTCCCCGCCGGAGAGCTCGGTAAAACGTTTGTTCAGATAGTCCGGAGTCAGTCCGAAGGTAAGGAAGAGCTCCTCGACCTTATCATCGGACGGGCGGGACGGATTGGCCTGGAAGGAGAAGAGGTACTCCACGAGGGAGCGGAGGCTCCCCTCTCCGATATCCGGGTTCTGAGGAACGTATCCGACCTCGCGCCTTACCCTCCAGAAGTTCTTCTCGCCCACGGGGCGTCCGCGGAAATAGTACATACCCTCGGCGACGGGCCAAAACCCGAGAAGCGCTTTGACTATACTCGACTTCCCCGAGCCGGAGGGCCCGTAGAGGAGGATCTTATCGCCGGGATAGGCGTAAAAGCTTAAGCCTCGAACTATCTCCTTACCCCCCGCCAGGAGGGTGAGGTTTTCGCAGCTCAGCACAGTGGTCATACCGCCTACTCCCGCTCGCCCTTCTGTATGACGTCTAAGAACTCCAGCGCCTTGTCCTCGGACATAAGGGTATACTTGAGAGTCGTCGCAGCACCGTCGTCGGCGATTACGTCGAGCTCCATAATCGACAGGGGGCTTATAAAAATCCGGCGGAAGAAACCCTCCGGAAGGTCGAGGCTCGTCCGGGTAATCCTCGAAAGGGGAAATATGTACTCCCTCCGTTTGCGGGAGTCCTTTCCCTTCCTTAAGCCCTTAAAGAGCCCGGAAAACCAGTTGGTGTCGGGATCGGACTGAAAGAAGAACCTGCTCTTGGTCAGATAAAAGAGCCCCACCGTGCGGGAGGGGATCGTCCCGAAGGGGGTCAGGGTCTCACCTATGGAATAGACGATGATACTCTCCCCTGTTTTCTCCTCGAGGTCTTTCCAAAACTCGTCGATCTCTGTGGGGTCCCGCATACGCATCGAGCTCCTTTCTCCGCTTCCCCGGATTCTCTTGACTTTCCTTAAGCCTCACTCTATGGTATTTCAAACGAACAGTCCAGGAGTTATTCATGCAGGATAAGTCTCTCCCCTTTTCCAAGGAGGAGATAGAGGAGATCATTACCCGGTATCCGACCCCCTTCCACATCTACGACGAGGCGGGAATCCGCGCCAACGTCAGGGACTTTTTAAAGAAATTCGACTGGGTCCCGGGGGGGTTCACAAACTACTTCGCCGTCAAGGCGCTCCCGAACCCTCACATCCTAAAGCTCCTCAAAGAAGAGGGGATGGGGGCGGACTGCTCTTCCTACACCGAGCTCCTGTTGGCACGGGGTGCGGGGATGAGCGGCGAAGAGATCATGTTTACTTCCAACGACACTCCCGCTCGGGAATACCGAAAGGCCATCGACTTAGGAGCTATCATCAATTTGGACGATATTACCCATATCCCCTTCTTGGAAGAGACCGCGGGAATTCCTAAGCTCATCTGCATGCGGTACAACCCGGGCCCCTTGAAGGAGGGGAACGCCATCATCGGCTCCCCGGAGGAGGCGAAGTACGGCTTTACCCGGGACCAAATTATCGAGGGATACCGGATCCTCAAAGACAAGGGAGTCGAGCGGTTCGGCCTCCACACTATGGTGGCTTCTAACGAGCTCAACCCCGATTACTTCGTGGAGACGGCGAACCTCCTCTTCGAGCTGATCGGCGACATAAAGGCGGCGGCCGATGTGGATATAGAGTTCGCGAACCTAGGCGGGGGGATCGGGATCCCCTACCGTCCCGAGCAGGAACCGGTGGATCTGGACAGGGTGTCGGCGGGAATAAAAGATGCCTTCGAACGGTTGATACGGGGTAAGGGTCTCAAGGAACCGCGGATCGTCATGGAGTGCGGACGGATGGTCACCGGACCCTACGGGTGGCTGGTCACCCGGGCAATCCACCGGAAGGAGACCTACAAGAGTTTTATAGGTCTCGATTCTTCCATGGCCAACCTGATGCGGCCGGGAATGTACGGCGCGTATCACCATATTACCGTCCTCGGTAAGGAGGACGCGCCGGCCATCGAGACGGTGGATGTGACCGGCTCGCTGTGCGAGAACAACGACAAGTTCGCCATAGACCGGAAACTCCCCCACATCGGCATCGGCGATATCCTCGCCGTCCACGACACCGGTGCCCACGGACACGCCATGGGATTCAACTACAACGGCAAGCTCCGATCGGCGGAGCTCCTGTTGAAAGGCAACGGGACCGTAGAACAAATAAGACGCGCGGAAACTCCGGCGGACCTCTTCGCCACCCTCGATTTTCCCGGCCTCGAGAACGAATAACGACTATAAAAGGATGAATACATGGAACGGATGAAACGGACCGTAACCTGTGGAGAATGCACCGAAGCCCACGTGAACCAGACCGTCACCTTGAACGGCTGGGTCCATCGCAACCGGGACCATGGCGGGATCCTGTTTATCGATATCCGGGACCGGTACGGGTTGACGCAGGTGGTGGTCGACCAGGACGCCTCGGATGAGCTAAAAACTATCGCGGTCGGGCTCAAATTCGAATACTGCATAGCCGTCACCGGGAGTGTGCGCAGCCGCCCGGATACCATGATCAATCCCAACATGAAGACCGGGGGAATCGAGGTAAAGGCCGAGACTATCGAAATCCTTTCCGAATGCGCGGTCCTGCCGTTTATGGTAGACGAGCGGAGCGAGGCCAAGGAGGAGATGCGCCTCAAGTATCGGTACCTCGATCTCCGCTCGTTTAGCATGCAGCGGAAGATCAAGCTCCGCCACGACGTGACCTTCGCCGCCCGGGAGTACCTGACCGCTCAAGGCTTCTACGAGATAGAGACCCCCACCCTTATCCGCTCGACCCCCGAAGGGGCGAGGGACTTCTTAGTTCCCGCGCGGCTGCATCCCGGAAAATTCTTCGCCCTGCCCCAGTCACCGCAGCTTTTCAAGCAGATACTCATGGTCTCAGGCTTCGACAAGTACTTCCAGATAGCCCGGTGCTACCGTGACGAGGACGCCCGGGGGGACCGGCAGCTCGAGTTTACCCAGATCGACTTAGAGATGAGCTTCGTCGGTCAGGACGATATCTTCGAAGTCATAGAAGGGATGTTGAAGCACATCTTTGAAAAAGGGATCGGCTACGACCTGACAACCCCCTTTCCCCGGATGAGCTTCCACGACGCCATGGACACCTTCGGGAGCGACAAACCGGACCTCCGGTTCGGCCTCGAACTCAGGGATTTCGCCCCCTTCGTGCCCAAAGGGAGCTTCAAGGTCTTCCAGACCGTCCTCGACAACGGCGGCGCGGTGAAGGCGCTGGTGGTCCCCGGGGGAGGAAACTACTCCCGGAAGATCATCGACGAGCTCGAAAACACCGCCAAGGTCTACGGCGCAAAGGGGCTCGCCTGGAAGAAGGTGACCGACGAAGGACTCGACGGGGGCATTTCCAAGTTCTACGCCGACGGTGGAGAAAACATCTCCTCCGTCTTGGGCGCGAAGCCCGGGGACATCATCCTCTTAGTCGGCGACACCTGGCGGAGGGCGTGCATCTCTTTAGGGGCCGTGAGGAACGCGGTTGCCCGGATGGAGAACATGATTCCCGAAGGAGAGTTCAACTTTACCTGGATCGTCGACTTTCCCCTCTTCGAATGGAACGAAGACGAGGAAAAGTGGGACCCCGCCCATCACATGTTCACCATGCCCAAAGAGGACTCCATCCCCCTCCTCGAGAAGGACCCCGGAGCGGTGAAGGGAGATGTCTACGACTTAGTCTGTAACGGAAACGAGCTCGCCTCGGGATCGATCAGGATCCACGATCCCGAGCTCCAGGAGAGGATCTTCGACATCGTGGGCTTCTCCAAAGAGGAGGCCCATCGCAGGTTCGGCTTTCTCTTGAAGGCCTTCGAGTACGGCGCTCCTCCCCACGGCGGCATCGCCCCCGGCCTCGACCGGCTCGTAATGATCATGGCCGGAGAAGATACCATAAGGGAGGTTATCCCCTTCCCGAAGAACACCGTCGGCGCCTCGCCCATGATCGAGAGCCCCTCGGAAGTCGATCCGAAGCAGCTCGAGGAGCTCCATCTGAAGGTCGTCCTCCCGGAGGAAGAAGAGAAAAAGGGGTAGCACCGCACCGGTTGACATATTCCGCCTTTCGGGTTAAGCTGTGAAAAATTTCACAAGTCAGGGAGAGGGATGATTCCGAAACCGGCGGTAGAACGCCTCTGCAGGGTCTATCATGTACTCACAAAGCTCCTCGAAGAGGAGGCCGTGGAGATATCCTCCGCGGAGATCGGGAAGCGGATGGGGATAAAACCCCACACCGTCCGGAAAGACATTAGTTACTTGGACGGTGAAACGGGAAGTCCCGGCGGGTACGATGTCAAAGCCCTCAGCGGAAGAATCCGCGATGTTCTCGGATTCGATGAGCGGACCCGGGGGTGCATCGTCGGCTTAGGACGGCTCGGGAGCGCGCTTCTGGCCTATATGGAAGAAAAGCACGAGGGGTTCGAGATAGCCGCGGGCTTCGACAGCTCCGTCAACCGTTTGGAGCTCCTCAAGACCCGGGTCCCCTTGTATCCGGCTCACGAAATTTCTGAGCGGGTACGGAAGAAGAAGATCCGCGTTGCCGTGCTCACCGTACCCGCCGATGCGGCCCAGCTGACGGCTGAACGTTTAACCGAGGGGGGCGTTCGGGGGATCATAAACTTTGCCCCGGTGGGACTCCACGGACTCGAGGGAGTTGTGGTCCGGAACGTCTACCTCCTCGACGAGATACGCATAGTATCGGCCCTGATTCAGAGCGCCGAATATTTTAATAAGGAGATAAAGTATGGCACGAGTATTTAACTTTTCAGCCGGACCTTCGACCCTTCCCGAGGAGGTCCTCAAAAAGGCCGCCTCCGAGATGCTCGACTACGAAGGAAGCGGAATGTCGGTAATGGAGATGAGCCACCGGTCGAAGGTTTTCCTGGGAATCATCGAAGAAGCGGAGAACCTGGTCAGGGAGCTCATGACCGTCCCCGACGACTACAGCGTATTGTTTTTACAGGGCGGGGCATGGACCCAGTTCGCCATGGTACCGCTTAATCTCTTCGGCCGGAACGGCAAAGCCGATTACATGGACACCGGAAGCTGGTCCTCCAAAGCGGCTAAGGAGGCGGAAAAGTACGGAACGGTACGGGTCATCGCCTCGTCGAAGGACCGGAACTACACCTACATCCCCGACTTTCCCGGTATAAACCCCGACGCCGACTACATCCATATCACGACGAACAACACCATCTACGGAACCCGGTATACCGCAATACCCGAGACCGGGGCGATTCCCTTGGTGGCGGATATGTCTTCGAACATCCTCTCCGAGCCGGTAAATGTCAGCGACTTCGGCCTCATATACGCGGGGGCCCAGAAGAACTTAGGCCCCGCCGGCGTCACCTTGGTGATTATCAAGAACGAGCTGTCGGGAAACCACATCGATTACGCCCCCACAATGCTTCATTACGAGACCCACATCAAAGCGAAATCGATGCACAACACCCCTCCCTGCTACGGTATCTATATAGTCAAGCTGGTCCTCGAGTGGATCAAAGAACACGGCGGGGTCCGCGGAGTGTACGAAATGAACCGGGAGAAGGCGGACATTCTCTACGATTATCTCGATTCCTCCTCTTTTTACAAGGGCACCGTCCGAGAAAAGGACCGCTCGCTGATGAACGTTCCTTTCGTGCTGCCGAAGGACGAGCTCAACGAAGAGTTCCTCGAGGAGGCGGCCAAAGAAGGGCTTGTCAACCTCAAGGGACATCGTTCCGTGGGCGGTATGCGTGCAAGCATCTACAACGCCATGCCCAAAGAGGGCGTGGAAAAACTGGTTGATTTCATGAAAAAATTCGAAAAGGAGCGGTAATGTATCAGATTCAGACCTTCAACAAGATAGCATCCAAAGGCCTCGACCGGTTTCCCCGGGAAAAATACGAGGTGGCGTCGGAGTTTTCCAACCCCGACGCAATTGTGGTCAGGAGCGCTTCTCTCCACGACAAGGAGTTCGGCGGCAATCTCAAGGCGATCGCCCGGGCGGGAGCGGGGGTCAATAATGTTCCCGTCGACACCTGCAGCGATCGGGGAATCATCGTCTTCAACACTCCGGGAGCGAACGCCAACGGAGTCAAGGAACTGGTCTTAGCGGGGATGTTTTTGGCAGCCCGGAACATCTATCCCGCGATGAGATGGCTCGACGCGGTCAAAGACAAGGGCGACGAGGTTCCGAAGCTCATCGAGAGCGAGAAATCTAAGTTCAAAGGCTCCGAGCTTAGGGGTAAGACCCTGGGGATTATCGGTTTAGGGGCTGTAGGCGCCAGGGTTGCGAATGAAGCGGTGGCACTGGGCATGGAGGTGATCGGATGCGACCCCTTCATAAGCGTGGATTCCGCCTGGAGCCTTTCCCGTGCCGTCAAGAAGGGGGCCAGCGTAGACGCCTTGGTCGGGGCCTGCGACTATCTGTCGATCCATGTGCCGCTGACCGACGAAACCCGGGGTATGCTCAACCGGGACAAATTCGCCCTGATGAAGAAGGGGATTAAGATTATCAATTTCGCCCGGGGGGGACTGGTGAACAACTCCGACCTGAAGACGGCCCTGAAGGAAGGAACGGTGACGGCTTACGTCACCGACTTTCCCGACGCCGAGCTCCTCTCCATGGACGGGGTCATCGGTATCCCCCATTTGGGGGCGTCCACCATGGAGGCGGAGGAGAACTGCGCCGTCATGGCGGTGGACCAGCTCAGAGCTTTCCTCGAAACGGGGAACATCACCAACTCGGTCAATTTCCCCACCTGCGAGATGGAGATGACCGGCGACACCCGAATCGTCATTGCCAACCGGAACATCCCGAACATGGTCGGACAGATCACCACCATCCTCGCCGAGGAAAAAATGAATATATCCGACATGCTCAACCGGCACAAGGACGACTACGCCTACACCATCATCGATGTGGAGGGAACAGTCGGCGACGCTCTGCTCGAGGAGCTCGAGGCTATCGACGGGGTTATCATGGTTCGGATTATCAGCCAGGAGTCGTGAAGGGGCGTTCCCGCGCCGTTTATTCCACCGTAACGGTCTCGACCTCTTCGATGAAGATGGGAGTCCCGAAGAGGCTGTCTTTTTGAATGTAATCCATGTCCGGTTTCGGCAGCTCGCCGAGCCGGGCATGGTATTCTTGAATCTTCCTATAATCCGCGGCGGATAGGATAACCCTACCCGGCTGTCTTCCCTTCTTGATCATCTCGCTTTTCTGTCTCCAGACTTCGGCTATTATCTCTTCGGCTTTCATCGTGTACCGCTATCCCCGCCGTCAGTCGCTCAGCTCGTTGACGAGGGCGTCGAAGATGGTCACCATATCGGAGGTCGTCTTTCTGAGGCGGCCGGCCAGGATCTTGGCAATAGCCCGGGTTATGGGAAGTCCCACTTCCGGATGGTCGTTGCCGAGTTTCAGGAAATCGTTTTTGGTGATCACCAGAAAAACCGAATCCTCCCCCGCTATAACCGTCGCCGACCGTTTGTCGTCGTCTATAAGGGCCATCTCGCCGAAAAAGACGTTGTACTCCGCCTTGAGCGTGACCACGGTGTAGTCGTCCCCGGCCCTGGTACGCTTCTTGATCTCCACCCCACCCTTATAGACGATAAACATCTCCGTGCCTAAATCCCCCTCCTTGATAATCACCTCGTTTTCTCTGTGCTCACGTATTCGGCAGACGGCCATCAACGAGTTCATCTGTTCATCATTATCTTTGAGCTCCTCGAAAAGGGGTATCTGCTTGAGCTTCGCAAGAATGTCGTCTTTGGTATGCGCGGCCATTCTTACCCCTCCACCCGTTCCAGGACAATGGCACGGGAATGCCGCTTTAAGACGTAATCGTCGGGGGGGACCAGGAGGGGGCGGTTGACCTCGAGACCCTTGACCTTCTGGAGATTGTTCACCAGCATCGACACATCGGAGGTCTTCTGAGCCTCCCGCAACGCCTCGATCTTGACCCGGTGGGGAGAACCGGTGTTCTCCAATATACCGATCAACAGAGACTTCTTGAAGGCGCCGAAGGCCTCTTTATAATCGCCGTAGGTCTTTCCATGGTATTCCTCGGGGATCCCCACGGTGCTCAATCGGGACCCTCTCTC